>NZ_AONB01000068.1:0-508 GCF_000585235.1 Nitrincola nitratireducens | reverse complement strand
TCTGGAACGAACTCTGCGTCCAATCCCGATGGGGCGAAAGGCGTGGCTATTCTGCTGGACTGAACTGGGTGCTGAACATGTAGGTATTATCCAGAGCCTGATCAGTACTTGTAAACTGCATGATATCGATCCTTATACCTATCTGACAGACGTGCTGTTGCGAGTTAATGAGCATCCAGCGAGCCGAGTGTTGGAGTTGACACCAAGGGTTTGGAAGGAACGGTTTGCAGATCAGCCGTTGCGGTCGGATCTTTATCGAGAGATGAAGCCCCAGTAAGGTTGATGGTTCCGCTGCATCCCTGCAGCACTTATCCTATCCTGAAAGAAGACAGAGGCTCTCACCTTGAGAGTTACGGCCATCCATTGCCCCTCTGTCTGATATAACTTTATCGCCTAGTGACTTGATTGTATATAGGAAAAAGTCCTAAAAGTTGAGCTGGCTAGTGATGTTAGGCATTGCTAATGACTATTATTGTTATGTCAATAACGTCTTAGAATGATCGCTTAC
>NZ_AONB01000067.1:0-620 GCF_000585235.1 Nitrincola nitratireducens | reverse complement strand
TGTTTTTCTGAATGGATGAAAAGCTGCCATACCTTAACGGAAGGCAGCATTATTGCGATTGATGGAAAGACGCTTCGTAGCTCTTACGACAAGAGTCGTCGGCGCGGTGCAATCCATATGATTAGTGCATTTTGTGTTGAAAATAGTATGGTGATTGGGCAGCTTAAAACAGCGGAAAAAAGCAATGAGATAACGGCGATTCCAGAGTTGTTAAAATTGCTAGAAATCCGTGGATGCCTTGTGACACTTGATGCGATGGGCTGTCAGCGTGCAATTGCTAAGGCGATCATTGATAAAGAAGCCGATTACTTGTTGGCTGTAAAAGGCAATCAACCTCGTCTGGAAAAAGCTTTCAAAGAGCATTTCCCGATGAGTCGTTTACTGCAGTACGAAGGTGATTGTTTTAGTACAACCGAATCGAGTCATGGCCGTAAAGAAACGCGATTATATGTTGTCAGTGATGTGTTTGATGAGTTCGTAAACTTGTCATTTGATTGGCCAGGAATGAAGAGTGTCGGAGTGGCTATTTCATTCCGACAAGAAGGCGAAACCATCCCTGATCATGCGCAAGTTCGCTATTATATTTCGTCTGAAATCTTAACCGCGGAGCGCTTTTCACA
>NZ_AONB01000066.1:0-650 GCF_000585235.1 Nitrincola nitratireducens | reverse complement strand
TTCATCTGTTGGATTTTGATTTATTTATGGACAATGAGGCTCAGCAGCAACAGGCGGTTTGGCGTTTTGAAATGCGAGATGAAAAGCAGCCGGATGTTCGTTTAGGGAACGAGTTGCAGGTCAATTTGATCGAACTGAAAAAGGCAGATCGATTAGAGTTGAGCTCGGGGTCTTTGAGGTTTTGGATCGAGTTTTTGGAACATTGGCAGAGACTGGTTCAGATGGTGGATATACCTTATGAGCCAGTGAAAAAGGCAATGGAGCGATTGAAGATGATTAGTGCAGATGATGAAGAGCGTCGGTTGGCGTTTGTGCGTCAACGGGCGATGCATGATGAGGCGACCTTGTTGAAAGAAGCGAGAGAGGGTGGTTTTGAGCAGGGCATTGAAAAAGGCATTGAAAAAGGCATTGAGCAAGGTATAGAGCAAGGTATAGAGCAAGGCATAGCACAAGGCCTTGAAAAAGGTCGCCAAGCACAGATGAGTGAAACTGCACTTAAGCTTATCGTCCGTACCGAAATGGACGATGTGATGATTGCAGAGCTGTCAGGTTTAAGTGTGGGCCAGGTTGAACAGTTGAGGCTTAAGGCTAACCACTGATTTTTTAGTGGGGCACAAAGCCGATGGTTTAGCTTAGGCACTCTACCCACC
>NZ_AONB01000065.1:0-751 GCF_000585235.1 Nitrincola nitratireducens | reverse complement strand
AGAACCTACTGGGATATCAGTGGTATCACCTGTCACATCAATCGTTGGGCCAGCGTTATCAACCTCGGTTTCAACCGTGATTTGTGCCGCAATCGCATCCAGCTCAGCGTTGTCTGTGCCGGTGATTGGGTTGCCATTATTGTCAGTTGCGCTTGCAACCACGTCTAATGGACCGTCAATCAAACCGCTTAGGTCGGCTTCAACACTGAAGTTACCATCAGCGTCCAACGCAACGTCATTCAGAACAACTTCATTGCCCTGTTGATCCGTGATCACCAGATTAACGGTGTTGCTGCCTGGCAGAACGTCTGTGGTGCTACCGCTGATCACAACGCTGTCCGCGTCGTCAGTAATGACGCCGTTGGCATCGGTATTGTCGAAGCTGACTTCAACGGCAGATTCAACTGCATCGAGCTCTGCTGTTGTATTGGCATCAATCTCAACACCATTTTCATCTGTTGTGACAGCGACGATGTCTAACTGACCATCAACAAGCTCACTAACATCAACACCATCGACACTGTAACGGCCATCTTCTTCAACCGAGGCACTGGTAGTGACCGTGTTACCTTCAGAGTCAGTGATCGTAATTTGAACCACTTGACCTTCTGGAACTTTGTTCGTCGTTCCGGATAGATCAATGGTGGCTTCAGCATTATCGACATCGGCCGTCACTTGGATGTTAGATGCAGTAGAGTCCAGTGCATCTTCAGCAGTGCCTGTTACTGGGTTGCCGTTGTTGTCGGTACCT
>NZ_AONB01000064.1:0-795 GCF_000585235.1 Nitrincola nitratireducens | reverse complement strand
GTTGACGTCACTCATGGTCGTCGGCATGGCAGCAGCTGGTGTTGCACTTGCACCTATGGCAATAGCAGTAGCAGGTTTTTTTATTGTTGCCGCTGTAGGTGCAGTAATGGGGTACGTAATAAATACATCTGGTGTTAAAGATAAGGCGCTTAAAGCTTTTCGTGAATGGAGTGCAAACACAACCATTAACCAACCTGACTTTCAGAATTCTGACTTGTATCAGGGAATGATGGTGGCGCCATGAAGATTAATCAAGAATATGATCACCCCCTCGAAAGTACGGGTGCTGATAGAGCACGCTGGGTAGAAAATCCAAATCCTGAGTATGCTGGTTTATGGGTAGTGGTAAAGTTTTTTTTAGCTATTTTTCTAGCGTTTCACTCAATTCCCCTTTTGTTCAGTTTAATTTTAGGGTTAACGCATCCACTGACACTATTTAATATTGGATTGTTATTTTTTGTTCCTACTATTGTTTTAGTGTCGGCTATTTTTAGGTCTAAGGGAGAAGAACCTGATGACTTGTATATAAGTAACCTAAGTGCTTGGATGTTACGTTTACTAATTGCTTTTGGCGCAAATATCGCAATCACTATATCAATCGATCTTGGTGCTTTTCCTTTTATATTCAGCGCACTTTTAATCTCATGTATCGTCATTGAGCTATTAGCTTACCTGACCTATCGTTCATATTCTGATGACATGATTCGAGAAATAATCGAAGAGAGAAAAATGCTTTCACCTGTGAATGAAAATAATGAATTCTGGTTCTTAACCAGAGGGGGCGATGTAGGCTCA
>NZ_AONB01000063.1:0-795 GCF_000585235.1 Nitrincola nitratireducens | reverse complement strand
GTTGACGGCGTTTGGAGTTACCATCTTAGCGGCAGCTGGTGTTGCACTTGCGCCTATGGTGATAGCAGGAGTTGGGTTTGCTGTTGTCGCAGTAGCAGGGGCTTTAATTGGCTATGTTATAAATACTTCTGGTGTAAAGGATAAGGCGCTGAGAGCTTTTCGTGAATGGAGTTCAAACACAACTATTAACCAACCTGACTTTCAAAATTCTGATTTGTATCAGGGAATGATGGTGGCGCCATGAAGATTAATCAAAAATATGATCATCCCATCGAAAGTACGGGTGTTACTAGACCGCGCTGGGTGGAAAATCCAAATCCAGAATTTGAGCCTTTATGGGTAATGGTCAAAAATATTTTAATTTTCTTTCTAGCAGTTCACGCAATGGTGCTTTTTGGGAACTTCTTTTTAGAGGTAATGCATCCGCTAACCATAGTAAACATTGCTATGACAATGATAGTTCCAATCGTCGTTATTAGCACTGCTTTTTTACAGTCTCGAAAACCAGAGCCGGATGACTTGTATTTGAGTAATCTTGGAACCTTGGCGCTTAGAATATTTGTATACTTAGGTGCAAATGTTGCTCTTATTTTATCCATTAGTTTTGGTGTTTTTCCTATTATATTCAGCGCACTTTTAATTGCTTGCATCGTCATTGAACTATTATCTTACCTGACCTATCGTTCATATTCTGATGACATGATTCGAGAAATAATCGAAGAAAGAAAAATGCTTTCACCTGTGAATGAAAATAATGAATTCTGGTTCTTAACCAGAGGGGGCGATGTAGGCTCT
>NZ_AONB01000062.1:0-918 GCF_000585235.1 Nitrincola nitratireducens | reverse complement strand
AGGTGGTTAGAGTGCCTAAGATAAACCATCGGCTTTGTGCACCACTAACAAATCAGTGGTTGGCTTTAAAACTCAGCTGAATGACCAAATCGATGCTTCGACTTAATCTCCCAAAGATGATAAAACACTTCCATATCAGATTAGTGCTTACCATCGTCTCGCAAAGTCATAACCTCTGATTCACTCAAACCCGACGCCTGCGCAATCTGTGCATCC
Organism: Nitrincola nitratireducens; assembly: GCF_000585235.1. Classification (NCBI taxonomy): domain Bacteria; kingdom Pseudomonadati; phylum Pseudomonadota; class Gammaproteobacteria; order Oceanospirillales; family Oceanospirillaceae; genus Nitrincola; species Nitrincola nitratireducens. The sequence goes on along the minus strand of NZ_AONB01000062.1, from coordinate 702 downwards.
GTTAAAACATTCATTGATATTAAATTGAGAGCGGTTTCTCGCATTTGGGCTTGGCGACCTTTTTCGATGCCTTGCTCAATGCCTTGCTCAAAACCACCCTCCCTCGCCTCCTTCAACAAGGTCGCCTCATCATGCATCGCCCGTTGACGTACAAATGCCAACCGACGCTCTTCTTCATCTGCACTAATCATCTTTAATCGCTCCATTGCCTTTTTAACTGGCTCATAAGGTATATCCACCATCTGAACCAGACTCTGCCAATGTTCCAAAAACTCAATCCAAAACCTCAAAGACCCCGAACTCAACTCCAATCGATCTGCCTTCTTCAATTCGATCAAATTGACCTGCAACTCGTTCCCTAAACGCACGTCCGGCTGTTGTTCATCCCGCATTTCAAAACGCCAGACGGCTTGCTGTCGCTGAGCTTCATTGTCCATAAATAAATCGAAATCCAACAGATGGATCCCAACCGCGGCTTGCAGCTTGGCATAATCCATCCCCGCATCCAACTGCTCACTCAACATCCGCGCCAAATAATACGCACTGCGCTTACCCCATGCATTGTAACGGCGGACCTGCATCTCAATATTATAGCGGTTATTCTCCGCATCCTGCGCCAGCACATCCAAAATGATGTATTTGCCTGTCAACTCAGCTGGATTAATGCTTGGATTTAAAACCTCTACCGATGTAATACTCGGT
>NZ_AONB01000061.1:0-1008 GCF_000585235.1 Nitrincola nitratireducens | reverse complement strand
ATTCGTTTGCTGGGCGTTGAGCCACCCGCGGAACGCAGTGCCGGGATTAAAGTCGGGTCTGTCGCAGAATTAGTTGAAAAACTTCGGAATGAAGCCAAGGTGATCGCATGAGTATTTTAGTCCTTGCAGAACATGACAATCAGTCATTAAAGCCCGTTACCCTGAACGTTATCGCCGCTGCAACCGTGATAGGTGGCGATATCACCCTGTTGGTGGCGGGTCATCAATGTGGTGAGGTTGCTGAACAGGCGGCTCAGGTGGTTGGGGTGCAAAAAGTACTGCTGGCCGATGCGCCAGCCTATGCCCATCAGTTGGCGGAAAATGTGAGCCAGTTACTCCTAGAGCAAGCACAAGGCTGCAGTCATGTGTTGGCCGCGGCAACCACCACCGGCAAAAACGTCCTGCCACGCGTTGCCGCCTTGCTTGGTGTGAATCAAGTCTCCGATGTGCTGGCAATCGAGGCCCCTAATCGTTTCAAGCGTGCGATTTATGCGGGTAATGCGATTGCTCAGGTTGAGTCTGATGAGTCTGTGCAAGTGTTGACCATTCGTGGCACCGCCTTTGATCCAGTCGCAGCAACGGGTAACAGTGCCAGTGTTGAGCGCGTAGAGTCTGTGTTTGAAAGCGCAGATGTTAGCTTTAGCCATGAAGCCTTGGCAAAATCTGATCGCCCCGAATTGACGGCGGCCAGCATTGTTGTATCGGGCGGACGTGGCTTAGGCAATGGCGAGAATTTCGACATGCTGTACAAGGTGGCCGATAAACTGGGTGCGGCTGTGGGTGCTTCGCGTGCAGCAGTGGATGCCGGTTACGTTCCCAACGATATGCAGGTGGGGCAGACGGGTAAGTTGGTCGCGCCGGATCTGTACATTGCGGTGGGTATTTCGGGTGCGATTCAGCACTTAGCCGGGATGAAGGATTCAAAAGTGATCGTAGCGATCAATAAAGATGAAGAAGCCCCGATATTCCAAGTGGCCGATTATGGACTGGTGGCGGATCTGTTTGAGG
>NZ_AONB01000060.1:0-1018 GCF_000585235.1 Nitrincola nitratireducens | reverse complement strand
GCATCTGTCCTATTCAAAAAGCGGGTTACTTTTCAGTCCCAGTTAGTTTCAGGTTCAGCGCTGGTGTAAGCCCACTCGCTCAGGGTATTGATGCACGCCAGCAGGATGGATAATCAAAGCGACAGGCTTCGTGATGGGTGTAGAAATCGGGTTTTAGGTCTTGTTGATCAGTCAACTGACACCCGTTTTCGGCACACTCCGTAATAATCCAGTTAGACGTCGATCATCATCCTGTTGCGTGACTAACCCGTTAGAAATCGTTGTTCATCAAACACCTTTTCGTTCTTCAGCATGAAATAGACAGTGCGTCCTAGTTTGTGTGCTAGGGCTGAAAGCGCTTTTGATTTACTCATCCGCTTTTGAAATCGCTGCAAAAGCTTTTGAGCATCAGGATTGCCTCTTAGGTACAAAACGGCTGCTTCAGAAAATGCCCACTTTAAATGTGCATTGCCGATTTTGTTACCTTGAGTACCGTAAGTTTTACCGGCTGATTCGGCTTTGCATTTAATCAGTCGTGAGTAAGACGCAAACTTTTAGACGGATTCAAATCGATGAATATCGCCAATTTCATAGAGTATGGTTAAGGCTAATATGCGGCCAATACCGGGGATGGTTTGCAGTAAATAAAAGTATGTAGGTTGATGCTGTTTGGCCTGTTTTTCTAATAGCCATTCTATTTGACTTAACTCTCGGTGATAGCACTCTAGAACAGCTATATCTAGGTCGATGTTGCGTTGAACAAGTGGGTCATTAAAGGTTTTATTGAGCTGTTCTCTGGCGCAGACATTTTTCAGGTTGACCTTGTTAGGCGGTAAATTGTATTGGCTGGTGGTGTTGACGACATGAGCTTTGAGATCTGCACCGTGACGAACGAGGTTGGTGCGGCGGCGCAGAAGATCGCGGGCTGCTCTCATGCGTTTGGGATAGACATAGGCGAGCGGGAAGTTTCCACCTCTGATTAATGCTGCAATTTTGTATGAATCTATTCGATCATTTTTGGTTTTACCGCCATGAATAG
>NZ_AONB01000059.1:0-1068 GCF_000585235.1 Nitrincola nitratireducens | reverse complement strand
TTTGTAATCCCCCCATTTTAAGCAGCAGTTATTCGTAGAAAGTTAAGCCGCTTGCAATAGTTGTTTAGGAGGTACGCCTCCGATAGCCGTATGAGGCCGTTCATTGTTATAAAGCCAAAGCCATTCTGTCGCAAGTTGTTGTGCTTGTTCAACGCTATCAAACAGATGTAAATCGAGCCATTCGTGGCGTGCTGTCCGATTAAATCGTTCAATATACGCGTTCTGTGTTGGCTTACCTGGTTGAATGTAAAGTAGCGTGATTCGACGCTTCTCTGCCCAGTTTATCAGCTCACCAGAGATATACTCAGGACCGTTGTCACAGCGAATGGCAGCAGGCTGTCCACGCCACTCAATCATTTGCTCTAGCGCCCGTATAACGCGTAGGCTCGGCAGTGACAGATCAACCTCAATACCCAAACCTTCACGGTTGTAATCGTCAATGACATTGAAGGTGCGCAGTGACCGGCCATCGGACAGATTGTCCGACATAAAATCCATTGACCATACCTGGTTGATAGCTGTGGGTACGCTCAACGCATCCGGCTTATCACGTTTAATGCGCCTCCTTGGTTTGATTCTCAGGTTCAACTCAAGCGCTTTGTAGATGCGATAAACCCGCTTGTGATTCCAGGTGAAGTGCTTCACATTACGCAAATACAAAAAGCATAAACCAAACCCCCAGCGTCGGTGAGTTTCAGTCAGGCGTAACAACCAGTCAGCAACCAACGCATTCTCGCCGCTGAGTTTGCACTGGTAGTGAAAGCAACTTTCGCTAATACCCATAGTGATGCAGGCAAAACGAATGCTGATCCCGTGACGTTGAATGGCTGCACGTGCCATCTCCTTGCGCTGAGATGGCTTTATAACTTTCCCTCTAGGGCTTCCTTGCGGATTTCAGCCTTGAGGCGTTCTTCTGCGTACATTTTTTTAAGACGCTTATTCTCGTCCTCAAGCTCTTTGAGCCGTTTCATCATGATGCATCCATACCGCCAAATTGCACGCCACTTATAAAACTGAGCGGAGCTCATACCATGTTCGCGGCATAGCTCTGGCACCTTGGACACCTTT
>NZ_AONB01000058.1:0-1106 GCF_000585235.1 Nitrincola nitratireducens | reverse complement strand
GACCACGACGAGTGACGTAATAGCCGGTAAATAGTCCATGAGCCATAAAATAAATCGCAATCGCAGCAAAAGCCACTAGATAGGCACCAATGGCTTTACCGCCACTAAGCACACCAAAAGGAGCAATGTAAGCTAAAACATATAATAAACGTAGGTGCCACTTGCCTTTGATAAATAAGCGATCTGATCCTACATCTCCCCCTCTATTTAAAAACCAGAACTCTTTGTTCTCATTGACAGGGGAGAACATTTTTCTTTCTTCGATGATCTCTCGAATCATGTCATCAGAATAGGAACGATAGGTCAGGTAGGCCATCAACTCTATAACTACACAGGCAATAAGAAGTGCGCTGAATATAAGGGGAAAAATATCAAAGGCGGTTGAAACAATAAGGGCAATATTTGCTCCAAACATCACAAATACTCTAAACAGCCAAGTTGCTAGATTAATCTCTAGTAAATCATCAGGTTCTGCTCGTTTGGACTGAATAATAGCAGACGTTAGAACGGCTGTCGGTACCAACACTGTCAAGCTGAAATAGAATAAGGTTAGAGAATGCTTCAACCCCAACGTCAGGCTTATCAATATAACTATTGAGTGAGATATAATAAAAAAAAGCAAGAATTTCTTTACCAAGACCCATAGTTCGTTAGTCTTTGAATTGGGATTTTTCACCCAAAGCGGCCTTGTTGTATTCAAATTTTGGTTGTATTGATGCAAATCATTATTTTTCATGGTGCTACCATCATCCCCTGATAAAGATCAGAATTCTGGAAGTCAGGTTGGTTAATGGTTGCGTTTGAACTCCACTCCCGGAAGGCTTTGAGTGCTTTATCCTTAATGCAAGAAGTATTAATTACTATCCCGATTCCAACTCCAACGGCCAAAACAGCAACAAATCCCAATCCCGCGATGACTGCCGGTGCAAGAGCGACACCCATAGCTCCAATAATAAATGCGGATGCCGCCATCCCCACAATCGTTGAAACGACAACCGCACCCAGCGTAAAGCCCAAGGAAATTAACAACTCATCCAGTTCTTTGTCACCATCTGCACTTAACCATTCCGCGACATCCAGTGTGCATACAAATAACATTCCTAATG
>NZ_AONB01000057.1:0-1129 GCF_000585235.1 Nitrincola nitratireducens | reverse complement strand
ATGGTAAAACGACTTTGACAGCCGCGTTGACTCGCGTATGTGCAGAAGTTTGGGGTGGTACAGCGGTAGCGTTTGACGGTATCGATAATGCACCAGAAGAGCGTGAGCGTGGTATCACGATTTCAACTTCACACGTTGAGTACGAATCACCAGTACGTCACTATGCGCACGTAGACTGCCCAGGGCACGCTGACTATGTTAAAAACATGATCACGGGTGCTGCACAGATGGACGGTGCGATTCTGGTTTGTTCAGCAGCTGACGGCCCAATGCCACAGACGCGTGAGCACATCCTGTTGTCACGTCAGGTAGGTGTACCATACATCGTTGTGTTCTTGAACAAAGCGGACATGGTTGACGATGCTGAGTTGTTGGAACTGGTTGAAATGGAAGTGCGTGAGCTTCTTGATCAGTACGACTTCCCAGGCGATGACACTCCAATCGTTATCGGTTCTGCGTTGATGGCGTTGAACGGCGAAGACGACAACGAAATGGGTACTACCGCGGTAAGAAAGCTGGTTGAGACTTTGGATGCTTACATTCCTGAGCCAGAGCGTGCCGTAGATCGTCCGTTCTTGATGCCAATCGAGGACGTATTCTCAATTTCTGGTCGTGGAACGGTAGTAACCGGTCGTATCGAGCGTGGAATTTTGAAAGTCGGTGACGAGATTGAGATCGTTGGTGTACGTGACACGGCTAAGACAACCTGTACAGGTGTTGAGATGTTCCGTAAGCTGCTTGACGAAGGTCGTGCAGGTGAGAACGTTGGTGCGTTGTTGCGTGGTACTAAGCGTGACGACGTTGAGCGTGGTCAAGTATTGTGTAAGCCAGGTTCAATCAAGCCGCACACTCAGTTCGAAGGCGAAGTGTACGTGTTGAGCAAAGAAGAGGGTGGTCGTCACACTCCATTCTTTAAAGGCTACCGTCCACAGTTCTACTTCCGTACCACTGACATCACAGGTGCTTGTGAATTGCCAGAGGGTGTTGAGATGGTGATGCCAGGTGATAACGTTCAAATGACCGTTACCCTGATCAACCCAATCGCGATGGAAGAAGGTCTGCGCTTTGCGATCCGTGAAGGCGGACGTACTGTTGGTGCGGGCGTTGTTGCTAAGATCATTGCGTAATT
>NZ_AONB01000056.1:0-1190 GCF_000585235.1 Nitrincola nitratireducens | reverse complement strand
TGCGAATAAGTCCCTAATATGAAATAATTTGCCATAAATGATCACCTAGAAAGAACGCATCATGAGCCATCAACTTACTTTTGCAGATAGTGAATTTTCCAATAAGCGTCGTAAAACGCGTAAAGAGATCTTTTTGTCACGGATGGATGCTCTGTTGCCTTGGCCGCAGCTCCTTGAGGTTGTTGAGCCATTCTACCCCAAGGTAGGCAATGGACGACGCCCTTATCCGTTAGAAACGATGCTACGAATTCACTGCATGCAACAGTGGTACGCACTCAGTGATGAAGCTATGGAGGACGCGCTCTATGAGATTGCCTCAATGAGACTGTTTGCTCACCTTTCCTTAGATGGCGCTATTCCTGATCGCACCACTATCATGAACTTCCGCCATTTGCTGGAAAAACATAAGCTGGCTCGTAAAATACTTAAAGCAGTGAACCGATGGCTGTCTGAGAGCGGCATTCTGATGAAGCAAGGCACACTGGTTGATGCAACGATCATTGAGGCACCCAACTCAACAAAGAATAAAGACAAGCAACGTGATTCGGAGATGCATCAAACCAAAAAAGGTAACCAGTGGCATTTCGGTATGAAAGCACACATAGGTGTCGATGCCAAAAGCGGTATGACACATACCTTCACAACAACTTCAGCAAATGAACATGACTTAAACCAACTCGGTCATTTATTACATGGTGAAGAGGAATTTGTATCAGCTGATGCTGGCTATCGTGGTGCTGAAAAGCGCGAAGAGCTAAAGGACACCGATGTTGATTGGTTGATAGCCGAGCGACCAAGTAAGGTCAACGCACTTAAAAAACAACCGGAAAAAAATCAAAGAGCTATCAAAATTGAATTCTTAAAAGCGAGTATCCGTGCCAAAGTAGAACATCCATTCCGTATCATTAAATGCCAGTTCAAGTTTGTCAAAGCCAGATACAAGGGATTAGCGAAGAATGATAATCAGCTGGCGATGCTCTTTACTTTGGCGAACATTGTTCGATTAGATCAGATGATACGATGGCAGCCTAAATCCGCCTAAAAAACGGATATAGTGCCAAAAAATGCAAAAAATCAGCCATTACTGGCTTAAAATCGACAAAAATCAGTTAATACTTGTTTGAATTGTGCCCAGCAATGGGCAGATCGTTTTAAGCTGTTTTAATTTGATAACTTGATCGCAGTTTCCC
>NZ_AONB01000055.1:0-1228 GCF_000585235.1 Nitrincola nitratireducens | reverse complement strand
AGGCTCAGCAGCAACAGGCGGTTTGGCGTTTTGAAATGCGAGATGAAAAGCAGCCGGATGTGCGCTTAGGGAACGAGTTGCAGGTAAACTTGATCGAATTGAAAAAGGCAGATTGGTTGGAGTTGAGTTCGGGATCTTTGAGGTTTTGGATTGAGTTTCTGGAGCATTGGCAGAGTCTGGTTCAGATGATGGATATACCTTATGAGCCAGTGAGAAAGGCAATGGAGCGATTGAAGATGATTAGTGCAGATGAAGAAGAGCGTCGGTTGGCATTTGTGCGTCAACGGGCGATGCATGATGAAGCGACCTTGTTGAAGGAGGCGAGAGAGGGTGGTTTTGAGCAGGGCATTGAAAAAGGCATTGAGCAAGGTATAGAGCAAGGCATAGCACAAGGCCTTGAAAAAGGTCGCCAAGCCCAGATGAGTGAAACAGCACTTAAGCTTATCGCCCGTACCGAAATGGACGATGTGATGATTGCAGAGCTGTCAGGTTTAAGTGTGGACCAGATTGAACAGTTGAGGCTTAAGGCTAACCACTGATTTTTTAGTAGAGCTAGCTGACTGTTTAGCTTAGGCACTCTACCCACCTCTTCCAGAGAGCCGCCGTAAATACGTCCTTGTAGGCTTGAATGCCGCATCCATGCGGCATGCACTCTCTGAAAGTGATGGGCAGAGTGCCTTTAAGAGTGTTGTGTTGTATTCAGCTTCTGAAAAGTATTAAAGTTAATTTTGTAAGTTCAGTGAGTCAGTTGGGTTTGAAATGGGAGTGTTATGACGGAGCAGGATATTCGCTGGCAACAGCGCTACAGGCAATTCAATCGAGCGTATTTGTTATTGGTGCAAGCGATTGCAATTGAGTCGCCAAATATCGTTGAGCGTGCAGGTTTGATTCAGTTTTTTGAGATGGCATTTGAGTTGTCTTGGAAACTGTTGAAAGATTATCAACAGGCAGAGGGTTTTGAAGTGAATAGCCCTCGGGCTGCAATTAAACTGGCTTTTCAAAATGGGATTGTTGATGATGGGCATGTTTGGATACAGGCGCTGGAGGATCGTAATCTGACAACTCATACGTATAATGAAGAAACGGCTCAGCAGGTTGAGCAAAAAATTCGGGAAACGTATTTTCCATTATTAAATGTGCTTAATAATCGATTTTCTGAGCTGGAAATAGAATGAACTTGGTGTTAAGGACAGGCTTATCGGATTCTGATTATGCATTAATTGCAGAG
>NZ_AONB01000054.1:0-1235 GCF_000585235.1 Nitrincola nitratireducens | reverse complement strand
TGAACTGGTCTAATAGAACTGGACACTTTAATTAGCGACAATATCAGTCAGCTATTGAGGTGTCATTATGAGTCAGAAACGAACCTACAAACAGTACTCAACTGAGTTTAAAGAAGAGGCTGTATCGTTAGTGAATGATCAGGGTTACTCAGTGCCCGAAGCGGCTAAAGCATTAGGTATCAATCCTAATATGCTCTACCGCTGGAAGGAGAAGTTAGAGGCTAAGCAAGCAGGCAATCAGCTTTCCGAGTCTGAGCGAGATGAACTTATTAGGCTACGCAAAGAAAATCGTAGGCTGCTGATGGAAAAAGAGATTTTAAAAAAGGCTTCAGCCTTCTTCGCGAAAGAAATGAAGTAAAGTTTGATTTCATCTTAGCCGAGTCAGCTGATTACCCAGTCACGATGCTTTGCAAAGGCATGGGTGTCAGCCAATCCGCTTATTACGACTGGCTCAAGCGCCCTGGCAAGCTCATTGCTGCGGAGGAGTTAACACTCAGACGGCGAATGAAAGAGCTATTCAAACGTAGCCGATCAAGCTTAGGTAGTCGAGAGATGATGAAAAAACTTCGTGAAGAAGGCTTTGAAATTGGTCGCTATCGAGTGCGAAAACTCATGGCTCAAATGAAGCTTGTTGTGCGACAGCGTGTGGCTTATAAGGTCACTACAAAGCGTAACTTCAGTGATTCAGTTGCAGACAACCTGTTGAACCAAAACTTTAATCCTACGGGGCCAAATCAAGTATGGGCAGGTGATGTAACCTATTGCCGCACTGGTGAAGGCTGGATGTATTTAGCGGTCGTGATGGACTTATATTCACGCCGAATCGTTGGCTGGCATATTGATAAACGCATGACAGCGGATCTTGTTAGCAAGGCATTGATGAAAGCCTATAACCTGAGAAACCCGCCATCAGGGCTTGTGTTTCACAGTGATAGAGGCTCCCAGTATACAAGTCGACGTTATCGAAAATTACTGGACAGCTACCAGATGCGAGCCAGTATGGGAGACGTCGGTGCCTGTTGGGATAATGCTGTCGTGGAACGGTTCTTTGGAAGCCTTAAGCATGATTGGCTCCTTAAAATCCCTCAGCCAACACGTGAGCATATGAAAAAAGATGTCGCTGAATATATGCGATATTACAACTTGGAAAGGCTGCACACAGCCAATGGCGACAAAACGCCGGTGGATTATGAAAACGAGCTAAAAAAAGTGTCCGGTTTTAGTTGACCAGTACA
>NZ_AONB01000053.1:0-1303 GCF_000585235.1 Nitrincola nitratireducens | reverse complement strand
CACCACCGCGTGAGGCTAGGCTTCTGACTGCCTGTGATACATTAGGACCAACACCCTGTAATGCGACTGTCATAGAGGTCACCTGCAACCGACTCATGCCCGCGGCGCCATATTGTAGATGAGGTCTGTGCCATAACATCGCTTTATGCCAGTTGCCTTGAAAGGCAAGTACGCGCGTTCCATTTTTTAAGCGTTTTATCGTCAATTTACTACCCGCCATTTCCTGCAAAAAACGACGATTGCTGCCTTCGCGTAACATCTGCTGATAGCCGATCGCTACTCCGTTTTGCAACCTCACCTCAGAGCTTTCCTTCCAACCGCATCTGCAGACCACGGCGAGTGACGTAATAGCCTGTAAAAACACCATGACAGATAATATAAAAAGCAATCATTATGAAAGTTAAAATGAAAGCACTGTTTATTTCACCTCCACTAATAAATACAAATGGAGTTATATAAACCACAGCATATAATAAACGCAGGTGCCATTTCCCTTTGATCAATAATCGTTCTGAACCTACATCGCCCCCTCTGGTTAAGAACCAGAACTCATTATTTTCATTCACAGGTGAAAGCATTTTTCTCTCTTCGATTATTTCTCGAATCATGTCATCAGAATATGAGCGATAGGTTAGATAAGCTAATAGCTCAATGAAAATACAAGCGATTAGAAATGCGCTGAATATAAAAGGAAAAACACCAAAATCGATTGATACAACGAATGCAACACTAGCGCCAAAAGCAGGTACTAATCGTAATATCCAAGAACCTAGGTTACTTAAATACAAGTCATCTGGTTCTACTCTTTTAGACTGAAAAATAGCCGATACTAAAACAATAGCAGGAACAACGAATAACAATCCAATATTAAATAGTGCCAGTGGATGCGTTAACCCTAAAATCAAACTGATCAAGAACACCATTGAGTGAAGCACTAGAAAAATAGCTAAAAAAAATTTTACCCCTACCCATAAACCGGCATGTTCAGGATTTGGATTTTCTACCCAGCGTGGTCAGCCCCCGTACTTTCGAGGGGGGCATCATATTCTTGATTAATCTTCATGGCGCCACCATCATTCCCTGATACAAATCAGAATTCTGAAAGTCAGGTTGGTTAATGGTTGTGTTTGCACTCCATTCACGAAAAGCTTTAAGCGCCCTATCCTTAACACCGTATGTGTTAATTGGGTATCCAATTAACACACCTACAGCCGCAACAACAGCAAATCCCAATCCTGCTATAACTACAGGGGCTAGTGCAACACTAAATGCCGCTAAGCCGGCAACAATAAGTGACGTCACC
>NZ_AONB01000052.1:0-1516 GCF_000585235.1 Nitrincola nitratireducens | reverse complement strand
ACTTGCCCATCACTTTCAGAGAGTGCATGCCGCATGGATGCGGCATTCAAGCCTACACGGACGTATTCACGGCGGCTCTCTGGAAGGGGTGGGTAGAGTGCCTAAGATAAACCATCGGCTTTATGCCCCACCAACAAATCTTTTGCATTACATATATACAATGTTATACTCAGATCATAACATGATATTGAGATTTTCAACATGGATGAGATTGATGTACTTTTAAGCATGAATGGTGAGCAAGTTCATAGAGACGATGGCTACTGGTGGAAAATTGAGGCATGGAGCGTTCCTCCAACAAAAGAGCGCCCACATGGTATTCGTTACAATCTCACTCTACATAATAAATACAACAAAAGGGTGTTTGGATATGACAATGCTCATGCTGTAAAGCCTCCGAAAGGTAAAAAATTCAGTGGTAAACGTTATGAATTCGATCATCTGCACAAATCAGCCGTTGACCAAGGCACACCTTATGAATTCTCTGACTGCTATACTCTACTTCAGGATTTCTTTGAGGGTATAGATAAAACCATCGCAGCAATAGAAGGTAAATAATATGAAAGCAAGAATCGGAATTATGTCTGAACAGCTCATTCGTATCAGGTTATTGGCCGTTGCTCAGGGTAAATATAAACCTCAAGAAAATGAACCGAAGATTTGGTACACCTCAATCAACGCGATATCTCAGATTTTGCGTCCAGAAAATATTGAGCTGCTACGTTTGATGGACTCTGAAAGGCCCGAAAGTCTAACAAAGCTGTCTGAGTTAACAGGTCGAGCAAAATCGAACTTGTCAAACACATTAAAAGTGTTAAGTGAAAAAGGCTTTGTACGCTTAGAACAAGGCAACGGAAAGTCACTTAAACCAGTGGCTTTGTATACGGATTTTGAAATTATTACAGATTCAGAGCTCGAGCATTACTTGCTTCAGATATCAATAGAGCAATCAGCAGCCTGATTTGGCTGACTGACCGCCTTAACTGTGATGCTTTTAAAAACTTTTGCATAGAACACCACAACGCTACCCAAAGCGCTCTGCCCACCCCTTTCAGAGAGTGCATGCCGCATGGATGCGGCATTCAAGCCTACACGGACGTATTTACGGCGGCTCTCTGGAAGAGGTGGGTAGAGTGCCTAAGCTAAACCATCGGCTTTGTGCCCCACTAAAAAATCAGTGGCTGGCTTTAAATCACCAGATCGATGCTTCGGGGATAGCGGGTGACCGCTATTCCTACCGTTTACATCTATTTATTTATAAGATAAATTTCTAAGCCTACACGATCAATATGCGCTTTCAGCTCAGGGTCGGATAAGGTGTTATAGTTCAACACATCAAAAAAGTACGGTAGAGGTAGCACTTCATTCAACACATCACTCAATCGTATAACCGAATCATAGGTCACCGACAGCCTTTCACAGCAATATCTACATCAGAACCTTTTCGAAAATTACCCTTTGCTCTTGAACCAAATAAAACTAAAGATTCAATCTCTGATTGCTGCTTGGCAGCCTC
>NZ_AONB01000051.1:0-1550 GCF_000585235.1 Nitrincola nitratireducens | reverse complement strand
TGTTTGCATCTGACTCGGATTCAACCTTGCGATCACTCGGGCAATCGTATTGTGACGCGGAATTCCATTTTCAAAATCACCGTAGCACTTCAACCAATCAATACGCGCTTCACCAAAATCTGCGATTTCTTCCCAGCCTTCAGCTCCTGCAATCACACCGCAAACGGTCAGTAATAAAATGTAAGAAAGTGAATGCTCTACCTTCCAATCTTGGCGATAGTTTTTAAGAATTCAGAGATGGCTTAGCAGGTCTTGTGGGTGCATGACGATACCTGATGATTATAGAGTCTTTGCATCAGACCCTACTTGTTGGTTTTAGGCTAATACGATCAAAGCCACTGGTAGCAAGGGGGGGCATGATTTTTCCCTGAAGAGCTACCAAGTAATAGGCTTCTTTATCAACGCTTGCTTTAGCAATTGAAAGCTGACAGTTTATCGAGAATCATGTGTTACCGAGCATCCAAAGATGCTGAAAAATTTTAAAAAAATTTTAATCATATATTAAGTGATACTAGATTACTACAGCAATAATTAAGTTATAAAGTGTAGTTACAAAGTAAATAATTATTTCGTAAAACATCATGGAATTTCTATGGCGAAGTCGATTTTTATTGCTTCGCTGATAGTTTTTTCTATCAGTAATCGTTTGATTAGTATTCTCAGTCTTTTAAAACCTTTGTGTGGTAGAATCTGACTAGAAAGGGAAATATCATCAGTTCGTATGTAAATGGCTGCGGGGTAGGGTATGGCTTGCAGAGGACGCTCTTCAGACTTCGCTTGTTGACTCCAAAGTCGATGTGACTTGAAGCGGCTATAACGATTATCTTCATCTTTTAATGTTAGAGGGAGTTCATCATGTGTAAGATAAAATATTGCACAACTACCGCATTGCTGGTCAAAACTTTTGGTAATAGGCAAGATTTTTTTTGCCCCAAAATAATACATATAGCCTTTATTTATTAAATATCCATGAGGATTTTTATTCTTTAGAACGTAATCTACTAGGTTACGGTGGATTAGATCATCCGCATCCAATAGCATTAGGTATGTGCTTCCTTTTTTTTGACGAAGATAGTTACCAATTGCTTGCTTCTTATATCCTTTATCCGCGAGCATCTCAGCCCTATTTTTCGGTATAGGTGAATTGACATTAATAAATGTTACAAAAGATTTATATTCTTCTTTAATTGGTGGTATCTCATGACAGGCAATAATATGGTGAAAGTCTAGACAGCTCTGATTTGCTACAGAGGCAAGCATCGCATTAAGCATTTTAACACTTTTTTCCCAATTAACTGCGACTTGCTTGCTTAAAAAAGGTGTTCCAAAATAAAATGAATTCATATATTACTAACCTTTGCAAAATTATTGTGGATTCTAACAAAAAAATACTGATGTTTAGGCATATTAAAGAAATGAACTAACAAAGTTAAGTGGTTTTTTAATGCTTTAAAGTACCCTCATCGAAAATTGATTTTTTCAACAAGCTTTCTCTACACTATCGTAGTTTTGTATGTGCCTATACAAGTTAATCTGAATTAAAATCACGG
>NZ_AONB01000050.1:0-1575 GCF_000585235.1 Nitrincola nitratireducens | reverse complement strand
ATTATTCGCTCTGCCCTTGATTGAGCTCCCACGCCAGTTCTCTTTCAATAAGTTCGATACTGGGAAGTTTGTCTTGTAGGTCGGTCGGTAGAGCTTGAGTCAGCTGGTATTCTGAGATGCCCATAGGGGTTTCAATGCCTTTTAGGGCATATTCGGCGATGAGTTTGTCTTTGCTGCGACAGAGCAGCAGGCCGATGGTGGGTTGATCCTGTTCTGTTTTGAGTTTGCCATCGATGGTATTGATGTAGAAATTGAGTTTACCCGCATATTCTGGTTTGAAGTCGCCAGTTTTGAGTTCGATGACTACATAGCAGTGCAATCGCACATGGTAAAACAGCAGATCAATGTAAAAATCCTTGTCACCCACGGAAACAGGGACTTGCTTCCCTACGTAGCAAAGCCTGCGCCGAGTTCCAGTAAAAACTGGCTGATATGATCAACCAAGGCTTTTTCCAGTTCGTGTTCGTTGTAGTCTTCGGTTAACGCCAAGAAATCGAACACATAAGGGTCTTTTAAGCTTTGTTGTGCTAGGTCGGATTGCACTGGTGGCAAGGTTTGTTCAAAGTTTGTGACGGCGTTACCTTTGCGCTGCCATAGTTGGCTGTCTATTTGGTGTGTCAGTACCGCTCGACTCCAACCATGATGTTGGGTTTGCGTCACATAAAAAAGCGCCTCTTCGATGGATCGGCATTTACTGATCAGCAGTAAATTGTGCCCCCAAGGGATGTGCATTAATTGGGCAACAGCTTGTTGCCCAATTACGTCGTCTTGATTCCAAAAACTTACCCATTGACGAATGTACTTGAGATTGCGCAGAGAAAAACCTTTTACATCAGGAAACTCGTTGGATAAATCCCGACTGAGCTTATCAAGGAAGGCATCTCCCCATTGGCTGTGCTGTTGCTTTTGAATGATTTCTTGCCCCAAAAGCCAGTAAAATTCTAATAACTGAGTGTTCACGGCTACCGCTGCTTTAAGCTGACGTTGACGAAACGCCTGTTTAAGCGAGCCTAACCATTGTTGATAATCGGTCTTGTCAACTTGAGCCATTAGAGCATCCTCTCCAGTTCATCTAAGTCTTGAAGTATGTCATTTTCCACCGCTTTCAGCTTCTACAAAATCACCTGAGGGTCTTCGTAATGCTCTTACTCATAGACCACTTCTTTGTAGCGGTTGATGCTCAGGTCGAACTTGTTGGTGGCGATGTCTGTGGCATCCACCACGAAGGCTTTTTGCGTTTTGTCCCAAAAATATGCTCCTGCATATTCGGTATTAGCACTTCCCTGTGCGTCATCGGCAACAGCATTGAAGTCGAAATTACTTTAAACCAGTTTGCAGTATTGTTGCCACTGGGCAATGACATCGGGGTTGGTGTCGAATTCGAAGCCCCAGAACATCTGCGTCTTGATGTGTTCGCATTAGGGCTCTAGCAGGTCGCCTGCTGTAATGAATGTTGCCGTGTTCGCTGGAGTATTTTTTGTTTAAGTACTCCATGGTGCGGGATAAAAAGTCTGAGGTACCACAGGAAGGGTCGCAGATGCACTCTTCTGGTTGTGGGTCCATCAGTTCGATCAT
>NZ_AONB01000048.1:0-1953 GCF_000585235.1 Nitrincola nitratireducens | reverse complement strand
ACGACCACTCAGAGTAAGGTCTCTATAGTCACTATGAGCTAGAGACACATAATCACTGCCTACACAATAAAGCCTCAAGCGTCTCTGCAGTTAATATCCCTTCTATCCAGCGATCAAGCTTAGCTATATCGGCATTGGAAAGTTGTTCATCCGCCCACTCAGGAACATCACCAAACTTCATTTTTATGAGTTTGCGTAAAGCCATAGCTTCACCCTCTTGACGGCCTTCTTGGCGGCCTTCTTGGCGTCCTTCTTGGCGACCTCTTTGAAGCCCTATTTGCTCACCTTTCTCTAAACCAACACGTTCAGCTGTATTGATATAAGGCATTTTTTTATCCTCCTCGATTGCATAGACCGCATTCAAAAAATCGTCGTTCAGGGCTGAAGGGAGCTGAATCATCCAATCAATCACATTGAATAATTCCTGTATCTGCTCTTTGCTGTAGCCTCGCTCATACATCATACGAATACTTCAACATGGATCAGAAGCCACGTCTCGTCACCTCCGAGTGTATACACTTTAACCAGTTTGTCAGCATAACGTCTACCGGAAGTTGCATCTGGCGTCACCTGCTGCAACTCTTTATCCAGCGAGGTATACCCTTTGCTCCAATCGATTTCTGGAGGTATATGAGGGAAAAGTAACTGTAAAAACTCCTGAAAATAGCCATCGAGGGCTATTTTCCATGGGCTGTCATAATCTGTATTGCGGTCTGGTTCCGTGTGGGTCATAGCAACTCCTTTGCTTTTGACTGGAATGATATCTTTTTTTAAAAGCAAGCGTCCACCGGAAACAAGAGGGGATTAATGCCGTGTCTTGTGTATTGATAGGTCAGGGCTTATTCTAATCTCTACGAAAAGAGCCTCGTTAATTATTCACTCCACAAGGCCCTTCTCACTCACAAGGATGTAACACAATGCCAACAGAAAGGAGTCTCTCGTATGGCAAAGCATTACGATACCGCGTACAAGGAAGTCTTTAGCTATCCTGAGTTTGTCCAGCAACTCATTGAAGGCTTTATACCCTCAGAAATTGCTAACATCATGGATTTCTCAACTCTTACTATCCACAGCGGCAATTACATCACGCCACTATTTGAAGAAAAACTGGAAGATGTCGTGTGGTCGGTCGATATCACTTGGGACGGCGCTAAGCAACCCGTCTACTTATACATTTTACTAGAGTTTCAATCTCAACCCGACCCAACCATGCCCATCAGGCTAATGCACTATGTGGCATGCTTTTATGACCATTTACTGAAAAACAAAAAAACGACCTTAAAGAAAGGGTTACCTCCAATATTGCCGATTGTGTTGTACAACGGATCTAAACGCTGGTCGGCAAAACACGACATTAGTGAGCTGATTTTCCCAGAGCCACCCGATTTTTTGAAAGCCTATCAACCGCATCTACGCTATTACTTAGTGGATGAAGGAAGCTATACTAATGAAGAACTCGGGCTTAAGCCGACCCCTCTGAGCGGAATATTTGGCGTTGAGAATGCAGGGCACAGTATGGAAGCACTGCAACAAGCGGTCGATAAAATCACAGCGATCATTCAGGCATCTCCGCATAAAGAGCGTATTGATAGAGTTGTGACACGTTGGATTAAGCGACATTTGAGTTACCTAGGAGCCGAGATCAAACTCGATCGACTCAATAGCCTAGTAGAGGACAAAGACATGCTAGCAGAGAACTTAGAAAACTTAGTTAAAAAAGAGCGCAATACCGCTCGTATGGAGGGTCGACTGGAAGGCCAGATGGAGGGTCGTACTGAAGGTCGTACTGAAGGTCGTACTGAAGCTCGCTGTGAAGTTGCACGCAACCTAATAAAAATGACGGAAATGGATGATGCAATGATCGCCGAAATAGCCGGATTACCCGTCAAGGTTGTAACTGAGCTTCGATCAACATCGAAACACTAACAACGCCTCTAATACTCAAATGACCTA
>NZ_AONB01000047.1:0-2055 GCF_000585235.1 Nitrincola nitratireducens | reverse complement strand
TGATTGGTATCCAAGGGTACGTCTGGATCTTCTAAAAACACCCGTAATGCTGTCTTTCGTTTTAGCACATAATGAACTGCTCGCAACAATGGACTCTTCGGCGTTAAATCGTTGCGAAGCAACTGTTGCTCGCACCACTCATAGAATGCATCCACCTGCGGCTTGCTGTGCTCAAGTCGGTATAACTGTTTTTTCTCACCACTCAATTTCTGTGCTCGGATCTCTTCTTCGACTTGGTACAGCAGTGCAATATAATCCAGCGCCTGACTTACAGCCGCAGGCTCTTCTTGTTCTGCTTCAATAAACTGTCGCCGACTGTGTACCCAACACTGAGCCTGGATGACTCCCTCATTCTTTGCTGCATATGAAGCATAAGCAGAATAGCCATCACTAATGAGCGTGCCATTGAACTGATGTTTCAGTATGTTTTCGATATGTTGTCGTCCTCGACTGGACGAGAAGGTAAACACGACCTCATCTTGATCACCATAGAGTGGCCAGAACCAGCTTTGCTTGAGTTTACCTTTTGTCGCCTTGCCTGCCTTGATCGGCGTTTCGTCCATGGCTAACACTTTGCTGCGCAGTATATTTGCCAACTGAGCCTCAACGATGGGGCGTAATAGTTCGATAGGACGCTGAGTTAGCGTGGTCAAGGTGGTGCGGCTCATCGTGATGCCGGAGTGGCCCATGCGTTGATGTTGGCGATACAACGGTAAGTGGTATAGGAATTTATCGACCAGCAGACCGACTAGCAAACTGACATCGGCAAAACTCCGATCCAATACATTGAACGGAACTTGACTTGGCAAGGGTTGTTTGGCCCCCTTGCGTTTAATAATTGGGCGATCATATTGCAACACTACATAACTGGACGGACGCTGCGCCAAACGGAAGGTACTTTTGGTGCCAATCACCTCGAACTGATCTGCATCAGGTCCTTCAAGTTCTGGCGTTGACAGTGAGATCACTTTAATCGGTACCTGATCATTAAAGCGCAGGCCACTATCATTGATGCAATCGTCTGGACGTTGTTTAGGGGCTTTACCTCGTTGATAGGTAATAGAGACCTGTTCCCCCTCGGGCTCTGTAATGGGTTGCACTTCGCCCAGCAGGCTAGGTTGATGTGGATTATCAACCGGACGCTTCTCCGATTTCTCACCAAATAACTGCTTTTCAAACCAGGCCACTCGTCGTTTCAGTGCCTCGTTTTCATCACGTAGAACACTGTTCTCAGCGTTCAGGCGCGCGAGTTCTGCGACGGTTAAGTCGCTCTTGGAACAGGCTATTTCTGTTTGTTTTGGTGGAAGATTCATGGGTGTGGATTATACCAGACCCCACCTTAAATCGGATGTTGATAGCGCTTGTATTGACGGATTTTTTGCACTTCAATGCCATCTAAAATCAATTGCAGATCGGTCCAGCTCAGAGGGCGCTGTCCAGTGGCTGAAGCGTTCACGCGGAATTGTCCCTGTTCAAGCCGTTTACTCCATAAGCAGTAGCCCGACGGTTCAAAATAAAGCACCTTCATCTGGGTTTTGCGTCGATTGACGAAGACAAAGTACTGGCCACTCAGCGGGTTGTGGTGAAGCTGATTCTTCACCAATGCACTCAATCCTTGAAATGACTTGCGCATGTCAGTCGGTTGAGTGCAAAGCCAGATCCGAGCAAGGTTGCCGGGCGCAAACATCAGGGACGACTCAGGCGAAGCTCGACACCCTCGCCTAGACTGAGCACTATTGACCAGCCGCTACTTGCATGACCGCCTGACAAGGTGCCAAGGTCAATAAATGCAGCCTCTTCTGAGCGCTGGGATTGGGAGCGGACTGGACGTTCATTGATAAGTCGCTTGCGCCAATCGCAAAAGCTGGCATAGCCTAAGCCTTGCTCTTCGCAAAAACGTGCAGCGGAGAGACCGCTGTTACGCCACTGATCGATAAAGATCTGCCATTGCTCTGGGGTATGACGGGTATAGCGTTTCATATGATGCTCTCCTGAATAAATAGGAGACTAGATTATCGCGCGATGAGTGTGAGGGGCAGAACGTATTAAAATGAA
>NZ_AONB01000046.1:0-2133 GCF_000585235.1 Nitrincola nitratireducens | reverse complement strand
CCGTGGACATTATATATGTCGATATTATTCATCATCAAAACAATATTTTGAGTCTTTTATTATGTCAATACTAATTGCTATCTGTATTATCACTTGCCGTAGACCAGAAGGGTTATTAAAACTATTAAAATCGTTGGACAATTTATATTTTAGTACGAGAAACTCACCTAGCATAGCATTGATTATCGTAGACAATGATCCGCAACAATCTGCTCAAAAAATAGTCACTGAGTGGCATCATGAGACTAATTTTCATGTTGCTTATCATCAAGAGACAGAGCCGGGAATTCCATTTGCTCGTAACCGAGCGATAAAAGAAGCACTTGCTCTCAGTGCGGATAAGATTGCATTTTTAGATGATGATGAATATGTTGATCCTAATTGGCTGGAAGCAATGGTAGATATGCAGAATAAATCTAATGCTTCAATCATTTGGGGACCAGTTTTCCCAGTTTATGAAATTGACACAGTACCTCTTTGGATTATTAATGGAGGATTTTACGACCGTCAACGATATGAAGATGGGCAAGTATTACACAATGCAGCGTCAAATAATGTATTGATCAAGTCTCACGTGTTTGACGATCAATCACTTCGCTTCAATGAAAACATGCGTTATACAGGTGGCAGCGACCATTTATTTTTCAAGCAAGCTGCTTGTAAAGGGCATATTATCGTCTGGTCAGCTAGAGCTAAAGTATGGGAGGACGTACCAGCGAGCCGTCTCACTGAGTCATGGCTATGCAATCGTTTTTTGCGTTTAGGTAATACCCATACTATCACGGAAATAGCCCTTGATCCTTCAATTACTAAATTAACATTACTCGCATTACAAGGAATGATTCGCCTTATTCCTAGTGCAATGATTTTACCATTTACACCGTTTTTGCCAAAAGTTAGAGCAATGAAGATCAAGCGGTCTTATTATCGAGGATTAGGAATGCTAAAAGCACTGGTCAACAAACCCTATCAAGAATATAAACCTACAGAAAACTTAACAGATAATTATTTAGGCAAGCCTTAATTTACCAAGCTTATTGAAAGTAATGTCATACAAAAATAGCATTCATGAAATGAAAACGTACCTCTGACTGGCGATGTCTGCATTATCCATGCATTAATCTCTTCAAATTATGTGCCCACAAGCCTTTAAAGCTATTACTGAAGGGAAGACTTCTTCAGTTACCAAGACCTATAGTGAAAGTTTGCTTACAGTTTTCCGCTGGTTGGCAAGTTATGCAGATGACGGTTAGAAAGTCGTTATTGACAAAACCCATCCCAGATTGTCATCGAAAAGTTACAGAAAAAAATTCGATAGTCAGCGAATGTTGCAAAAGACGATACGCCCTAAAAATTTGAATTTGAATTTGAATTTGAATTTGAATTTGAATTTGAATTTGAATAGGGTCTTTAAATACAGTCTTATAATTCTGAACTGATTCGACATCAGGTTGGTAAAAACTGGCGCTTTAATATGTCAGTCGCCTCATAAAAAACTTGTTTTTACGATGCAACAACCTTTATATCCTGCAAGGTAACAGGATCAGAAGCCTGTTAGAGGTACGGGAACTGAGTTATATCCTACTTTACTGGGGGGCCTAAGCAGTTGATGCAATCATCTGTTTTGCAGATGAAACAGTTTTTCGATCTGATTATATTTAGGTACTACGAAGGCAAAGTAAGGAGAAAAAAATTGTATCCGTCACTCGTCGTCTATATAAATTAAACATGACCTCAATGATTAGTTCCCCAAGAAAATATCATGACACTCCTTACTACCAGAGACTTTTTTCCGAAATAATTAATCATAAATAAAAAGGCTGCGTGTGTCGCGAGTACTCATCAAAAGTCTAATAGACATGCAAGGGTTCATGATTTTTCTGTGCTTAGCCCTAGCTAACGGGAGTTTGGTTTTATGCTCTATAATGGGTCAGTTAATTCAAATTTTTCATTGAATTTTTAAAAGACTGATTATTGGCGCAAAGAAACCTGTTTTGTTGATAAACATAAAATTACAACGTTAAAAAGTTAGAAAACATCTGAAGTTATTCTTTTTGCCTGTTCACTCAACTCATTTTAATCCCAGGGAAATATCATGAAACCCCTTGCTATCAGCGGCCTTGACCGAAATGA
>NZ_AONB01000045.1:0-2565 GCF_000585235.1 Nitrincola nitratireducens | reverse complement strand
CATTGTCCATAAATAAATCAAAATCCAACAGATGGATCCCAACTGCGGCTTGCAGCTTGGCATAATCCATCCCCGCATCCAACTGCTCACTCAACATCCGCGCCAAATAATACGCACTGCGCTTACCCCACGCATTGTAACGGCGGACCTGCATCTCAATATTATAGCGGTTATTCTCCGCATCCTGCGCCAGCACATCCAAAATGATGTATTTACCCCGTCAACTCAGCTGGATTAATACTGGGATTTAACACCTTTACCGAGGTAATACTCGGCAAATCTGGCCGCACATCATTGATCAAATGCACCAACAAATCCGGCGCTTCAGCAAAAATGCGTTTAAACACATAGTCATTACGGGGGTCTAACAAATCGAAATTTTGCATGATGATCATCCTGATCTTTATATTGTTTATCCTTTAAAAGCCGTAAACCCAACTTAGCCGCTGAATCTACCACCTTAACTTTAATGCTTAGATGCAATCAGTTGCAAATCTTCCAAACTAGCTCTGTCATAGATTTCAATATCTTAATCACTTTCTTTTTTCAAGAGGCTATAAAGGTCCTCAGGTTTTCTAATATCATCGATGTTAATATTTTTACCATACTTTCTGTTAAGCACGCTGGCAGCAAATTTCGCTACCGTACGCTCGATAGGTGATACAAACAAATCACTCGGGGTTTGAGCATCAACAATGTTGATCATCCAACTCTTAACCGTCAAAAGGTCAGCTTCCTCCACTCTCGCAGTGATAGCATCATCTGGCGCACCAAATGCATGCTCGTATAATTCAAAAAATGTTTCCTTTATGACATTGTCCAGTAGGAGCATTACCTGTTCTTTTGTAAGCGTATCTGGAATATCAGAATCAGCAAGCGAATTGCCATAGTTATAGTGCCCCATATCCTACCTCGTCTCCGTTAATAAATACTCTATACCATCAGCATGTGCAGCAATGATCCTATCCTGAGAGCAGTAAAAGGCTATTGCATTGAGGGTTACAGCTGACGAGCAACCCTATATCTAATAGAACTTTATCGACTAGTGGCACAAGCGTATATAGGAATAAATCCTAAAAATTGAACTGGATGTCACAACGGTTGAGTGGGCGTAAATCGCACCGAATTCTTTCTCGATGCTGCTAGCACGCTGCCGAAGAAGTGCATACCGCATATGCGGCATTCAAGCCTACACGGACGTATTTACGGCGACTCTCTGGAAGGGGTGGGTAGAGTGCCCAAGCTAAACCACCGGCTTTGTGCCCCACTAACAAATCAGTGGTTAGCCTTAAGCCTCAACTGTTCAACCTGGCCCACACTTAAACCTGACAGCTCTGCAATCATCACATCGTCCATTTCGGTACGGACGATAAGCTTAAGTGCAGTTTCACTCATCTGTGCTTGGCGACCTTTTTCAAGGCCTTGTGCTATGCCCTGCTCAAAACCACCCTCCCTCGCCTCCTTCAACAAGGTCGCTTCATCATGCATCGCCCGTTGACGCACAAATGCCAACCGACGCTCTTCATCATCTGCACTAATCATCTTCAATCGCTCCATTGCCTTTCTCACTGGCTCATAGGGTATGTCCGGCAATGCTCCAGAAAGGAGTATCAACCTTTGTAACCTTAAAACGCCTTTAAGAAATCGTGTACACCACAACGCTACCCAAGGCACTCTACCCATCACTTTCAGAGAGTGCATGCCGCATGGATGCGGCATTCAAGCCTACACGGACGTATTTACGGCGGCTCTCTGGAAGGGGTGGGTAGAGTGTCTAAGCTACCCTACTAAAAGCTTTAAGCCTCAGTTGAATAGACTGAGAGAGCAATGCTTAAACTTGATCTCTCAGACATAAAACATTTCCATGTCAGATTAATGCTTACCATCATCACGTAAAACAATAACCTCTGACTCGCTTAAACCTGATACTTGCGCAATTTGAGCATCCGTTAAAACATTCATTGATATTAAGTTTAGAGCCGTTTCACGCATTTGGACTTGGCGACCTTTTTCAATGCCTTGTACTATGCCTTTTTCAATTCCTTGCTCTATACCTTGTTCAATGCCCTGCTCAAAACCACCCTCCCTCGCTTCCTTCAACAAGGTCGCTTCATCATGCATCGCCCGTTGACGCACAAATGCCAACCGACGCTCTTCATCATCTGCACTAATCATCTTCAATCGCTCCATTGCCTTTCTCACTGGCTCATAAGGTATATCCACCATCTGAACCAGACTCTGCCAATGTTCCAAAAACTCGATCCAAAACCTCAAAGACCCCGAACTCAACTCTAATCGATCTGCCTTTTTCAGTTCGATCAAATTGACCTGCAACTCGTTCCCTAAACGCACATCCGGCTGTTGTTCATCTCGCATTTCAAAACGCCAGACGGCTTGCTGTCGCTGAGCTTCATTGTCCATAAATAAATCAAAATCCAACAGATGGATCCCAACCGCGGCTTGCAGCTTGGCATAATCCATCCCTGCATCCAACTGCTCACCCAACATCCGCGCCAAATAATACGCACTGCGCTTACCCCACGCATTGTAACGGCGGACCTGCAT
>NZ_AONB01000044.1:0-2985 GCF_000585235.1 Nitrincola nitratireducens | reverse complement strand
TCAGGTATCTTTAAGCTGAATACATAGGCTTTTAGAGGCGAACTCGGGGAACTGAAACATCTAAGTACCCGAAGGAAAAGAAATCAACCGAGATTCCCTAAGTAGCGGCGAGCGAACGGGGAGCAGCCCTTAAGCTGAATTTAGGTTAAAAGAACGCTCTGGAAAGTGCGGCCATAGAGGGTGATAGCCCCGTATTTGAAAACCTATTTTGAGTGAAAACGAGTAAGGCGGGACACGTGATATCCTGTCTGAAGATGGGGGGACCATCCTCCAAGGCTAAATACTCCTGACTGACCGATAGTGAACCAGTACCGTGAGGGAAAGGCGAAAAGAACCCCTGTGAGGGGAGTGAAATAGACCCTGAAACCGTGTACGTACAAGCAGTGGGAGCCGTCTTAGTACGGTGACTGCGTACCTTTTGTATAATGGGTCAGCGACTTACTTTCAGTGGCAAGCTTAACCGAGTAGGGGAGGCGTAGGGAAACCGAGTCTTAATAGGGCGTTGAGTCGCTGGGAGTAGACCCGAAACCGGGCGATCTATCCATGGGCAGGTTGAAGGTTGAGTAACATCAACTGGAGGACCGAACCGACTACCGTTGAAAAGTTAGCGGATGACCTGTGGATCGGAGTGAAAGGCTAATCAAGCTCGGAGATAGCTGGTTCTCCTCGAAAGCTATTTAGGTAGCGCCTCATGTCTCACCTTGGGGGGTAGAGCACTGTTTCGGCTAGGGGGTCATCCCGACTTACCAACCCGATGCAAACTCCGAATACCCAAGAGTGCAATCATGGGAGACACACGGCGGGTGCTAACGTCCGTCGTGAAAAGGGAAACAACCCAGACCGCCAGCTAAGGTCCCAAAATTCTGGTTAAGTGGGAAACGATGTGGGAAGGCTTAGACAGCTAGGAGGTTGGCTTAGAAGCAGCCACCCTTTAAAGAAAGCGTAATAGCTCACTAGTCGAGTCGGCCTGCGCGGAAGATATAACGGGGCTCAAACCAGATACCGAAGCTGCGGATGCTTAGATTTATCTAGGCATGGTAGAGGAGCGTTGTGTAAGCCGTTGAAGCGGAAGGTGGGAACCACCGTGGAGGTATCACAAGTGCGAATGCTGACATAAGTAACGATAAAGGGCGTGAAAAACGCCCTCGCCGGAAGACCAAGGTTTCCTATCCAATGTTAATCAGGGTAGGGTGAGTCGGCCCCTAAGGTGAGGCAGAAATGCGTAATCGATGGGAAACGGGTTAATATTCCCGTACCGGCTGTAACTGCGATGGGGAGACGGAGAAGGCTAGGCCAGCATGGCGATGGTAGTCCATGTTTAAGGGTGTAGGCTGAGTGAGTAGGCAAATCCGCTCCTTAAAGCTGAGACCTGATGACGAGCACCTTTTAGGTGTGAAGTGGTTGATGCCCGGCTTCCAGGAAAATCCTCTAAGCTTCAGGTTACAGACGACCGTACCCCAAACCGACACAGGTGGTCAGGTTGAGAATACCCAGGCGCTTGAGAGAACTCGGGTGAAGGAACTAGGCAAAATGGTGCCGTAACTTCGGGAGAAGGCACGCCGGTGATGGTGACGAGATTTACTCTCTGAGCTGTCGTCGGTCGAAGATACCAGGTGGCTGCGACTGTTTATTAAAAACACAGCACTCTGCAAACACGAAAGTGGACGTATAGGGTGTGACGCCTGCCCGGTGCCGGAAGGTTAATTGATGGGGTTAGCGCAAGCGAAGCTCTTGATCGAAGCCCCGGTAAACGGCGGCCGTAACTATAACGGTCCTAAGGTAGCGAAATTCCTTGTCGGGTAAGTTCCGACCTGCACGAATGGCGTAACGATGGCCACACTGTCTCCACCCGAGACTCAGTGAAATTGAACTCGCTGTGAAGATGCAGCGTCCCCGCGGCTAGACGGAAAGACCCCGTGAACCTTTACTATAGCTTCACAGTGGACTTTGACATTACTTGTGTAGGATAGCTGGGAGCTTTGAAACTTGGACGCCAGTTCGAGTGGAGCCGATCTTGAAATACCAGCCTGGTACTGTTGAGGTTCTAACTCAGATCCTAATCGGGATCGAGGACATTGTGTGGTGGGTAGTTTGACTGGGGCGGTCTCCTCCCAAAGAGTAACGGAGGAGCACGAAGGTACCCTCAGGCTGGTCGGAAATCAGCCAATGAGCGCAAGAGTAGAAGGGTGCTTGACTGCGAGACAGACACGTCGAGCAGGTGCGAAAGCAGGTTCTAGTGATCCGGTGGTTCTGTATGGAAGGGCCATCGCTCAACGGATAAAAGGTACTCCGGGGATAACAGGCTGATACCGCCCAAGAGTTCACATCGACGGCGGTGTTTGGCACCTCGATGTCGGCTCATCACATCCTGGGGCTGAAGCCGGTCCCAAGGGTATGGCTGTTCGCCATTTAAAGTGGTACGCGAGCTGGGTTTAGAACGTCGTGAGACAGTTCGGTCCCTATCTGCCGTGGGCGTTTGAGATTTGAGAAGAGTTGCTCCTAGTACGAGAGGACCGGAGTGAACGAACCTCTGGTGTTCCGGTTGTCACGCCAGTGGCATTGCCGGGTAGCTACGTTCGGACGGGATAACCGCTGAAAGCATCTAAGCGGGAAGCCCCCTTCAAGATGAGATCTCACTGGGCCCTAGAGGCCCCTAAAGAGCCGTTCGAGACCAGAACGTTGATAGGCAGGGTGTGTAAGCGTTGTAAGGCGTTGAGCTAACCTGTACTAATGGCTCGTGAGGCTTGACCATATAACGCCGAAGGCGTTTGGTTGATGAGTTATGACGATTGATACGACGGTTGAAGCTTGTATTGAACGAGACAGAGAATTCTATTTCTAAGTTTAGATTGTTACCAGTTTTGTCTGGCGACCATAGAGACGTGGACCCACCTGATTCCATTCCGAACTCAGAAGTGAAACGCGTCATCGCCGATGGTAGTGTGGGGTTTCCCCATGTGAGAGTAGGTCATCGCCAGGCATTTA
>NZ_AONB01000043.1:0-3847 GCF_000585235.1 Nitrincola nitratireducens | reverse complement strand
ATTGGTTTTAAGCTAATTTTTCTGTCTCCTCATTTCGGTCAAGGCCACTGATAGAAATGGACATCATATTAACTTTGGGGTTTATCAAATTTTTCTGATATTAAGGCTCATTGCAAAGCATTGTAGATGGGTAGGTGATTTTTCGGATCGTTAGTTTAGTGTAACGATTTTTTTCTGTGTTACATTATATTATTTATTTTGATGCTTATGTGCCTTGGTCTATTTTTGGATGGTTTTTAGTTTCAAGATTTACAGTAGTTGGTTTCATCATATATTTTATAGCTATGGAAAAACTATATAGTTTTAGAAAGTATGCGTATGTATATAAGATAAACTTTGTAGGAGTGCTAATTTTTTTTGAGTTCGCGATTTTTTTAAAGACCTGAAATGGTGGTCTTAGCATTATGAAAGGGTTGTAATAGGTTTTTTTGAAATGTTTATAACGGTCTTTATAAATGCTTGCTAACTTTAAATGGCCCTTTACAACTCTAGCTCTTTTTATTAGTTGTGACTTTAAGGATCTTGGTGGATGAAAAACAACAGCTTCTTCATTGTAGAAAAAAACAAAATCTTTATGTTTGAAAACTCTATCACCAAACTCAGTATCCTCTCCTGATCGTAGATTTGGTTCAAATAGGCCGACTTTATGAGTAATTTCTTTTCTAATTCCTAAGTTTGCTGTTGGTGCATGTCCTTTCTCCATGTAAGACTGTACATCAAAAGCAGTAATATAGTCATACTCCTCGAATATATTTGATATGTTTTCTCTATCTATTAAAATTTTTCCACCTACATAATGGTATTTGGTTAGTGAGTAATGCATTAATTCTATCCAATGATCAGAAACTTTAATATCAGCATCGATAAAAGCTATATAGTTGTATTTTGATAGCTCAATGCCTATGTTTCGACCTGCAGCAGGCCCAATATTAATAGTGGTTGGGTAGTGTACAATTTTGTATTTTAAACAAATTTTTTCAACCTCTAGGTCATATCCATCATTGATTACTATAATCTCTATAGGAATGTTAGTTAAGCTTTTACTTTTGAAAATGGATGATAAGGTTATCTCTAGTCCGTCCGGATCATATCCAACTGGAATAATAATGCTTAATGACATTTTTTACCTATTAGGTTGCTCTTGGATTCCATTAACCAAGCTATCAATAATAAAAAAATGAAAATATTTACTGAGATCATTGATCCACTCTCGAAAAAACCTCTTATAAATATTAAAGGTATACAAATATATATGGGGTGTGCTAATTCTTTATATTTGTTTCTAAAGAAAACTGTGAGCGAATGAAGTATGTAAAGGAAATAAGGTATTGTTACTATCAATCCATATGATACAAATGTTGAAAGGTAACTATTATGTGGGGAGTAATTTCCTGTAATGCCTGTTTGGAAGTTAAACTCCATCCAAAAACTTTCATTCCATATGTAATTTCCTTGACCAATTAAAATATTTTCAAAGCCTTTTTTTATGTAGAAATCCCATAGTAAACTTCTGTTACTGAAGTCACTTCCTTTTTCTGTTATGAAAAAAATCAACTCTAATATTTTTTGGTAAAATATAATTAAAAATGTTGATAATAAAATTGTAGTGTAAATAAGCATTCTTCTATCTATCAGATTGCTGATTCTTTTATAAGTAATCAGCATGATTGATACCGCTAGTAATACAGTTGCTGTAGATGAGTTGCTTAAAATAACCATGATGAAAGCCATTGTGGTTAAAGTATACTTTAGCTTATTGTTCATTTTGTTGGTGTGAATGATCATAAATGCTATAAGCATTAAAAAGCCGAATGTATTTTTATGATTAAGAATTCCGCGTGCTGAACCATCATGTAAGCCTTCCATAAAGGTGATGCTTGGAAATAATATAAGTGATATTGCGTTTATAAATACAAATAAAATGAAAAAATTGGTTGTGGTTTCTATGGTTCTTTCGGGTGAGTAGTCTCTTATTAATATAGATATGTATGTGAAAAATATTAAAAGACGGATGGATGATTTTAGCGCGCTTTCTATGTTGTTTGATAGTAATGAGCTGACTAGTATCATGATCAAAATAAAAGATGTTTTGTTATTAAATAAATTACTAATCCCGTTTTTGGAAATTCCTATTATTATAACGGAAAGCATTGTTAAAAAAAATAAATTATCGGTAATGTTTCCGAATATCTTAAAGTTGAAGTTAGGGTCTAACTCCCTATTTATTGGCCAATACCATGAGCCGGAAAGTATTAGTAAAGTATAGTATAGAGAAATTTTATATATTGTGTTCGTTTTTATCATTTTGAACTCAATTATTGATACGTATTAGGTTTTTTATTTTATTTATATAGTTTGAGTGCATGTTTTTCTAAGATTGGTTTTTGTTTTTTAATTTTTCGAAATTTCCAATAAGGATATTGCTAAAACTATAATGCTTGCAGGGATCATACGTATAAGAAATTTGCTGATTTTTTCACTAAAAACCCTAGTGTACATGTAATAATATGCTTGTATAAAATTGATATGAAATGCAATAACTAAGTACCAACAAACCTTGATTATATCATTTTGTATTATGCCGATGATTATAGCTATAACAACTACAATAGCTGAAAGTAATCCACTTCTAAAAAGTAAGTCAGACCTCTTCATTGCTTGAAAAAAGCTTCCGCTTGTAGATAATACGACCTGAACAGGTATAGCAATTGCAAATATCTTCACAATAGGTATGACATCTGACCAGTTGTTTCCTAGTATTAATAAGACTATTTTATCAGATAGTAGGTACATTGCTAAGCCTGCAGCAGATCCAATAATTGATAGCTTAAAAGTAAATTTAGTATGTATTGATTCAACTTCTTTTGGCTTTTCAGAGAGTTTACGTATAACTGGTTGAATCGCTGGTGTCATTGCGAATGTTAGTAACAGCATTGGATAGCGCATTAATTGATAAGCTTTGTCGTAAGTTCCCAGTGTTTCAGTTCCCAAATGTTTCCCGACTAATATCTTATCTAAGTTTCGTGAAAAGTAATTAATAAAATTAAACCCGAATTGATACCCACTAAAGTTTAGTAAAGGTTTTATTGCGGTAAACTTTGAACCAAATGTGGGCCTTCCGAATTCAGTTTTCTTCGAGAAATGCCATATGAAGGCAAAAACTATAGCAGAATGTATGGTTCCCTTTAATGCTAAGGCGTGTAGCGGTTCAATAATTTGTACTAGATACACGACACTACAAGTGCTTAATGTCTCAGCTATAAAAGCTGCATTTGCTATCTTAAAAAAAGCTTGTTCACGAAGTAGCAAAGCATTCGGTAATATGGTGGCAGAAAAAAAAATTATACTAATAGCGATATATGGTGTGACTTCTACTATGTTGCTTATTCCTAATAGGTTTGCAAGTGATTTTGCCATGCTTATAAAAACTAAAAATAAAACTATACCTATTAGTATTGTTAAACCAAATATTCCATTTCTATCCTTAACAGTTAATTCATTTAAGTTTATTACAGCTGGTCCTAAACCGGCTTCTGACATAAGTTGAAAAAATGTATAGAAAACCATCACTGCTGCAACTGTACCAAAATCATCTGGTGTAAATATTCGAGCTAATATCATTAGTGAAATTAGATTTGCAGTATATACTGAATATCTGCTTAGCATGCTTTTAAAAATGGCTGTATATAATTTTTTTGATTTATTCATTTTTTAGACGTTGTTAGATTGGTTTTAAATAATCCAAGTTAATGTTTTTATGTAATAGTGTCTCTGTGATGCACGACTGATAAGTCAAAATCCCTAAATAAATGGGATGTTTAGGATTGGATTAGCGTATATAACACTG
>NZ_AONB01000042.1:0-5107 GCF_000585235.1 Nitrincola nitratireducens | reverse complement strand
GCCGATTTTTTAAAACATCGATTGCAATAGATAAATCATGCGCAAGAAGTTGATAGTTGTCTAAGTCGCGTCGTAGTTGATATAAATAGTCTTCATCTCTTGTATCATTTATTTCGTTGATGAGCTTTTCGTTAAGAGCATGAACTTGTTGAATCTCTTTACGCAGTTGTTCGAGTGTTTTTTCGATATGACTACTCATGTCGTCACACCTCATTTTTTAGTTTTAGATTGCGCAGTCAGCTTGTCAGTAAGCGAGTCGATCTCGCTTTGTAGCTCAGCGTTTTTGCGATGTTCGAGAGCGAGATGTTCTTTCAAAGCGTCAGCTTCACGCTTGGCGTTTTCGAAATTTGTCACGTGTTCAGATATCTCATGGTGAAGCTCATTAATTTCTTTCTGAGTGTAAGCAAGGTCTTCTTTCACTTTAGCGCACTCAGAAACTTTGCTGTCGTACTTGTCACGTAGCTTTGCAAGCTCAGCATCAGCATTAGTTAACCTGGATACCAGATCAGCGTTTTTGCTTTGCTCGGCTTCGAGCTGTGCAGCAGCGACAGCCGCCATTTTCTCAGCAGCAACAGCGGCATCATGCGCGGCCTTTGCTTCTTGCTTGCTTGCTGCAAGTTCGGCTTTCAGATCGTTGACTTGCTCAGTCAATGTAATAACGCGATTGCGATTTAAAGCAAGCTCATCTCTCTGCTCATTAGTGATTTTGCGTTCTGCTTCAAGCTCGTGCATAGCACGTGCAAGCGAGTCAGTAACGCGGTCAAAGTCAGCTTTAAGCTTCGAGTTTTCAGCGTCTTTGAGGTCCAGCGCTTCACGTGCGGTTTCAAGATCAGCCTCAGTGACTTCACCATCTCTTGACAGCTCTGCGGCTTCAGCTTGTGCAGCGACTAGCTGCTTTTCAACTTCAGCACGTGCATCAGCGGCTTGACGTTCAATTTCTTTAAGCAATGCAGCCGCCAAGTCAGCAGGCAGTTCAACCGCTTTACGCTGTTCAACTGGACGTGCAGAACGCCATTGAGTCAAAAAGCGGTGAATGGTGTTTGGGCTACCAGTGCCCAAAACATCACGGATTTTCTGAATAGTCGGCTCGTCACCAGCGGCAATGATCTTGTCGATAGCAGTAGTGACCTCTAAGTATGTAATTCCAGTTCTAGCCATGATATTTCCCCTTAATTTCATATTCTGTATTATCATATTATACGTAATACGATACATAATACAATACGAAATATGAAATAAATATGATATTTTTATATGAATTTTTTGCTACAAGGGGTTTTTGCTTTTGCTTGAAAGACCACGGAAGTGACAGAGCAGACGTGACAAAGATGGTGCCGTTGCTGTTAAGGACGCTGCAACAACTGCATGATTAACGCTTTTGCGACTGGTGGTTAATGTGCCGGTGCTGGTGGCGGCTGCGGGTTTTGTTGTATCTGACACAAACACCCCGCCCCATGATTAACCGCTTTTAAGGCTTTCAGACAGCACAAAACACTGTCAGAACAGACAGCTAGCGGCTTGGGCTTGAAATGATGAAGAGATGAGAGTAAATTTTAATCAGAATTTAACTAACAACGGAAAAGGAAAAGCCCTGTAACACTTCATCTCACTTGGCGGCGGGATAGCGTTACAGGGCTTCGAATACGATGAAACTATATATCACAGCTCATACTTTTTCAACCACTGCCGCCATCTTTGGCGGTGGTTCATGTCTCTAAAATCCTCTAATTTATTAGACCACGACTTATATTCTATTCAGCACAGTGCAGAAAATGGCACCGGCTCGACCGCGCAAGCGGGCGGCCTCTTGGTATACTACACGGAATCTTCTTCACCCCCCCCCTCAAAAAGTGCTCTGAGCCCTGATAATTCGCGTGATTTAAGGGCTGAGCGTTATATGCTTCAAGCGGTGGCTAGAGAAGTTTTCGTGGCTGATGGCAATAAGAAAAAGCTTCAATATCCAGCCAATCGACATAGAACCGCAAAATGCTTACACGTGCGCATTGCTGAAAACGTGGGTATCAAGCGAAGCATTGAACACAATAAGGCGTTTTATGTAGGGCTTTCGATTTGCGGCAATAGCTGGACGTGTCCGGTTTGCGCTGCAAAGGTACAGGAACGTAGACGCCTAGAGATCGCACAGGCCTTTGCTTACGCATACGGCTCTGATCGTAAGATGATCATGGTCACATTTACTTTTCCTCATTACAGCTTCCAAACCCTCTCTGACCTGCTTTCTAGGCAGTCTGAGGCGTATAAACGGCTCAGGTCTGGCAAAGCATGGGAAAAAACAAAAGGCCGTATAGGCTTCGGTGGCTTGATTAGAAGCCTTGAAGTGACTTTAGGTGACAACGGTTGGCATCCGCACACGCATGAAGCGTGGTTGGTATCTAAAAACGCTGATGTTACAAGGCTTAGGGAAGAGGTGGCTAAGCGTTGGCTGAACGTATGTAAAAAGGCCGGTTTAGTGCCAAAGGGTAAAGAATCAGCATTTTTAGAGCATAGCGTTAAGATCACTGATAACTGTGATACATCGGAATACCTGGCTAAGCACGATAGTAGTAAACACTGGGGTGCTGACCGTGAGCTTGCAAAAGCGAACAGCAAAACAAGCCGTAGTATCAAAGGGTTTCACCCTTTTGCCTTGCTTGCTGACATAGCAAGCGAGGAACCGGCTCGGCCTGACGCGGCTCAGCGCTGGCTTGAATATGCTGATGCAATGAAAGGCCGCGCTCAAATCTTTTGGTCTAAAGGACTCAAAGATGAGGTCGGTGTCAAAGAAAAGACTGATGAAGAAATCGCTCATGAGCAAGAAGACAAGGCCGATTCTCTGGCATTGCTAACCGCTCACCAGTGGCGAATTATTCTCAGATATAAAGCCAGAGCCGAAATTCTGAACATTGCGGAAAGGGAAGGCGCGGCTGGTATTCAGCGCTGGCTTGCGGATCATGAAGAATCGACCCAAGGGGATTATTCAGACGTAGCACCAATGTCAGACCAACGCGCTGAGTTTAAAAAGGCAAAAGCCATAATCACTAAACGCGCACGCTTGAAGCGCGAAGCCGAAATCGACCAATCACTTAATGATATACTAGATAAAGCGAAAGCCGATTTTGCTCTTGCTTCTGCTTTTCCGTCTTACTCGTAAGAGTAAGACCGCACAGTTAGCGTATGCTAACTACTAAGTGCGCCCTTCGGGGATTTACAGGCTTTCCAGCTTACGCTAATATTGGTTAAAACTTAAACAGTTTATGCAGGATTTACGGCTATGACAAAAAAAACTATCGAACAACAAATTCTTGAACAGGAGGCCAGATTAGCACGTCTACGAAAAAAGAAAGATGCGGAATTAACGCAGATTAAAATCATCGTCGGTGCGTTGATGCTAAACGCTGCACAGTGCGATAGTGAATTGGCAATGACTATGCACAACTATTTGTCCAGCACTGCGTCTGATCGCGATAAAGAGCGTTTGCAAGAAACCCTTAAAGAGCTCCTTAAACTGTCAACCAACTCTAAAAATCAACCTCAAGCGGAACCTGACGCTGACGGCTGGTTAAATCAGGGCTAAAGGAATGTCTAGCATGTACCACAACAGCGTTAAGCCTGTCAGCCGGTCTTCTGGCAGAAGTGCTTGCGCTGCTGCTGCGTACAGAGCCGGTGAAAAGATCATCGATCATAGAACCGGTATCGAACATGACTATACCAAAAAAGCCGATGTTGATTTTACCCAACTTATTGGCTGGTCTGGTACAAGGTCAGAGCTATGGAACGCTGCTGAAGCGGCTGAAAAGCGCAAAGATGCGTGCGTTGCTCGCGAATATGAAATCGGCTTGCCGACAGAACTATCTAAAGAACAGCGTCAAGCGCTCGCGGTCGAATATGGCCAATGGCTGCATGCAGAATATGGGGTAGCGGTTGATGTGTGCATACACGACAAGGGCGGAAATCCTCACGCGCACATCTTAACAACAACACGCGAAGTTAATCCCCAGGGAAATGAACTTAACGGCAAATCATGGCGTGAGTGGTCACCTCAAGCGCGTAAAAAAGCGTATCTCGAACCGCGTCATACCGATATTGAAAAAGCGCGCGAAATGTACGCTACGCTTGCAAATCGAGCGCTTGAGAAATCACAGTCAAATGTGCGGCTTGATCATCGTAGCTACAAGCGTCAGGGCATCGATAAAGTGCCTACGATACATCTCGGTCCAAGAGTCATTGCACTTGAGTCTAAAGGCATAGAAACGGGTAAAGGCGATTACAATAGGCTTGCAAATGAGATCAATAAAACTGCTGATATCATAGACATGCTTAAATACAAGCAAGAAAAGCAGCAAGCACAGCGCGAAGCCGCTAAAGCTGATCTGTTTGAACAGCCACGCGAAAAGCTGCAAAACAAGCTTGCCCTGGCTGCTGACTTTGATTTTGTCCGCGAGCAGTCACCTCGTTTTTACGTTGCAAAACGCGATCATCAAGAGGCTAAGCGAGAGATCAGCTATGCCAAATTTGAAGCTTCTGAAACAACCAAGGCCGTTGCTCAGTACGAGCAACAGCACCGCTTTAGAACGTATCTTGTCAGCACCGGCCTGCTTAAACCGTCTGCTGAACATGCGGCTTTACTTCAACAGCAAGCGCTGACTTTTCAGCAGCTGCAGCAAGCTGAAGCTGCTGAAAAGTCAGCGCTTGCAGCTGCTAGAGCTGTGCATGCTGAACTGAAAAAAGACTTTGATAAGTCAGAGCCTAAGCGTAATGCTGAAGCCGGTTTGATCCGCGAGGTTCTTGCTGATCCTGAATATACAGCGAAAGAAGACAAGCGGGACGTGCAGCGTGCAGAGCAGCGTGCAGCAATAATTGAAAAAATTAAAAAAATTCCGGGTCAGTCACAAAGGCCTGAGCCAGAGCCTGAGCAAAGGCCAGAGCCTGAGCAAAGGCCAGAGCCTGAGCAAAGGCCAGAGCCTGAGCAAAAACGCGAAAAACGAAAATCATCAGGGCTTGATTTCGGCATGTAAAGCCTAACGCGCAGCAAGCTGCTTGTTTGCTGGCTGGTGCAGTTGCAAAGTGCAAGCACTTCACAACTTTACAGCCCAGCCACATAAGAGCTATA
>NZ_AONB01000041.1:0-5686 GCF_000585235.1 Nitrincola nitratireducens | reverse complement strand
TCTTCCCTAGATTCTTTGTAACGATAGTCTTACCTCAATAACTATAAAGGTGTAAGACTATGCTTCGAAACCTGTCAATATCAATTCGTCTTCTTCTACTCACCCTGCTTCCAATATTAGCAGTTGCGAGTATCATTTTAATCGCTATCTCGGATATGCGCTCTCTGATCAAAAGTACAGAATCGATTTATTTTGAAGCTGTGGTTCCGTCACGAGACATTAAGTTTGTGTCTGATGCACTTACAGTCGAAATGGTTAATCTTTTCCAGAGCTTTCACCAAGAAACACTCACTTACAGCCAACTGATGTCGGACTTAAATCAAGCCCAATCCACATATCAACGCTACTGGGCAAGCTACTTAGAAAGTATTGGCAACTCAGAAGAGGAGTTAGCACTCTCCAGCGACGTTGCCAAACTGATTGAACGCAGTCAATCTTTAATCGCTGATTTTACAAGCCAAGCTGAATCGGGTGCTTTGATATTGATGGACTTCAACTCGTTTAATTTCAGATTAAATGCGACGTTTGGTCCACTAAGAGCTGGACTAGATGACTTAATTGAATATCAACTTAATGAAGCATCAGCCTAAAAGACCAATCCGTTGAGCAGTTTTCCAAAGACCTGATCCTGTTTATATCGATTGGCACGGTGGTGGTTATTCTGCTATTGGTTTTCGGCTGGCAGATTTCATCATCTATCAGAAAGCCAATCGCCTCTTTATCCAACAGTATGTCACGCATTAGCTCAGAGTCGGATTTGAGAATACGCGCCGATGTTTCGGGTAAAGATGAGATTGCGCTTCTGAGCAAATCATTCAATGGCATGATGAATCATTTCCAAAGCTTAATTGAGAACCTTGTTCGAGCTACTCATCAACTCGCAGCCTCAGCTGAAGAAATGAGCGCCATCAGCCAACAGGTGAGTGGCACAGCTCAGGAGCAAGAACAACAAACCACGATGATAGCAACTGCAATCAATCAAATGACTGCCGCTATCTCTGAAGTTGCAAGTAATGCACAGAATGCCTCTTACTCTGCTGAACAAGCAAATGAGCTAGCTAAAAAAGGGCAAGATCGCTCACGTCGTA
Organism: Nitrincola nitratireducens; assembly: GCF_000585235.1. Taxonomy (NCBI): domain Bacteria; kingdom Pseudomonadati; phylum Pseudomonadota; class Gammaproteobacteria; order Oceanospirillales; family Oceanospirillaceae; genus Nitrincola; species Nitrincola nitratireducens. The sequence goes on along the minus strand of NZ_AONB01000041.1, from coordinate 4,598 downwards.
CGGTTTCGGCTATAGAATCCCTCGCACAGAGTATTGAGCAATCGGCTGTGCAAATATCTGCACTTGATGAGCAAACTCAACGAATCACCGAAGTGTTAGATGTAATTGAAGCATTGCCGAACAAACCAATCTATTGGCGCTGAATGCTGCAATCGAAGCTGCTCGCGCTGGAGATGCGGGCCGCGGCTTCTCGGTAGTCGCGGATGAGGTCAGAAGCCTAGCCGCCAATACTCAGCAATCGACTGAACGCATCCAGAAAACCATTAATACACTGCAAAAAGTTGCCAGAGAAGCGGTTGAGGACATGAGAAAATCGACTCAACAAGCACAAGCGGGTGTCGTTGATGCACGGGAAAATGGTGAATCGTTTGAACATGTGGGTGCAGCCATCGGCACTATTGCCGATATGAATGTCCAGATATCCAGTGCCACCGAAGAACAAACCGCTGTTGCCAATGAAATTAATGAAAATGTCACCATGGTGGCTCGAAGTGTTTCTGAAGTGGTCAGCGGCGCTGAGCAAAGTGCCATGGCCAGCCAACAACTGGCGGAGCTGGCTCAGCAACTGCAAAGTGAAGCGGAGAAATTTAAAGTATAGGCCAAAAAATGTTGGACTGAGCTGAAGAGAAGATTGGCGTTATCCTATAGATTCGTCTATACTTCGGCTCTTATCTGGGGGTGACATGGCTTCGACGCTGGTTACGAACCCTTGGGTGCATGTCGAGAACGTGATGATTCTCGTAAATCCCTCATCACATTGTTATAGTTGCAAACGACGATAACTACGCTCTAGCCGCTTAAGTCGGCTAGCGCCGCACTCTAAGGTGTCTGTAACTCAGAGGTTCGCGGTGTCATATGAGACAGAATCGCCCGGATGCTTTGCTCTAAGCTGAACGGTTAAAACTAAAAGAGCTCGCCCATAACACCCTGGCTCTCGGGTCGTGACGGGTTAATTGAATAGAGAAGCCTAAGCATGTAGATCTTAAGGCAGAGGATTGGCGGACGCGGGTTCGAAACCCGCCACCTCCACCACAAACCCTTCCCACCCAGACTCAAACACCCCCCAACCTCTAGTAAATACAGGCTTTTCAGCCCATAATATTGCCCAACGATTCCCATCCGATCCCAGTAAAGCCGGGGTACATTGGGGGTATAATTGGGGGGACATTCGACACCCCCACAGGTGATACCCCCAAACTGATACCCCCAACCCGAATTGAACAAGGGGTTTATCCATGCCACTAACCGACCGACAAGTGAAGGCTGCCAAGCCGCAAGAGAAGAAGTATAAAATCTCCGATGAAAAAGGTCTGTATCTTGAAGTACGTCCCAACGGCTCTAAATACTGGCGGATGAAGTATCGCTTCCACGGCAAGGAGAAACTTGCCGCCTTTGGTGTATACCCTGATGTTACACTGGCCGCCGCCCGTGAACAGCGAGATTCTGCTCGGCAACAAATTACGATGGGTATCGACCCTAGCGCAGCCAAGCAAGCACTGAAGCAAGCAGGTCGTAGCGCTAGCGAAAACAGTTTTGAGTTGATAGCCCGCGAATGGTTTTCTGTTCGCATGAGCGACAAATCTGAAGGACATCAAGCTCGGACCATGAGAGCATTGGAAAACCACCTCTTTCGCTCGGTAGGCAACCGCCCTATTTCAGAGATTGCTGCGCTTGATCTATTGCCAGTGCTTCGCAAAATTGAAGATAAGGGCCATGTAGAAACAGCACATCGTGTAAAGCAGGTTGCAGGGCAGATATTCCGCTATGGCATTATTACTGGTCGTTGTGAGCACGACCCCTGCTCAGATCTGAAAGATGCTCTAAAGCCTGCAAAAAAAGGTTGCTTTGCTGCCATCACAGAACCGAGTGAACTTGGCCGTTTGCTTGTTTCTATTGATCATTACCATGGTACACCAGCTGTGATCGCCGCTTTAAAGTGCTCTGCCTTGTGGTTCTGCCGGCCCGGCGAGCTCCGCCATGTTCGCTGGGAGCAGATCAATTGGGAAGAGAAGCGGATAGATATCATTGCAGAAAAAACCCATCAGCAACATATTATTCCTCTTGCCAAACAAAGCATTGAAATACTTGAAGGTCTACAACCGATCACTGGAAGGAGCGTGTATGTATTTCCCAGCGCCAGAGGTGCAAGCCGCCCAATGTCAGATGGGGCAGTACGAATAGCTTTACGAGGTATGGGTTACGACCGGGAAACACATACCGCTCATGGCTTTAGAGCAACTGCTCGCACCATTCTGGATGAGGTGCTGAATTACCGTATTGAGTGGATCGAGCAGCAACTTGCCCATGAAGTGAAAGATCCAAACGGCAGATCTTATAACCGCACAAAACACCTAAAGCAACGAAGAGAAATGATGCAACACTGGGCTGACTATCTTGATCAACTAAAGGCCGCTGCATCCAACAATAACGTTATCTGTGGGAGATTTGGGAACAAAATAGCTTGATATTACTTGAAGCTCACTTCGACGCTAACGACGCATCATTCAGATGGATACAGCGTAATTGCTGGCCTTCAGTTTGTTGCTGATCACTATTGAAGGTATCTGGATCTCCTCTCTAGCTTACTCGGGGACCTGTTTTTAGAGCATGATGTGCATGGACATGCAAAAGAATGACTTTCTGAAGGAGTTACCGTGCTCTAAGCAAAGGAAAACTCCTTGAGATTTGATCACCCTAAACAAGTCACATAAGCAATGCTCACTTTCCAAACTCCAATGAAGCATTGGTCTAATTAGTTATAAGTCCTCTAGCTTGAGCCTTCTGTAACTGTGTATTCATTAACAATAAAAGAAGAAGTGAGTTTGTGCTGTATGAGCTGCTTTTCAACAGCATTTTTCTCTACGAAACTCTTAGAGGTAGCCAATGCTACGGAATAAGCACGAACTGCATTAAGTAGCTTCTTCAAGCATCGTTTATTTATTATCCGTATGTTAGGGTCTGGCGGTGCTGTGTATTCGAAAATAGTCTTCGGATGAACCATAATCGGTGTCATTGAGCAAGTATCATCATACTTTTCCTTAAACCAGATTATTGATCCGTTAAGCTGGTTTGTATCAGATTTTGAAATCTTTGGAGATAATACTGCGCCGCTTTTACATTCTATTACTAAGTATGTTAGACCACCAAGCGCCCAAAGATTATCAGGACCTCGACCGACTTTTTCTTCAGGTCGCTCTGATCCAAAGCCAAGAAAGCTTCCTAGGTCTTTCATCGCTGCCTCAAAGCGTTTACTACCCTCCTCTCCCCAGTCTAAGTCATCTATAAGTCCGTTGACCCAAATAACAAGGTCATTACCCTCTAGAAACCGTTCCATAAACGAAGTTGCTGCTACTGCCTGACCCGCAGATGGAGCGCTGAGTTTACTATAGGTTACACCAGCAATTGGCTTTAGCAACCGTTGATTATGGCTTAAGGCGGATAACTGAAGCTCCTGAGCTTTTGCAGGATCAATGAAATTAGTATATTCGGCTAGCTGTTGCTTTAGATAACCTTTTACTTTGTCCTCTAATGTATTGTTAACAGCCTCTTGTGCCTTATTAATTGCTATGTCATACCTACCAATTCTTGCCGCATCAAAAGCTTCCCTAAGTTTGACTTGATTATTATCTAAATTTCCTCCTAGTATTGGGGGAGCATTTACTACTGCATTTCTACCCGCATTGATCCATGCGTCATTTTGCTTTAAGCACAAGTCTAATATGGGACGAAGCTCCTCTAAGGACTTACCTCGTACCTGTGAAGCGACACTTTTTCCTAGTTCAATTTGAGCACGTGTTGCAGATGAAAAAAACTGCTCTGATTCAGGCTGGTGCAATCTTTGCGTCAACCGTCCCCCAAGTAACAAAACAACACAGTGGTCGTCGCTAGAACGAACACCTCTTCCCATACCTTGTTCGATTCTTTGTATCTGTTGTACAAGTTGTCTTTTGGTACCATCGAGAAGTTGCATCTCAATGCGCTCATTCAATCCATAAACCTCAGGAAGCCCATCAATTACAAGCAGTTCACAAGCAGTTCTGGGAAGGTCTATTCCGTCATATTTGTTAATTAGTACGGTTAGACCAACATGCCCTTCTTTTAAACGCTCAACCCCGTCACGAATATTGTCTTTATCCAGAGTCTGGCTGGCAAAGTCTTTCCAAAAGGTCGCCCTTTTGTTGGATGGTACTATCACTACCACATTGAGCTCATTTGCAATATCAGCAACAAGTGTTCGAACATCCTCAGGGGTGTAATTAGGATTTATCTCTTGCGGAGCTAGTATCATCCTGTCTCCGATATCGCCACCGCCTTTCGGTCGAATCGGTTGACCGACTTCCTCTGATTGTGATCGGAAATGACTAACCAGAATTGTGTCATCGGCAAGTGTTGCTGTCATATGTACTCTTCTTTTAGCTGATGCAAAAGATGGTATTCTGTCTATTGGAATAAATCTTGGCACAATTTCTAACCGGTCTCCTCCAAAAAAACAGGTGCAAAGAGGTATGCATTCGCTCAGCAATGGCCATTTCCACTTTAACTCTTCTTCGTTCCTATTCGAGTGCAAAAGGCTTACAACATCATCCTGGTGGTAACCG
>NZ_AONB01000040.1:0-6587 GCF_000585235.1 Nitrincola nitratireducens | reverse complement strand
TAGAGTATCGCTCTCACGAATCGAGTTTTTAACGACCTGCGCCAGCTGAATTAACACTTGATCACCTACTTCATGCCCGAAGGTGTCATTAATCCGTTTGAAATAATCAATATCAAACATCAGTACAGAGAATGGCTGCTGGTCGCGATAATAACGGCTGATTTCGCTATTCAGTATTTCAAGCATTCTGCGGCGATTGGCGATGGATGTGAGTTGATCGGTATGGGACAGTGTGTTTAATAATTGGTTTTTTTCGTTCAGCTCAATATTCTTCTGTACCAATGCCTTCTCGGTTAGTTTTTCGATCGCGGTTGAGATCATTCCTATTTCATTATTCGGAAAACGATAGTGAGTGTCATCCTTTCCTTCAGTGATCTCCTGAACGCGCTTATGTAGCTTGATTAAAGGCGTGATCAAATAACGGCTTAACCCTAAGCTCAATAACCATGTCGTCATTAAAGAAGCCAAAATAACAAAGACGAGACTTGATGCAATGGTTCTAATGATGGGGTCGCGGATATCGGCTATATCAACTTCAGTCACCACAATCCAGCCTAGCTCATCAATACGATGATAGTGGGCTAACCTTTGTTTGTCTCCGTCACGATAGTTGAGTTTGCCTGTGCTCAATTCAGAGGAAGAGATTTGTGTAGAGATGGCTTGATGAACACTCTCAGGTAGCGCTGCATCTGCATGAATCAGTATCATTCCTTGTTGATCCAATACGAAATTGTAAATGGTTGGATAACGCGTATCTTGGGTTGCTAATGCTTTTATGATTGCGTCCATGCTGGCATCAATCGAGATCACGCCAAGCACCTGTTGTTGGCCATCTGTGAATGCCTTACTAAAGGAAACCATCCATTCTTTTGATTTGATTTCTTGGTAAGGTAAACCATCCGAGATACGAGGATAGGTTTTTAGCGCGGCTTGATACCAAGGTCTGATTGTTGAATCAAAATCATTGGGTGGTGTGTAATTATTGATCAGTAAAGAGCCATCCGCATATCCAGCAAAAATAAAATTGATATTGGGAATCGTATTTTGCAGTACCTGAAAAAGCTGCAGAATCTGCTCCTGAGTTTCAGGCTCACCATGGTGAAGATGATTCAATCCTGAACGAGTGCTGCTTGAATACTCCAGTGCTTGACGAAGTGGCGCTACATACCCCTGAATTTGGGTCGCAATAAAACGGTTTTTGTTACGTAACACCGATTCTGCGTTTTCAATGCCTTGCTTGTAAAGAATCGCCGCTACACTAATACTAATCAGTACAATAGCGATCAGCGCCACACTGGTGGTGATGACGAATATTTGTCTCTCTAATGTTGAGAGGGGCTTAATATGAAATCTCATACGGGAGGATCTCGTACCTATTAAGAACATTTAGTATTAAGATACACAATAGTCCCTTATGAGTAGTAAAAAACGCATGATCGCTCAAAAATTAAGCTTAGCAGAATAATGTGTTTAGGTAAGTATCAAGTTGTTAAGCTCAGAAAGTTTAAGTGGTTTATTAAAATAGTACCCTTGAAAGAATGCGCAACCAAACTCAATCAACCGATCTAATTGCTCTGAGGTTTCAACACCCTCCGCAATCACTTCTAGCCCAAAGTTTCTACTTAAGTCGATAATGGCTTTCACCATAATCGCATCGGACTCATCTGTCATTATATCTCTAACGAAGGATCTATCGATCTTTATTTCATCAACAGGTAATCGTTTAAGATAGCTCAATGAAGAATACCCTGTACCAAAATCATCAAGCGAAATTTTAAACCCATACTCCTTTATTTTCAGAAGCTTATTAATTAAATCGGACACGTTCTGGAGTAAACAACTCTCTGTAATTTCCAGTTTTAATTGACGAGAATTGATCTTATATGCGCTTACAGCTGCCAGTAGCTTATCGGAAAAATCGGCTTGCGCTAATTGCTTAGCGCTGATGTTCACACTGACCACCAGATTTTCAAAGGCAGGATCCTGTTGCCATTGCGCTAATTGAGCACATGCTTGCTCAATAACCCAATCACCCAAAGGAATGATTAAGCCTGTTTCTTCGGCAACAGGAATAAAATCGATGGGTGATAAATAATGCTCCACACCGGCTAGATCTTTCCCTTTTTGCCAGCGAATCAAGGCCTCTACCCCTATCACCTGATGATCTTTGTTGTATTGAGGCTGATAGAAAAGCTCAAACTCATTGTTTTTTATCGCGTGAGTAAACGCTTGTAACATTTTTTGACTTTGCATCAAGTCTTCTTGCATACGAGGGTCAAATACCACTGTTCTGTTTCGGCCGTCTGTTTTGGCTCGATACAATGCAAGATCCGCCAGTTTGAGTAGATCATCTACCTCGTAGTGATCCTCCCCGTTAAATAGGGTAATCCCAATACTTACTGTTATTTGATATTCAATTCGTGTGAGATGCTGTGTGGATAGTTTGTTTAAGTTAAGCGGGATGCTTTCAGAAAAACAGGCATGTAGTTTTTCAGACCAGAGTATCGCCTGTTGATAAGCAACTGACTGATTGAAGTCTAGTTCATTAATGATCAACACAAATTCATCGCCACCAAACCTGGCAACAGTATGTTGATCGCCTACTAGGGTTTGTAGACGCTTAGACACCTCGATTAACAACTGATCACCCAGGTTATGACCATGTGTGTCGTTAAGCATTTTAAAATTATCTAAGTCAAGAAAGAGTAAAGCGGAGGTCGTTTGAGTTTTGTGATTATAGTGTATCGCAAGCTCTATGTGCTCTTGTAATAACCGTCGGTTCGGAAGTTCGGTCAGCGGATCATAGAAAGCTAGTTTTTCAATTTGCGCTTGGTCAAGTTTTTGTTGGGTAATATCTTGAATGGCACCTATCATTCGTGTGGGTCTGCCTTCTGTATCCCTTTGAACGATTTCCCCCCTATCAAATACCCAGATAAGCGAACCGTTGACATGTTGTAGTCTAAAAACGACTCTATACGGTTTATTGTTTTCAATACACTCTGTCAGACATTGCATCACCGTATGGCGATCCTCGGGATGAATGCAATTCTTGAAGTCTTCAAAGGCGCATCTATCTTCGTTAAGTCCGGTCAACTGATACCAGAAAGTGTTGTGATAGACTTCATTTGTCACTAGGTTCCAATCCCAAACACCTTCTTTTGTGGTTTCCAGCACATAGTTAAGACGTTTTTCGTTGTACTCAGCATTGATTTTCAAACGAGTAATATCGGTAACGTCTTTAGCAATGACCAGAATATTGAGCTCGTTTAAGGGATTTATAAACGGAATTTTATGCGACACAAAGTGCCTTACTTCACCCGTGTTGGCATCTGTGGAATCCTCATACACCAATTCAGGTTTAAAGGCTTTCATGATGCGCTGCACGTTTTCCAGAAAAAATTGGCCTTGTTCAAGATTCCCGGTAAAGTCCTCGTCGGCAAATCCGATCATTTTTTCAGGGGTAGTACCGTAAAGATTGGCGACAGCTTGATTTGCAAAAACGAATTTGCCTTGCCAGTTTTTAACAATGATAGGATCCGTATTAGAGTGAAGAAGAAACTCCAAAAAGGAAATCTTGTTGGCATCTGACATGCGTTTCATAAGCAATCTCTAATGACAATTCAAACAGCATTCTATTTCATCCAATCTGTTTAACCAACAGGTTATACCTAAAATTCTTCCGTTATTTCCGATTTTTGATTGAGTAATGGCCAGCTAGAGTTCGAAGAAAAAATACGCACACCATGCGTTAGCGGCATGAGTCCATCCTTGGAGCTCATGCTATTTGGCATTAATCACTGCCAAACAGATCTCGCGTGTACACCTTGTCAGTCACGTCACTTAACTCATCTGAAGGCCGGTTCGCGATAATGACATCGCTCAGGGCTTTAAACTCTTGCAAATCCTTAATGACGCGCGAGTTGTAAAAATCCTCCTGCTCCAGCACGGGCTCATACACGACCACCTCAATCCCTTTCGCTTTGATGCGTTTCATGATGCCTTGAATGGCAGAAGCTCGGAAGTTATCGGAGCCCGCTTTCATCACCAAGCGATAAACACCGACCACCTTGGGATTTTTGTTGATCACTGACTGAGCAATAAAATCCTTACGGGTTGAATTGGATTGAACAATCGCATTGATCAAGTTACTAGGCACGTTGGCATAGTTGGCCAACAATTGTTTGGTATCTTTGGGTAAACAATAGCCGCCGTATCCAAAAGAAGGGTTGTTGTAATGCGAGCCGATGCGGGGGTCCAGACCGACACCTTCGATAATTTGGCGGGTATCCAAACCATGCGTTTCGGCGTAGGAATCCAACTCATTAAAATAGGCCACACGCATCGCCAGATAGGTGTTGGCAAAGAGTTTAATGGCCTCGGCTTCGGTGGAGTCGGTGAAAAGTACCGGAACATCCGTCTTGATAGCGCCCTCAGTTAACAAGCCAGCAAACATTTCGCCACGCTCTGAACGCTCACCGACAATAATACGAGAAGGATAGAGGTTATCGTAGAGTGCACGGCCTTCACGCAAAAACTCGGGTGAAAATATCACATTGTCAGTGTTGAATTTCTGGCGCAGACTCGTTGTAAAGCCCACGGGTACCGTCGACTTAATGACCATAACGGCATTTGGATTGATTGCCAACACATCACTGACGACGGCCTCTACGCTGCGGGTATTGAAGTAATTGGTTTGAGGGTCGTAATCGGTGGGTGTGGCGATGATGACAAAATCAGCACCGGTATACGCGTCTTGCTTATCCAAGGTGGCTCGAAAATTTAAGGTTTTGTACGCCAGAAAATCTTCAATCTCGGCATCTTCGATGGGGGATTGGCGTTGATTCAGTTGCTGGACCTTTTCGGGAATTATGTCCAGTGCAACCACTTGATGGTGTTGAGCGAGCAGCATGGCGTTAGAAAGACCGACATAACCGGTACCTGCGATGGCAATTTTCATCATGATATACGTTCCTTGATTAATCCTAAAACCTGTTCGACGAGCACAGCAGAGCGTTCATCCGAGTCTGTTTCAACATAACAGCGTAACTCCGGTGCATTTCCTGATGGACGAAGATGAACGATATCATGGTTCGCAAGTGTCATGCGCACACCATCAGTCGTGTCGATTGTTTGAATGCGAGCGGATAGCTGTAACGCATCATATGCCAAATCAGGGTTTGCCTTCCACTCTTGGAGTAAAGCAAGGCTTTTATCCGTGGGCACTTGCGTGATGCGATCACTGGCCGTGTAGCGTTGTGGCAATTCTTGAACAAGTTTGGAGATAGAAGTTCCCGACTCGCGTGCCGAACTGAACAGCGCCAAGGCAGGAAGCAGCGCGTCCCGAGTGGGAAGTGCATCCAGCAAAAAGCCGCCATTGGCCTCAAATCCTGCAACTCGGCTGTGACGTTCACTCAATTGTTGCATAGCTTCAATCACATAAGGAGAGCCGATACGTGTCCGCACCACCTCAGCAAAGGTAGAAGAGGTTTCAATCGCGGTGTTGCAACTCACGGGGACGGCTAAGGCCTCTATCTGTAAATAACGAGCACAGATTAAGCCTAATAGATCGCCACGTAACCATTGGCCCGTTTCATCAGCCACTAAAGGTCTGTCGCCATCGCCATCGGTCGAAAGAATGGCATCAAACCCATGGGCCTGTGACCAGGCTTTACCGCGTGCGATGTCGTCTGCTGATACGGCTTCGGTATCAATGGGAACAAAGGTATGGCTGCGTCCTAAGGAGACCACCTCTGCACCTAACTGACGGAGGAGGGTTGTGGTAATGTCACGACCTGCAGCGGAGTGTTCATACACCCCGATTTTCCAACCCTTTAAAACATTATCCGGAAAGCGTGCGCGAAGGTATTGCAGATAGGTGTTAACGGCGGCATTTGAGGCCTGGGGACATTCGGGAGTGAATGCCGGCAGGGCAAGGTTTGCTGTTAATATCAGTTGCTCATCGGCTTTGGTTATTTCGCCATCGGGGCGATAAAATTTAAGACCATTGCGATCAAAGGGAATATGGCTACCCGTAATCATGATCGCAGGGTAGGACTGTTGCATGGCGTGTAATGCCAAGGCTGGCGTCGGGAGTACACCATAATAATCGACAGCCACTCCCAAGGCCTTTGCTGCCCCTGCACAGGCGGCGGCCATGGCTTGGGAGCTAGGGCGCAGATCAATGCCAAGGGCTAATCGCTTAACTACATGCCCTTGCTGCTTCAAAGCGGTTAAAAAATTCACCGTGAAGGCTGCACACACCTCATCAGTAAAATGTTCAACTAATCCACGTGCGCCGCTGGTGCCGAAGTTGATTTGAGAGTGTTCTAGGATTTGAGCAGTGTGTTGGGTTGTCATAAAAATTCCGTTATTTAACAAACCTTGGGAGTGGCAAGTTCTGATAGTATACCGCTCTGCCTAATCCTCCCACTAGATTATTGCACAGCCTTCCATGCGGAAAATTCAGATTTATCTGCAAGATGTTCCCCAGTGTGACATTCGGTTGGGTTTCATCACGCATTTCAAATCGCCACACAGCTTGTTGCCGTTCGGCGTCTGATCCAATATAGATTTATTCCTCGTCAATC
>NZ_AONB01000039.1:0-6717 GCF_000585235.1 Nitrincola nitratireducens | reverse complement strand
TCTTTAGTGTAGTTATAGAGCTCTTAAATCTATCAGCTACACGCATAGTATAATACTAATATATTAAATATACTAAACTTTATTCACTACTATTTTCTATTTATTATACTGAAAACGACTCAATAAAACGATAAAAACTAATTAAGTTTTCCTAAAGATAACTGCTTAATGATTTTTTTATTCTTCCGCCGCGCGCAGTGCTTAGCTAACGAACCTGTCGGATTAGACATTTTGAAATCAAAATACCCAGCATCAACAGCCCACCCTTTACTATATCTTTATTTACCGCCCAAATCGATGACCTACCACCTATTCAAACAACCTACACTCCTTGGCAGCTTTCGAGGGCATCTTGCAGCCATCAATCGCGAACATCTCCCGTCCGATTAAGTTTAAGCTATCACGGATCATAGGCAGGCGCGCCGTTGTAATCATTGCGATAGCGAGATTCAAACACGCCGAGATCTAAATCATTATCCACAACATGATTCAGCGTATGTTCGAACGTGCTAGGATGGATCTGATCCGAAAACCGCAGAGGTATCATCTTGGTTTGGTTATGCAGCATGTAGCGGCTTGATTCGATCCACCTCTTCTTTCACCAACTTCGCAGCATTCCAGAGATCAACAGATCGCTGTGCATTCAGCCAGAATTCTGGCGAGTTACCAAACAAGCGAGCAAGCCGGAGCGCCATTTCAGGACTAACAGCACGACGTTCGCGCAATAATTCATTAACTGATTGACGAGAGACACCCAAAGATTCGGCCAACCCCGAAGCTGTCAGTCCATAATCCGGAAGAAAATCTTCCCTCAGTATTTCGCCGGGATGTGTGGGTTTGCGTTGCATACCGGTTGTATTAAGAATAGTCATATCATCACCTCACTCAGTGGTAGTCACAAACTTCGACTTCATATGCATCGCCACCTTCAAAACGAAAACAGATACGCCACTGATCATTGATTGAAATTTCATGCTGCCCCTGCCTGTTTCCCGACAGTGGATGAAGGCGATTACCGGGTGGCACTTTCAAATCCTCAAGCTGTTCGGCCAGATCCACGTATTCCAGCTTTCTAGCAGCTCTCGGTGCAACATCCGCAGGAAATTTCTTTGACTTACCCTTGGAGTAGAGCTCTTGGATTAGTTTGTCAGCAAAGGATTTAATCATGGGAATAACTGTATTCTGTCACGTGACACTTATCAATACGACATAGAAGTGACTGCCGTCACCAGTGACAAAGCCAGTGCAAAGCGGAGGTTTTGGCCTCCGTTGCACGACTTGGTTATGTTTCGTTGGCTGGTAATTCGAGCTGCCTCTCACTTCGCCAGACTCGTATGAGCGCTACCTCTTTTGCCTGCCTGAGATAGATTACCTAGCCAACGATTTGGTGCTACTGATAGCACCGGTTAAAAGGTGCTGTCAAGAAACATAACACCGACAGGACGCGCGGCTTTGCAGTGAAGGCAAAGCCGTAACGAAAAAGCCGTCGCAGCGGCTGGCCTTGTTATGAAATCTACTTGATGGCGATAAAAATCTGGATTTCGCTATCACTTTTATACAGCTCAAAGTCAGTGGTGTAAGCCCGTATATACTCTGGCTCACTTGAACTGAAGCACTCCCAAATCTTTGACCATGTTTCTATGACGGCCTGTGGCATGCTGCGACTGCCTTCGAAAACCAAGTATCTACCCTCTTGGATCGTGACGGAATCATAAGCAACGTCACCTTCAAGTTCATCGGATCCTGCCAACACATCGAATTCACCAATGAAGTCCGACTCATAGTTGCAATAGAACTGCAACCACCGCGGCTCAATGTGACTGGAAACGCCACGCGTTGACGCTCCCTCTGAGGCGTTTGTTAGGGCGCAAATTCTTTAAAGTTGACCACAAGGACCAATTGAGCCAATATGTATAGACCATATGAACCAAAAGGATCACTATTATGGCTAATACTACACTCAAAAGCTTTAAACCTAAGCCATCTTACCAACCTAACTTTTGGTATACACTTGGCATTGAAGACGAAAACACATCAAAGAACACCGCTATACATCAAGGTTTTAAACCCATTGTCTATCGCAATATTGTTGAGAAAGCCAAATTATCTCAGAGCGAGTTTCATAACGTTACTCTTATCCCAATCAGCACAATAAAGCGTAGACTCAAGAATGAAGAGCGGTTCAGCACTCAAGAGAGTGATGTTATGTATCGCCTTGCCATGCTTATCAAACTTGCCACTGACCTTTTTGGTAATGAACAGCGCGCATTAGAATGGATGCGTGAGAATGTCTATGGTCTTAACGGAAAGCGTCCACTAGATATGATTGCAACAACTGTCGACTTCGAAACCGTTAAAGATCTCATTGGTCGTGTTGAGCATGGAGTCTTCTCTTAATGAAGATGTACAGGCTCACTCAGAAGAAATTTGCTGACACACCTTTTAATCCCATGGGAGCAAAGCTATTCGGAGGACGATGGAATTCAAAAGGGATTGAAGCGCTTTATTTTGCCGAGTCGGAATCGTTGTGTGTTCTTGAGGTTTTTGTTCACATAAACAACGACTCGGAACTCATTCATAAATATGACCTATATCGAATTCATGTGCCTGATGAACTGATTGCGCAACTAGAAACTGAGGATCTCCCAAACAACTGGAGGACAATACCCGCTAGTGAACAAACCCAAGAGATTGGAGATCAGTTTTTAAAAGTAGAAAATCCTGAATTTGCAGCACTTCAAGTTCCATCAACGATTTCCCCCAGAGACCGCAACTATGTCGTAAATCCAAATCATCCACTCATGCCAGAGATATTTAACAAGGCTGAGAAACTGGATTTCAGCTTTGATCAACGGATCTTCAAGTAGAAGATTTGAGCCCTAACGAGCCTGTCGGATTAGACATTTTGAAATCAAAATCCCCAGCATCAACAGCCCGCGCTATACTATAATCTTTATTTAGCGCCCAAATCGATGACCTCAATCACCTATTCAAACAACCTACACTCAATAACTCATGGGCTTCAAGGTTACTTTACCCTCAACTCAAATTTCTCTATGAAGGTTCCACCCAATCCCGGAACTTTTGATTCGTAATAGCCAGCCGATTTAAGGAACTCGGCTTCCGCTGCCGAGTGAAAAGAATAGTTCATTTGATGAGTGCATGGCTTAAACCTCCTAATGATTAAAGGAGATTTAAGTGTGGACAAAAAACTAAGGGATGCAGCCAAGCTACGCGAAGCGGCTTAGTTCAACGCTCGCAACACCGGACAATTTGCAGCGAAGCGAAAAATTGTTCCGTGTGCTTGCGTTTGTCAAATAATTTGCGTACAGTTTCCTGTACAGAATAAAACGGGGTACAAAAAATGGATGCCATCAGTTACACCAGTGCTCGCAGCAACTTAGCCAAAATGATGCAACAAGTATGTGATGACCATAGCCCTGTCATCATCACACGCAGCAAAGCACCTTCTGTCGTTATGCTGTCACTTGAAGACTACGAAGCACTACAAGAAACAGCCTACCTGCTCCGCGCTCCGAAAAATGCTCGCCGCCTACTTGCTTCTATTGCAGAGCTTGAAAGCGGAAAAGGCGAAGAAAGAGAGCTGGCTGAGTGAAGCTTATCTTCTCAGAAAATGCTTGGGAAGATTACCTTTACTGGCAAAAAACAGATAAAAGAACGCTCACCAGAATCAACAATCTCATTAAGGACATAAAGCGTAATCCATTCGAGGGCATCGGAAAACCAGAACCCCTCAAGCATAATTTAACAGGCTACTGGTCAAGAAGGATCAATGAAGAAGACCGCATGGTCTACAAAGCAATCGACGACACCCTCTTGATCGCTCAGCTGCGCTACCATTACTGATTTAACGTCAAAGCTCAGGAGCGTGCCGCTTGCGGCGCGTCCCTTGGTCAATTAGGCCAAAGGAACCTCCCCTTCAGCCTCTCACAGAACCGTACGCGAACCTCTCGATTCATACGGCTCTTCACGTTCAACTATTTAACAATACTTTACGCCAGTGCGGAAAAGCCCTTGGGTAATCCCGCCTAACTTTATTCACTCGTTTTGCTGCCTGCATCAACGCCTTAAGCTTCTTGTACTTCTTCAGCCCCCAGCGACTTAGCCGCTTGTAAAAATGAAACAATACATTGCGGATAATACTTTTTCCAAACAACCCATAATACTGATACCACCCTCTCAGGCGGCTCAGCGCAAAGGCACGTATATCCACCAGCTCTTTATGACACCAATACGACCATGGCCAACGATTGATTTCATGGCGCAACGCCTTTGCGGCTTTCTGACTGATGCCACCCAGAAAATACAACCCCATATCGCCTCGTCGTGTTTTAATCCAGCGAGGTCTGAACGTATAACCAAGAAAATTAAATGCCACTACCGGAAAACTTTGTCGATTATATCCACCCTTGCAATACACAACTTTAGTTTTCTTTGGGTGTAGCTGTAAACCGCATGATTCAAAGCGCTGCTCCAACACTGTACGAAGTCGCTGCGCCTCATGATAGCTTGCACAGTGGCACACAAGGTGAGTCAGCCAAGGGCACCTCCCCCTCGGCTGCTCTCAGAACCCAGCGTGAACCTCTCAGCTCACTGGGCTCCCATTATCCAACCATCGGCCTAACACCCAAGCCCTAACGCTGCCAACACGCGCAGCTTTGTAGTGAAGGCGAAGCCGCAACAAAAAAGCTGTCGCTGTGCTTGGCCTTGTTAGGGCATTTGACGTATACTTGTACGGAAATCCCGTACATCGAGGCACCATTATGGATACAATCAGTGTAAACAAATTTAGAGACAACCTGAAAAGCGTTGTAGAGCAAGTGGTTAACAGGCATGAACCCCTCAAGGTAACTAGACGAGCCGGAGAGGCTTTTGTTGTAATAAGCGCCGACGACTGGGATCGAGAGCAAGAAACGCTTCATGTTCTCCAAAACCAGAGCCTCATGCAACAGATTGCCTACTCCCTTGAAACCCACAACCGTGGTAAAGGCTATATACCGACTGAAGAGCAAATGAATGAGATCACTGGTATTTGAAGGCAACACTTGGGAAGCATATGAAACTATGCGCGAGAAGGACAAACAATTACACAAGGCTTTGCGTAAAGTACTCAAGGAAATGCTGCGTTCAAACGACCCTGCTTCAGGTTTAGGGAAGCCGGAGCCACTTAAGCACAACCTCTCTGGCCTTTGGTCTAAGCGGATCTCACAAAGAGATCGTTTGATATATCGGTTTGACGAAAAGTCCATTTATATCTTCGCTATTGGTGGCCATTACGATCAGCCCTAACGAGACTGTCGAATTAGACATTTTGAAATCAAAATCCCCAGCATCAACAGCCCGCCCTTTACTATAATCTTTATTTACAGCCCAAATCGATGATCTGAATCATCTATTCGAACAACCTACACTCAATAACTCATGGGCTTCAAGGTTACATTAGATTTAAGCTATCACACACCATTAGAACGTGTGTGAACAAGGGTGCAATCACTTCATCCATTCGAGAGATGAAATCGGCTAGGGTGCTGTGATTGGGTTGGCTGTCAGCTGACAATGCCATGAACAGTACATTCTCACGGCAAGCCTGAGCGATCTTGCGGCTGCTGATAATGCCTCTACAATAAGCGAATAACACGACCTACAGCAGAATTGCCGGATCATAGGCTGGTGCGCCGTTGTAGTCATTGCGATAGCGAGATTCAAACACGCTCAGATCTAAATCATTATCCACGACATGATTCAGCGTATATTCGAACGTGCCAGGTTGGATCTGATCCGAAAACCGCAGAGGTATCATCTTGGTTTGGTTGTAATCGTAGTGTTTATACCGCGCCATCCCTTGCCACCTCTGAGGTAAAGTTTAGTTAACAGATGTTAGCCTTTATTTACCACGTGAGCCAAGGGCTCTGGGACTAATCCGACAGTCTCAACGCTCGCCATCACCGGTGACAAAACCGCAGCGAAGCGGAGGGTTTAGCATCCGGTGCATGGCTTGGTTATGTTTCGTTTGCTGGTAATTCGATCTGCCTCTCACTACGCCAGACTCGTATGAGCACAACCTCTTTAGCCTGCCTGAGATAGACAACTCGAAACGGCGCATGAATCAATTCGCGAATATGATCCATATTGAATTCAGGAACAACTCGGCCAGCATCAGGGTGGACTCGAAGCATTTCACTGTGCTCCAGGATAGCAGCCACGAAATCATCACCGATGTGTGGCACATCCTGTTCTTTGTAATAGCCCTGAATAGCCTGTAAGTCCTCAAGAGCAGACTGTGAGATGCGTAATTCCATTTACTTGATACCCAACGATTTCCTAGCATCCTCCAACGATATGGTGTTGCCCTCGCGAACATCCAAAAGCCCCTGCGCCACCGCCTTTACAAACCGCATCTCCTCGGCAGCTCTCTCATAATCCTCGAGCCCCTGCACAACAGCCACACCACGGCCACGACTGGTAAGCAGGATCGGGCGATGCGTATCCTGCGCTCGACCAACCACCTTGCCAGGATTGATCTTCAGGTCTGATAGAGGAATGACATCCTCGGAAAATTTCACTTGCATAGTGATTACCTAGCCAACGATTTGATGCTATTAATAGCACCGGTTAACAGGTGCTGTCAAGAAACATAACGCCCGCCATCACCGGTGACAAAACCAGAGCGAAGCGGAGGTTTTGGCATCCGGTGCA
>NZ_AONB01000038.1:0-7618 GCF_000585235.1 Nitrincola nitratireducens | reverse complement strand
TCTTCCCTAGAAGGTTGAGTTTAAAAAATCCAGACCAGTTATTTACAAGACCAAATAATGAAAAATCTGCTGAGTTTATACGTAACCACTCTTGTGTAGAATGATTAGCTAATATACATTTTAAACATAAGCTATGTGCCATAGGCACTTAAAGAAACCTGCAAAGGAGAGCCAGATGTCTGGAAGTGGAAGGGTGACATCGATTTTTGTCAGAAAACCTGCAGCTAATCGATTCAATTTTGCTGGTTTGATTTTACTAGGCGGCTCGTGGACTACCGCAAGTCTACATGCAGAGCCTGTGTTTGTGTTAGTCGAAAAAAGTATTGCAAACCAACCAGAAGAGCATTTTTTGATCAATCACAATCTGTCCCAATGGCAACAGTCACTGCATGAGTTGAATCAGACATTTCTAGTCGATTCACAAGAGGGCGATGCACAAAACCTTGCCTTGTATTTTCCTAATGTTCAGCCAGATCGATTGGGTGCTGGTACCGGGGAAGACTTCACGCTTCGTGGCTTCCATACCGGAGGGCGGCTGCTGCTCGATGGCATGCTGGATAATCAGAACTACTCTATACGCGACGCTGCCACTGTAGAGCGTATCGCTTTTATTAAAGGACATAATAGCGTTCTATACGGTGCAGGTGCACCGGGCGGAAGTGTGAATTATCTGTCAAAAAAACCTCAGTTCGAAAGTGCGCGCTCATTAACACTGACAGGAGGTAACTTTGATTATAAACGTCTAGTCATTGATGCAACGGGTCCCGTTGATGACGAAGAAAGGCTTGCATGGAGATCAATTTTGGTTTTGCAAAATGCTGATACATGGAAAAACAGTGTCAGTGATCATCGTTACATAGTGATGAACAGCCTAGAGTATCGTTACCTAGAGATGAATCATCTTCGTGCAACATGGGAATACAGTCAGCAGCACTATCCCTACGACTTTGATAATGTGTATGCACAAGATCGGCCAGTTTTTGGTGTTTCTTACGTACACCCGAGTGCTCGTGCAAAGCGAGCTTTCAATCGCTTGGAGATTGACTGGCATCATAGAATCTCATCACAATCTTGGCTGGAGGCAAGTGCTCGCTATATTGACGGCAGACGAAATGAAGATCAGATAGGTTTCTTTTATATGATTAACGACCAGCTTCCTCTGGTTGGTTTTTATCAATTGGTCGATGAAACATTTGAACAGTACACAGGCCGGATTGCTTGGAGTCAAGCATACAGAACAGGAAAAGTGGACAGTTTGTTGACGATGGGGGTTGAATACCATACAACCGAGACTCATTACGATAATCGTCGTTCGGCGGGGGCCTTCAGTTTAGATATTTACAACCCGCGTTTTGTTTTTAATCTGCCTGCCCATAATAGGCTTCTTAAAAGGCAGGGATATTTTACATGGAATGAATATTCTTTTTTTGTGCATCAGCAAATGCAGTTGACACCATCATTGATGCTGACAGTTGGGGGGCGTTACAGCGATTATGAACTACAGTCTTGGTTTAATCAGATTCATGTTGGCCAAACTAAGAATACACACTGGACTTCAGCACTGGGGCTCTCTTGGAGCGGTCAAAATGGCTTACAGTTGTACGGTAGTTATAGCGAATCTTGGTTGCCAAATTCAGGAATCAGTAAAGAAGGGAACTTCTTTGATCCAAGTCAAGGGCGACAGGTGGAAGTGGGGATGAAATGGAAACCGACTTCTAATTTGGCGTTTCAACTTGCAGAGTATCGTATTATTCAGGATAACCTGTTGGTCCGAGATCCAAATGATCCTGTGTATAGAATTCTGGCAGGTGAAAAGCATGTTAAGGGCAGTGAACTGCAAATACAGTGGCAAGTTGCACCGAAGTTATCAGTCAGCGCCAGTGTAGGGCGCTTAGATTCAACGTTGTGGCGTAGTTATGATGCGAATGAAGGGAATGCTTTTCCAAGCGTACCAGATAAAACGGCTTCAGTTCTCTTTGCTTATCAGCCTTTGGCAGAGATTAGGACCTATATGGGGGCAGTCTATCAGAGTAAACGCCCGGGTAATTTGGCAAACAGCTTTCATGTAGACAGCTTTATACGCTATGACGCTGGCGCAAGTTGGCAGATCCGACCTGATGTTCGTGCAAACTTTAGTGTAAGAAATATTTTCAATCGCCAGTATGTTAGTTATGCTGCTGGTGCCGATTTTCTTCGTTTTGGTGATCCTCGAACCCTTCGAGCAGGTTTGACGCTTGTATTTTGAATGTTTAGTAATCCGATATTAAGCCCGCGGCTGTCGCGGGTGTAATAATCGTGACTTTTACCCAAACACCGCGAGATTCAGGGAAGCAGAGTGAGCCATCAGGCCAAGACATTTTCCAGTAAGATAATACAGTCCCCGGAGTATTGGGTGCCTGAAATGTTACCTCTAGCTCGACAATATCCCCAGGGTTAGTGTCAGGCACTGGGATCAATGTAGTTTCAGGCTGTAGGTTGGGTGCTAAATTTAAGACATCACCTGATTTTGTGAACACGACCACTTCATCATCAAGGCAGCGAAGAAAGCGATTTGTCCAAGGAGTATTGCCGACGTTTTGTAAGGCCCAGATTTTTTTAAAGCGTGTGCCTGCAAGAATTAATGCTCCGTCAGGGTGTGTGACGTCCCGAATAAATGCACTGCAGTCACCTGGTGTGTACGTTTGTGCCTCACGTTGAAGAGTAGTCTTCTCAAACACCATATGCAGCAATCGCATAGGGTGGACTTGCAGTGCCCATGCGAGAGAGCTGAGTGTGTTAAGTGATGGCTGTTTTTCGCCCTGCCAGCACTCATAGAGGGTTTGTCTACTGATGCCCGCGAGCCGACAAATTTCAGCCAGCGATTGATTCAGTTGCCTGCAGCGTTGGCGGACATACATCTCAAGTTTTGTATTCATAGTAACCTGACAATCGACATAGAACCTGTCTTATTTTTCTGACAGATTTGTATTCTAGATGAAATATACTCTGACTACTATTAATAAATAGCAGTGTAGAGTTGGCTAACTTTCTTAAAACTGTTTTAAACAGTGTAAATGTAAGGAGTTATGGAGAATGGTTTTTATAATACTCCCAGTTGTAATCAAGTACGAATGCGCTTGGAGTAGTAAGCCCCTAGTATATTTAAATTGAGTGTATAGCTTAACCTACTGCAATGCAGGCAGTGAAATCAGGGTGCGAGTAGTATGATATGGATTTCTAGTGGTAGCTTTTCTTGAAATTGGGAGTATAAATCCTACCCATGTCATGATTTTAAGTATGTTTATTCTAGGGGGCTATTTATGTTTTTGAAATCGTTGAAAAATTTTGATTGTTAATTAAAGATGCATTGAACTGAAAAATAATCGTGCGAGTGCTGAAGATGCTAAAATCAAAGGAAATTATGATGTTGAGAAGAAACAAGTGTAAGCTGTTAGTAAAGGTGGAGTCACTGATTCAGGTTTTAAAGAGCTGGTACAAAATTGGTTGACACATTCCGTATTCCTACTTTTGGTCGACCTGACTTGGTTTGTATCCTACTCTTTTATAGATGATCGGGGTTTGCTTTAAAAGTGTTTATAGATAACTGATTTTTCCTGGTTTTTTGTTAAGCTGTCTTAAAATTCTGACAAATATCTGTTTTGTATGAAATATACTTAAACTAAATGCTAGAGAGCCTTTGAGGTATTTTGGAGAGCTTTATGATGATTTCTGTATGTTCTTTAAACTTAAGACAAGCTCTATTTGTTTTGATATGTATTTTTCTGCTATCAGCCTGTGCTAGCTTTCCGCTGGGTATGAATGAAGCAGAATGGCAGAGTTTGACTTCAGAACAACAGTTAAAAGCTAGGCAGCAGCAGGCTGAGCTAGATAAAGCTGCCGAGATACGCCGTTCGGCCGAGGCTGCTGCACGGAAAGCGGAAGTTGCTAAGCATGAAGCTGAAATTGAGGGAAAGCGAAGTAATGCTGCGTATGGAGAGCGTTTGCAATGTATTCTTCAACCGGCGGAAGCTTGGTTAAATCGAAAATGGCGGGTAGTTCAGCCCCAAGCATTGGATTTAGTTTTGGGTGAAGAGTTACCCTTTGCAATAAGTGAGACAAAGCATCGGACCATACATTATGGTAGCGAAGCTTATGCCCATTTTAAAGGACAAGAGTTGGCTCTTTGTCGTTTTTCTGAGGGCAGGGGGCCGTGCGCACGAATATTGGGTAATTTTTCAGATTACCACCGAGGTATTAGACAAGATTTCCATGTTGAACAGTTCTTGAGAGGGCACCTGCGTTGTCAGTTAGTACCAACAAGAAAATAAAACTGATAGTGACTATCAGTATAGTAGTTAAAGCAAAATAGTCCTAATCTAAAAAAGGTAGTACAAAATGAAAAAAGTAAAGTCGATCAGTAAGCACATAAAAGTAATCATGGTAACAGCTGGGTTCTTATTAGTCTCGGCAGGCAATGCACATGCAAACCTAAAATATGAATGCTGGACATATGTAAATGGTAAGCCTGATAAAATGACTCATGTTGTTGCTGCGAATAAAGGGCAAGCGGAGACTTTGGCAGTAGCTAAATTCAGAGATATAGGAGTGCCGCGTTTTGATTCAGTAAGTTGTAAGTAATATGTTATTAACTCGGCGGTAGTTTATGTCAGCTGTAAGTCATCTCTCATGCAGCTTCTGGTGCTGCCTTTGCAGACATAAACTGCCCTAGGATAATAGCTTGCGCATTAGGTGACTTTGCTCTCGCGTGCTTAGGCCCGTAGATTGTTATGTTCTGCTGTGTTCTCCCTTCTTGTATCTGCAGGCCCGAAGGTCAGCATGACCAAATAGTTTCTTAGGGTGCATTTGCTCTCTGGGATAGTTTGAGTCCACTGGTATCAAGGCATTTAGAGCTTTGCCAATGTTGACTGTATCCAAGTGACAGTGCAAATAGGTATTCCTCAGTAAAAAATTGAAGATACTTCGATAGAATGTCTCCAAAATCTGACACTTTATTTGACATGATCGCTTAATATTTACCGAAACTATCTTTTGTAACATTGCAACTCAATAGCACAATTTTGTAGGAGATTATTTTTTGATAATTTTAACTTTCAAAAAAATTTCGTAGGTTTATTTATTGACCTGTTGGCAGTTCTTATTAGTTATGGTTTAGCTATCCTGCTCACTTACAACGAGACTCTCGCACTCAAGATATAGCATAGATGCAGAATAGGGATGATGTATGAGTAAGCTCGAATTCAACCAACGTACCTTACCCCAAGGCTTTAAACTTGGTGATTATCTTATTAATGATCTACTTGGGCAGGGAGGCTTCGGAATTGCTTACCTCGCGCAAGACATCCATTTGAAAAACCAAGTTGTTATTAAAGAATACTTTCCCAATGAGCTGGCGAGTCGTGATGGTCAAACTGTTAGCGTAATGGGTACTGATCGACATATCGACTATGAAAAAGGTATGCAGCGCTTCCTAGAGGAGGGTCGGGCATTAGCGCGTTTTAATCATCCCACAGTGGTTCGTATTCTTAAATATTTCCAACAAAATAACACCGCATATTTAGTGATGGAGTTTGTAGATGGAGAGTCTTTAGATCGTTATCTAAAGCGTAAGTATACATTGACCCCCGAAGTGGTTGAATATCTTGCTAAGGAATTGCTTAACGGCTTAGAAGTGGTTCACCAACATGGTTTGATCCATCGGGATATTAAGCCAGCCAACATTATGCTGCGTACTAATGGCCATCCCGTATTAATAGACTTTGGCGCAGCAAAAGAGGTGATAGGTGAAAGAAGTAACTCCGTAGTGGTGACACCGGGTTATGGCTCACCAGAACAATACAGCTCTAAGTCAATACTCAAACCCTCCACAGATCTTTATGCAGTTGGTGCTACTCTGTACAAATGTCTAACGGCGCAAACGCCAGAGGAAGCCAGTGCAAGATTACTTGATGATGATCACAAGCCTTTAAGGGAGCTGCCGTTAGCTAGAAAGTGTGCCCCGCAGTTAGTTACTTTAATCGATAACTGTATGCGGCTTAAAAGCATAGAGCGTCCCCAGAGTGCGCAAGAAGCTATAGAGTTGTTAACTGTAGTTGAGCAAGAAAAATCAATTCTATTGACTGTTCTTGACTCATCCTCCCTAGAAACTATGATTGAATGCGCTGAAAGTAATGGTGTAATTACTCAACGAAAAGTCAACCAGATAATTTTAAAAGCAAAAAAACAGGGTTTTGATACCGAAGAAGTAAAGGCGAAAGTAACTAGATTGGCTGAAGAAAAAGGTTGGGTAATAGAGTCAAAATTTAATAAGTCATTCTTATTAATGGTGATTTTCTGTGTTCTTCTGTTGGTTGGTTACTACCAGTATAAATTATTTGAATCTATGCCTGAATCCAATCCAATCTCGGATCAAGAGAGTGATTTACAGCAGTTAGTCCAATATAAACAACAAGAGGATATAATTAATAAAAATGAATTGGTTAGTATTCCTCAACCTATTCAGAGCTTGTTAAGTTCCATGGTTATTATTCCTTCAGGTGAGTTTCAGATGGGCTGTAGCCAAGAAGATAATAGTTGTTATTATGGTGAAGGCCCTGTACGTAATGTTCAAGTAGCGGGATTCAAAATCGGCAAGATGCCGATTACCTTTGCACAATGGGATGCTTGTGTCAGTGCGGGTGGTTGCAGCTATCAGCCGAATGATGTGGGTTGGGGTAGAGATGATCGTCCAGTAATTCATGTTAGTTATAATCATGTTACTCAAGAGTTTATTCCGTGGCTTAATCGTGTTTCAGGCCAGAGCTTCCGTTTACCTAGTGAAGCTGAATGGGAATATGTAGCGAGAGCGGGCACTACGGAGCGATATGGGCATTTTGGGAGCTGCATTACAACTTTAGAGGCAAATTATGATGGTAATTACGATGTCAGCGGTTGCCCTGAATCAAAGACTGGCAATTATTTGAACCGGACTCAGACAGTAGGTACTTATTCACCAAATTCTTGGGGGGTACAAGATATGCTAGGTAATATATGGGAGTGGACGGATGATTGCTGGAGTGACAGTTACACTGGTGCGCTCAGTGATGGACAAGCAAGAACGGATGGAGATTGCACGAGGCGTGTATTGCGTGGCGGGTCATGGTTCAATGGCCCTTGGAGTTTACGCGTTTCTAATCGTTACAGAAATAACGTAGCCTACGGTAATAACGTGGGGTTTAGGGTAGTTCTAGTTCTTTAGCTTTCTTCCAATTCTTTAGCGAGGGATTTCTTCAGTCTTTTGAAATTAAAAGCTTTGAATACTACGAAAGCCTCGTTGATAGTAAGAAAAATAACTACAGGAGCTGATGCTGCAATAGGATACGCTTAGTGAGCATATTTAGCTTTAAATGAAAAAAGGAATAGTAATGAGTAAACCCGAATTCAACCATCTCACTTTACCCCAAGGCTACCAGTTAGGTGGTTATGTTATTTTAGACCTATTGGGCCAAGGTGGTTTCGGAATTGCCTACCTTGCACAAGACGTCGACTTACAAAATCGAGTGGTGATTAAAGAATACTTTCCCAATGAGTTGGCCAGTCGTGATGGACAAACAGTCAGTGCTTTGGGTACTAATGGACAAGC
>NZ_AONB01000037.1:0-9895 GCF_000585235.1 Nitrincola nitratireducens | reverse complement strand
AGAGCCAGAGCCAGAGCCAGAGCCAGAGCCAGAGCCAGAGCCAGAGCCAGAAATTAAAAAGTCTATCGAGGCCAGTTCTATGGCGGATATTGAACGTGTAGTTTCGTCACAAAAACCAGCCGCCCATGATGACCTGCATTGTCTTTTAATAGACGTACATGGTTTAAAATTAGCTGTCCCGTTTGATTATGTCGAGGGGGCATCTGAAATTCGGGATCTGACGTTAAGCATTGATTCAAGGCAAGATTGGATTTTAGGTCGATATGGCGATGCTTATCAGCAAACGGTTGTGGTTGACACGGGTGTATGGGTGATTCCGAGTACCTATAATGTAGATGATGCGGCTTATACAGATATTGTTGTTTTAAAGGGAAGGTCTTGGGCGTTGGCCTGTAACTCAATCATTGAATCTATTTACATACCTTTGAGTAGTCTAAATATCAATAAGGATAAGACGCATAGAGCTTGGCTTTATGCTACGTGCTTAGAAAAGCGCTGCGCTATTTTAGATATACAACAACTGTTGGATGAGTTTGGGGTGATGATTGTCTGATGTCGCAGTTCGCGGGAGGTGCGTATGGTTGGGTTATATTGGCGAGTTTAGCGTTTTTAGCTATAGTCGCTGTTGGCCTGTCTATCATGGCGCTGATTCGTGTTAAACGGCAAGAACAGAGACATCAGGTTTTATTGAAAGTGTTACGCAATGAAATTCAAGGCGCAACAGGCAGCTCCATTGGTTTAGGTAAACGCTTGGTTGCTGTTGAGCGTAAATTGAATATTACAGCCGAAAAGCAAATTGAGTTAGAAAATAGAGATCCAGGGGTGCTTGCGTATAACCAAGCAGCTAGACTCATGGAGATGGGTGCTGGTGTCGAAGACTTGGTGCGATCATGTGGTATAGGCCGTCCTGAAGCTGAGCTTATGGCGTTGTTGCATCGAGAATTGCAAGATGACAAGTCAATCTCACATAAGCACTAACCTCATCATCTTGAACAGTGATGTTAATCGCTGTTCAGCCTCAGTTTCATCACGTATAATTGCCAACCTTTTATCCTTTATCGACCTTAGTTTTAAGCGAGGAAATAGACCATGGCTTTACAACGTACTCTGTCAATCATTAAACCTGATGCTGTTGCAAAAAATGTGATCGGCGAAATTGAAACTCGTTTCGAAAAAGCAGGTCTAAAGATTGTTGCAATGCAAATGAAAACACTTTCCAAAGAAGAAGCAGAAGGTTTTTATGCAGAGCATAAAGAGCGTCCATTCTTTGCTGATCTCGTGGCGTTTATGACCTCTGGTCCTGTTGTTGTTCAGGTTTTGGAAGGTGAAAATGCTGTTCTTCTTAACCGTGATTTGATGGGTGCAACAAACCCTAAAGAAGCAGCAGAGGGCACTATTCGTCGTGACTTTGCTTCTTCAATTGATGCGAATGCGGTTCATGGTTCAGACTCAGAAGCTTCAGCTGCGCGCGAAATTGCTTACTTCTTTGGTGGGTAAATAACCATCGATTTCATGGGTCGGCAAGAGATGTCGACCCATATTATATTGAACAATCAGGTACGCTGTATGCAAACTCCAACTAAAGTCAACTTACTTGGCTTATCCCCATCAAAACTAGAAGCTTTTTTCGACGAGTTAGGTGAAAAGCGTTTTCGAGCAACTCAAGTTCTGAAATGGCTTCATCAGAGGGGTGCGAGTAGCTTTGATGAAATGACCAATCTTAGTAAAAGCCTAAGAGAAAAATTGGAGAGCGTTGCTGATATTCGCGAACCTGAAGTGGTTGTTGAAAAGTTTTCAGCGGATGGGACGCGTAAGTGGGTTATTCGCATGGATGGCGGTTCAAGTATTGAAATGGTTCTGATACCTGAAGGCGCAAGAAAAACACTTTGTGTTTCCTCTCAAGTTGGATGTGCCTTAGATTGTAGTTTTTGTTCTACGGGAAAGCAGGGGTTTAACCGTAACCTGTCAACTGCTGAAATTATAGCTCAGTTGCGTGTTGCGATTCGCTCTTTTGGGCCTTTCGATCCTTCTGATGAACGCCGTGTTACAAACGTTGTTTTCATGGGGATGGGCGAGCCTCTTCTGAACTTTGATAATGTACTTGATGCAACACAGTTGATGATGGATGATAATGCGTATGGCTTATCTAAAAGACGGGTTACACTAAGTACAGCAGGTGTTGTTCCGGCTATGCATAGGCTTGCAGGTGTTAGCGATGTTTCGCTTGCCGTTTCGCTACATGCTCCGAATGACGAATTGCGAAGTCAGCTTGTGCCCGTGAATAGCCGTTATCCGATTCGCGAATTAGTTGATGCCTGCAATAATTATTTAAAGCATTTGAATGATAAGCGTGTTATTACAGTAGAATATACCCTGTTAAAGGGTGTTAATGATCAGATAGAGCATGCTCAGCAACTGATAAAAGTGTTGCGTAAATTTCCTTGTAAGCTGAACTTAATTCCGTTTAACCCATTTCCAGGTTCAGGATACGAAAAGCCAAACGAGGAAGCAATTTTGCGGTTTAAGCAGATAATTGTTAATGCGGGTATCATCACAACGGTTCGAAAAACACGCGGAGATGATGTGGATGCTGCGTGTGGACAGTTAGTCGGACAGGTGGATGATCGTACCCGACGTAGCCAAAAGTACATCAGCATGGTACAACAGCCATCATGATAAATGGATAGTTTATAAGGAGTAAAGGGTGAAGGTTAGGCTCGCGTTAGTCATACTGATTTTTTTTAGTTTTGCTGGATGTGTATCACAAACAGTAAGGCAAGATGCAACCTCTTCACCGGATGCTGCTTTACAAGCCTATACGCAGTTGGGGTTACAATATTTGCAAGCGGGTGATACCAATAATGCGAAGCAGTCGTTGCAAAGAGCTCTTGCCATTAATGAGCGCTATGCTCCAGCCCATAATGCAATGGGGTTAGTGTTTCAATATGAGCGTGAAAATGCGTTAGCTGAAGAATATTTCAAACGCTCCACGCAGCTGGACCCTAATAATTCAATGCACCGAAACAACTACGGTGCTTTTTTATTTGCACAGCAGCGTTATCCAGAGGCATGTGTTGAGTTGCAAAAAGCGGCTGATGATCCCTTTTATTCTGCTCGGGCTCAAGCATTTGAAAACGTAGGTCGCTGTTATCGTATGACAGGGCGTCTAGGTCAGGCAGAAGACGCTTTTAAGCGAGCGCTTGAGCTGAATCGTTCAAGACCCTTTGCACAAGTGGAGTTGGCAGATTTGTTGTTAGACAATGGCAATCTACCAGAAGCGATGCAATGGTTTGACCGTTTTAGACAAATGGTCGACAATCGAAACGCACAGCATTCTGCGCGCAGTTTATGGGTTGGCGTAAGAATAGCACGCGCGGAGCGTAACCCTAGCCAAGCTGCAACCTATGGTTTGCTATTAAGAAATTTATACCCTGATTCTGAGGAATATAGGCTATTTAGGGAGTCGGTGAATTGAGTACAGGCGACCATAATCAAGATTATCGGTCGGAAAATGGATTTCCCGGGCATGAACTAAGAATGGAACGCGAGTCAAAACACTTGACATTGAGTCAGGTGGCGACTGATTTGCACTTAATGCCAAAAGTCATTGCCGCTATTGAGTCATCGAAGCCGCAAACCTTTCATAATCCAGTGTTTATGAGAGGCTATATCCGTAATTATGCTAATTACTTAGGGTTAGATGCAAAAAAATATACGGTTGCGTTTGAACGGCTTGGAACTGTTAACTTAGCGCCTCCGGTGATCAAATCGACCAATAGTGTGAAGCAACGAGATCCGTTCAAGGTGCCGTTTGCCAGGGGGGTCTCTTGGCTGTTTGTGCTTACGATGTTAGGTGTCATCTTTTGGTGGTCGCAAGAGCAATATCGAGTTGTTCCATCTGATGCATCTAGCCTAACGGCGACTATGACTGACATAGCAAGTGAAAGCGAGCGTCTTATTGATGAGGGCTTCTTGGCGCCTGATGCTTGATTTCAGACGGAAATCCTATAGAAGACTCCGTTGGTGAGTCTGGCTCTCCTAGTGTGGCTGAGGCTGTAGAAGAGACTGTTGAGGAAGTTGTTGAAGAAATTGTCGAAATATTACCGATTATATTTGATGGATTAGACATGAGCTTCACAAATGAATGCTGGGTTCAGGTTCGAGACTCCAGTGGAAAAACCATTTACTCAGCGGTTGCTAATAGGGGTGATCAGGTACAAATTGCCGGATCCGAGCCTTTATCTGTGATTGTTGGGCGTGTTGATGCGGTTGCAAGTGCTTTGTATAAAGGCACTATAATTGATGTTTCGTCACTTACAAACACAAATGTCGCGCGTTTTACATTGCCTTTAAACCCTTAAAAGAAAAAGTAATGGCAGGATTATAGTTTGTCAAAGATTAAAGCAATTCGGGGAATGAATGATATTCTTCCTGAAAAGACTCCTGTATGGCAGTTTTTAGAAAAAACAGTTCGTGATGTTTTAGCTGGTTATGGATACCGAGAGATTAGAACACCAATAGTTGAGCAAACCGATCTTTTTAAACGGTCGATTGGTGAAGTCACTGATATCGTTGAAAAAGAAATGTATACCTTTGCGGATAGAAATGATGAAAGCCTAACGCTTCGTCCTGAAGGGACCGCGAGTTGTGTAAGAGCCTGTGAAGAGCATGGTTTGCTTTACAACCAGGTTCAGAGATTGTGGTATGCAGGGCCTATGTTCCGCTATGAGAGACCACAAAAAGGGCGCTATAGGCAGTTCCATCAAATAGGTGTTGAAACCTTTGGGATGTCGGGTCCAGATATAGATGCTGAATTAATTCTTCTAAGTGCACGTCTTTGGAAACAGCTCGGAATTGAAGATGTTGTGACACTGGAAATTAATACATTAGGGAGTGCAGAGTCTCGGCAGGCGTTTAAAAATGACCTTGTAGCCTATCTTACCACTCGTAAAGATGATTTAGATCCTGACAGTCAGCGTCGCCTAACAAGCAACCCTCTAAGAATTTTAGACAGTAAATCAGCACAAACTCAACTGATCTTAAATGAAGCTCCAAATTTTCATGATTATCTTGATGCTGAATCTACCTCACACTTTGAATGTTTGAAAGCTTTGCTTAACAGTGTAGGTGTTAACTTTCGAGTGAATCCGCGACTGGTTAGAGGGCTCGATTACTATAGCAAAACTGTGTTCGAGTGGGTTACGGAAGCGTTAGGTGCTCAGGGGACTGTTTGTGCAGGTGGTCGTTACGATGGTTTAGTTCAACAGCTAGGTGGTAAGTCGACGCCTGCTGTTGGTTTCGCCATGGGTGTTGAACGGTTAATTTTGTTAATAGAGTCTATCTCTAAATTACCAGCGTCACTTTATCAGCAGGCAGATGTGTACATTCTCCCGCTTACGACCACGTTGGAAGTGAAACAAAAAATACTTTGTGTAGCTGAAACCTTAAGGGATGAGACAGAGCTTAAGGTTGTGCTCGGTTGTGGGGATGGCAGTTTAAAGAGTCATCTTAAAAAAGCAGATGCCAGCGGTGCTCGTGTCGCATTATTGATTGGGCAGAAAGAACTGGAACATGATACGGTTCAGGTAAAGTTCTTGCGTGAAACCATTGATCAGCAAGAAATCAGTGTGAAGGATCTGACGGATTCTTTTCTAACAAAATTTTGAGGTTGTAGGAGTTAATCAGGTGGCTGAACTGCGAACTGAAGAAGAGCAACTGGATGCACTAAAGAATTGGTGGAAAGAAAACGGTAAAGCGCTGGTGCTAGGTGTTGGTGCTGCGGTTGCTATCGTTGTGGGCTGGCAGGGTTGGCAGTCACGTCAAGCAACGAATGCAGCGCAGGCTTCTATGCTCTATCAAAGCCTGATTGAGTCTGTCGTTGTTGATTTAGATGAAGGAAGGGCGCAAACAAGTGAAACCCTCCAACATTTAGGTGAGCGCTTAAAAGCCGAGCACGCTAAGTCAACGTATGCACAATATGCTGCATTAATTTTGGCAAGGGCGGCTGTGCAGTCGAATAACAATGAGGTTGCGATAGCTGAGCTCGACTGGGTGGTGGCAAACACTAAAGAAGAGGATATTAAGCGGATAGCCACCCTGCGTAAGGCAAAAATTTTGCTGGGCGAACAAAAAGCGGGTGAAGCTTTGTTATTGATGGACTCAATAGACCCTGCTAGCTTTGCAGTTATCTATCATGAGTTGCGCGGAGATGCATACTTTTTGCAAGAGGATATTGAGTCTGCACGTCGTGAGTATGATCGTGCGCTTGCGGCTAATACGGGTGAAGCGAGGCCAATTTTGCAAATGAAGCGTGATGATTTGGGTTCAGGGAGTGGCTCATGAAAAACCTCTTCAGATTTTCGGTCTTGCTGGTTCTCTTTGTCTTGCTTGGAGGGTGTGGTTTTTGGAGTAAAAGTGATGAGGTGAAACCATCACCACTCCCTGATATTGTATCTGAGAATAGAGTGAATGTGCTGTGGACCGCAAATGTAGGGGATGGTCCAGGTAGACGCTTTCATGAAATGACTGTTTCGATTGATGGCGACAGAATTTTTGCAGCTGATCATAAAGGTTTGGTTGCTTCTTTTGATCGTAGGACTGGCCAAAGGATTTGGTCAGTTAACTTGAAAGATCCCATTGTTGGTGGCGTGGGCGCTGGGCATGGTCATGTGATCGTGAATTTGCGTTCAGGTGAGATTGTTTCCTTAAGTGCTGAAAATGGTACCGAGTTATGGCGTTATCAGTTAACGTCCGAAGCAACGGCACAGGTACAAATAAACCCATCCATTGTTGTTGTTCAGACCGTGAATGGTCGTATAACGGCATTAGATAGAGTTTCAGGCACGCATCGTTGGACGTATGATGCGCAAGTTCCATCCTTATCACTGAGAGGTACGGGGGCTCCACTGCTCACATCAGATGTAACAATTGCCGGTTTTTCAAACGGAAAATTGGTTGCACTGAATAATGAAAGTGGTTTGTTCTTTTGGGAAACTCGAATTGCGGATGGTAGTGGTCGTTCTGAATTGGAGCGAATGGCAGATATTAAAGGAAGGCCGCTTATTTTAAACAATACATTATATGTTGCGGCGTACCAGGGACAGATCAGATCGATCAACCCGTTTAACCTCCAGACATTTTGGGGGCATGATGTTTCAACCTACCGAAGCTTAGCAACAGGGTTTGGAAATATCTATTTAGTAAATGACAGAGATGCTGTTCTGGCCATGGATGCTGCAAGTGGAGCTAGTGTCTGGACGCAAAGAGATTTATCATTAAGGCGCTTGTCAGCACCAGCGGTGATAGGAAATGCAGTCGTTGTCGGTGATGCTGAGGGGTATTTACATTTTATGTCACAGGTCGACGGGCGTTTTGTAGCGCGTCACAGGTTGGATTCATCAGGTGTGACGGGCGACATGTTAGTGCGTGACAATGTTCTCTATGTATTAACAAATGCTGGACGGTTAGCGGCTATTCAGCTGAATTAATGAATTTAATATCCAAAAACGGCTGTCTGTTTTTTACAGTCGGCCGTTTTTGGTTTTGGGAAAAACTATGCTTCCGGTAATTGCGCTTGTTGGGCGTCCTAATGTTGGTAAATCAACACTGTTTAATCGATTGACGCGCTCGAGAGATGCGCTCGTAGCTGATCTTCCAGGATTGACACGTGATCGCAAGTATGGCCAAGGGCAGCTTGATGAGTGCAGCTACATTGTGATTGATACGGGTGGTATCACAGGTGATGAAGCCGGTATTGACAAAGCGATGGCTCAGCAATCCCTATACGCAATAGAGGAAGCTGATGTTGTGCTCTTTATTGTTGATGGTAGATCAGGCTTGAATCAAGCAGATGAAATGATAGCTGATCATTTGCGTCGAAGTAATAAACCTTTTAGGTTGGTTGTGAATAAGACCGATGGTATAGATGAAAATGTGGCAATGGCTGATTTTTATGGCCTAGGTGTAGGGCAGCCAATACCGATAGCCGCCTCACATGGTCGTGGTGTTTCACAATTGATGGAGTTGGTGCTTGAGCCCTATCTCTTACTGAGCATCAAGGATGAGGCTGAAAAAGACGATTACAAAGAT
Source organism: Nitrincola nitratireducens (assembly GCF_000585235.1). NCBI lineage: Bacteria > Pseudomonadati > Pseudomonadota > Gammaproteobacteria > Oceanospirillales > Oceanospirillaceae > Nitrincola > Nitrincola nitratireducens. Next base: position 1,807 of record NZ_AONB01000037.1, on the reverse strand, counting down.
ACGATACGCATTGCAATCATAGGTCGTCCGAATGTCGGAAAATCGACACTTGTTAATCGAATGTTGGGTGAGGAGCGTGTAGTTGTTTTTGACCAAGCAGGTACTACGCGTGACAGTATTTATATCCCGTATGAGCGCGAAGATAAAAAATATACACTGATCGATACTGCAGGCGTGCGGCGCCGTAAACATATCACTGAAGCAGTGGAAAAGTTCTCAATTGTTAAAACCCTTCAAGCGATACGTGATTCTAATGTAGTCGTAATGGTCGTTGATGCAAGAGAAGGGGTTACGGAGCAAGACTTGCACATGCTTGGGTTCATCATAGACTCTGGACGTGCATTGGTTATTGCTTTGAATAAATGGGATGGAATGACCTCTGAACATAAAGAAAAGGTGCGAGAACAAATAAGGCGGCGACTTGAATTTGTTGCATTTGCGCGAATGCATTTTATTTCAGCTAAGCATGGAACAGGTGTTGGTGATCTCTATGGTTCAATCCATGAGGCCTTTGATTCTGCGATGGCGAAATGGTCGACAAATAAACTGACACGTTTGCTTGAGGATATTGTTGCTGATCATCAACCTCCCTCCGTTCATACGCATCGCATCAAGTTGCGTTATGCGCATCAAGGGGGCTCAAATCCTCCTATTATTGTTGTGCATGGTAATCAAACAGATTCTCTGCCGATATCCTATAAGCGTTACCTGGAAAATCGATTTGTTAAATTGCTTAAAATTCGTGGGACACCTATACGGTTCGAATTTAAAACGGGCGATAACCCCTTTGCAGGTAAGCGAAATCTCTTAACAGCTCGGCAAAAAGCTAAAAAAGAGCGTAATAAAGAGCATATTAAAGCACTTAAAAAACAAGCTAAGAAGCGGTCGGATAAACGTGGAAAATAGTAGTGTCGGTGTGAGCAAGTCGATAGGTTTATTTGATTCTGGTGTTGGGGGCTTAACGGTTCTTAATGAGGTTAGGAAGTGCTTGCCGAATGAAAACTTAGTTTATCTAGGCGATACGGCTCGTGTTCCCTACGGAACCAAAAGTGTTGCATCGATTTCGAAGTATGCAGAGCAAGCAGTAAGGGCGCTGGAGTCTTATGATATAAAGGCGCTCGTTGTTGCGTGTAATACAGCTTCAGCTGCCGCTCTAGATGTTTTGAGAAACTCCCGTCCGGATCTGCCGATTATTGGTGTGATTGATCCAGGTGCGCAAGCGGCCGTTAGCGTGAGTCAAAAATGCCATATTGGTGTTATTGCTACTGAAAGCACCATTAGTAATCAGGCCTATCAAAAAGCGATTCTCTCAATTCGGCCAGATGCATCAATCAAAGCAGCGGCCTGCTCGTTGTTTGTGGCGCTTGCTGAGGAAGGGTGGCATGAAGGTGAGCTGGTTGAAGGAATCGTTAAAAAGTCATTAGAAAGTTTGTTTGTGCATGACCCTGAGCAAGAAGGTATTGATACACTGGTTCTGGGTTGTACACATTTCCCTTCATTAAGGGGGGCTATTCAAAATGTAGTCGGGCCGAAAGTTAGGTTGGTCGATTCTGCAACTACAGCAGCTGAAGCATTATGCAATGCACTGGATGGTCTGGGGCTACTAAATCCAACATCGAGGAATGGAAAGGTGATCTTCTTAGTAACGGACGGGCCTGAACGCTTTGCGCGTGTTGCTAAGAATTTTTATTCAGAATTGATTATGCCAGAAGATGTTACACTGATAGATATCCAGCATTTCGGTTTTAATTAAAAAAACTAAAAAAATAGAAATTAAGTGTTGACGTGAGTGTGAAGTCTAATTAAT
>NZ_AONB01000036.1:0-10782 GCF_000585235.1 Nitrincola nitratireducens | reverse complement strand
AGTACTGATAGACTTTGGTGCAGCAAAAGAAACACTGGCTGATAAAAGCCATTCTGTTGTTGTTACCCCAGGTTATGGCTCCCCAGAGCAATACAGCTCGAAATCAAAATTATTACCCGCCACTGATCTATACGCGGTGGGCGCGACGCTTTACAAATGCCTGACAGCACAAACGCCAGAAGAAGCCAGTGCAAGATTACTTGACGATGACCACATACCTTTAAGTCAGTTACCGATAGCAGGGCTATGTCCATCTGGTTTAGTTACGCTAATCGATCAATGTATGCAGCTGAAGGGACAGAGCCGACCACAAAGTGCGGAACAAGCCAAATCACTGCTTGCCCAAATAACAGAACCACAACCCAAACAAGAACCAAAACAAGAACCAAACGAAAAAGAAACAAGCGATAACAAAAGCAACAAAGCCCAAATTCTAATCGGGATAGTCGCGTTGATGTTGTTAGTTGCAGGTGGTGGCTATGTTTACCTACAAAGTGAGGCTGATAAGCCGCAAGCGCTGGCACAACTTGTAGAGCAACGCACAGCTGAAGCACTCCAGCTTCAATGTGAACACTTGGTCGCATCTCCATGGGATCCTGATCGACCAGATGATGTCGTTGGTGTGGAATTCGAGGACATTCAATCACAAGCGGCCATCGAAGCCTGTAAATTAGCTGTTAACGCTAAACCTAATGATGTACGTCTCCAAGCCCTCTTTGGACGTGCATTGTCAAGCGATATAGAAAATGAAGATCAATCGGTTATCTGGTATCGCAAGGCGGCTGACCAAGAATATGCAATGGCACAAAATTCCATCGGTTTCATGTACCTAAATGGACAAGGTGTTGAACAAAGTGATGATCAAGCGCTAGCTTGGTTCCGCAAGGCCGCTGATCAAAAGTTTGCGGTGGCACAAAATAATCTCGGTGAGATGTACCGAACAGGTCGAGGTGTTGAACAAAGTGATGATCAAGCGCTAGCTTGGTTCCGCAAGGCCGCTGATCAAAAGTTTGCGGTGGCACAAACTAATCTCGGTTGGATGTACCAAAATGGACGAGGTGTTGAACAAAGTGATGATCAAGCGCTAGCTTGGTTCCGCAAGGCCGCTGATCAAAAGTTTGCGGTGGCACAATTTAATCTCGGTGGGATGTACCTAAATGGACGAGGTGTTGAACAAAGCGACGGAGAAGCTGTGGTCTGGTACCGCAAGGCTGCTGATCAAGGGTATGCAGAAGCACAATTTAATCTCGGTTGGATGTACCAAAATGGCCGTGGAGTAGATCAAAGCGATGAGCAAGCAGTGAATTGGTACCGCATGGCCGCTGATCAAAAGTTGCCGGCGGCACAAATTAATCTCGGTGAGATGTACCTACATGGACGAGGTGTTGAACAAAATGATGAGAAAGCGGTGGAATGGTACCGCAAAGCGGCGGAGCAAGAGTTTGCACAGGCACAATTTAATGTCGGTGCAATGTTCGAGACAGGCCGGGGTGTTGAGCAAAGCGATGAAGAAGCTGTGGTCTGGTACCGAAAGGCGGCGGAACAAGGGCATTCTACAGCACAATTTAATCTCGGTGTGATGTACCGAACAGGTCGAGGTGTTGAACAAAATGATCAATTGGGGTTGGATTGGTACCGAAAGGCGGCAGAGCAAGGAAATGCTAACGCACAACAAATCCTTATTAATTTAGGTATCCGATAAATTTTAAGAATATATATCACTAGATACCTTAATTATGAAATGAGCTTACTAGATGGCAAAAGAAATCAAAGTGAAGATCGGTCGCTATTATGGTGCTGAAGTTGACCTAAACATAGATAATGACTCAGTGAGTCGTGTTCATGCCGAGGCTTGGTATGAACCAGCCCTTGAAATGGTGGTGGTAAAAGACCTTGGCAGTGTCAATGGGACCAAACCCTCGGGTGAATCTAAGATTGCTGGTGACACCATTCGAGTAGGTTATGGGGGGGGGGTGAGTTTGGGTGAGGTCGAGTTGCATTATGACCAGCTCAAGTCCTGTATTGATGCAAAAGTTGCGAAGATTAACGAGGCGCAACTAAAACAACAGCAAATCGAAGTGAAAAAGCGTCAAAGATCACGGTTGCTGATTGGTACATTGACTGGATTGGTGATAGTGATTACTGGGTTTTTCTATTTTAAGCTTTCCGCTAATAAACAATCAGTTGAAGCTTCGGTAGAAGAGTTAGCGCGAGCATTAAAAGAGGTTGATGTATTGATGCGAAACCCTCCGGTTGTAGAACTTGAGGTGATGCATAGTCATGAAATGATTAACTCATTTATTGCGTATACTGATGGTACAGCAATCGATACGCGAACGGGATTGATGTGGAGCCGATGTTTATTAGGACAAACTTGGCAAGAAGCGAACAAATCCTGTGAAGGAAGTGCGGCCACCTATCGTGGGGATCGTTCGATAGCAGCCGCGGAGATCGCTAATCAAGCGACACAGATAGGCAAAAGCAATTGGCGCGTGCCAAATAGAACCGAACTTTTAACTCTGGTACAAGGGATAGAACCAAACGATTATGAAGCGGTTTTTTCAAATGACCCAATGGGATTTGTTTGGTCAAGCACGGTTAAACGTAATGCACACTCACATTGGAACGTGAATTTTGCAGATAATAATATGTATTGGAACACCAATGGCTATCTACATTATGTACGATTAGTTAGAAATGTAGATTGATTTAAACAAAAGAAGGGTATTTTTATGACAGTTAAAATTGATGTAACAAGGCGGCTGGCTGAAGAAAATAATAAATCAATGGATGATGTTGAAACCCATAAAATGGGTGATAAACAAAACCAAGTAAATAGTTTTACAGAAAAAACAGATTATATTGACGATAGAGGTAAGAATACAAACATCAATAATGCCCCAACAGAAAAAACCAACGAAACAGATGAAGTAACACGAATTTTTAGACCGAACGCGGGCGTTGCGACGGAAAATATGAATACTACGGCGACTGATTATATGACTGATCCAGTGGTAGGTTGGGTTGTCGTTGTTGATGGTCCAGGCAAAGGCTCGGCGTTACCTTTAGGGTATGGCATGAATACCATCGGACGGGCAAACTGTCGAGTAAACCTGAATTTTGGTGATCTAGATATCTCTCGTGAACCGCATGCAAGTATTACCTATGATCCAAGAGGACGTGCTTTTTATGTCAATCATGGTGGGGGTAAAAACTTAACCTACATGAATGATGCACCGGTACTACAACCACTCATTTTAAATGGTGGAGAAGTGATTAATCTTGGTTTAACTGCATTAAAATTTGTTCCATTTTGCTGCAAAGAGTTTGATTGGCAGGATCTTAAATAAAACTTAGTTTTAAATACGTACAGGAGTGGTGTCACTCCTGATTTTTATAATTAACGGAAATAATATGTCTGAAATTAAGCGGATTTATTTTTTTGTAAGTGCAATGCTTTTAAGTATCTTTTTTTTGATTGTAATGTGGGTTTTTATGCCAGAAAAGCCAATTTTTACAGTGTTGTTTGGGCAGGGAACAAATGGCTACCCCTATAGTATTCACAATTTGATGTGGGTGATTTTATTTGTTGGTTTTGGTGAGTTGGTATATAGATTAGATGTTGTTTTTAAAAATAAAGATCAATTGAAAAGTAATTTATTGCCTGAAGATGATCACACTGTACTCACGGTTAAAGAATTAGGACCCTTTTATAAAAAGTTGAAAGCATGTGAGCATCTTCCGATGTTTCTACCTAAAATGGTATTACGAGTCATTACACAATTTCAAACATCAAAATCAGTTGAGCAAGCTCAAAACTTACTCAATATAAGCATAGATTTAGTTCAACATGAAATGGAACTTAAATACAACATGTTGCGCTATTTAATGTGGCTTATTCCAACACTTGGATTTATTGGGACAGTGCTTGGAATATCATCAGCTCTAATGTATGCCGGCACAGTTCCGCCCGACAGTGAAGGGCTATTAACTGAAGTGACTTTGCAATTGGGTGTTGCGTTTCACACTACGTTACTAGCGCTTATCATGTCTGGTGTGTTGATGTTTTTGATGAATATCATTCAGTCGATGGAAGAGCGTGTTATGAATGATGCTGGGCAGTATTGTTTGGATAATCTAATTAATCGCTTATATAACGAGAAAAACCATGCGCCAGATTAGCGCACTGGCGCACACTTCTTTTCTGATTCGTGCGCTAATGATACTAACGGCTCACTTTTTTATGGGCTTTTCATCACCAACTTATAGCGTAAGTTTTGATGTAGAGGAAACAGATAAAAAAGTGGTTAGGATTCTGCTTATCGACCCGAATGGTGGTGCAGGTTCTGGTTCGGGCGTTATTTTAACGCAAGATGGTTATATTTTAACAAATCATCATGTAGTTCAGTTTAATAATGAGCATGTACAGCCTGGACGGAAAGTACATGTGCTACAAAAAGGAATAGATGGGCATCGTGATTTTATTGAAGGTGTCGTCAAAGCAGTTGACATACATAGTGATCTAGCATTAATAAAAATTGATAAAAGGGGCCTTTCACATATTTCAATATCTTTTTCTGCACCATTAAAAGCAAGTACTGTTTATGCTTTTGGATTTCCAGGTGTGGCGGATCAAATTATAGGGTCAATGATAGATGACTTAAATGATATACAGCCTAACTTCATAGAAACGACCCTGACACAAGGTGTTATCAGTCGTCAGGTTTCTTCTAGAATGTCTGACAATCTGCAGGAGCGTAGTTGGTATCAACATAGCGCGGCGATTCACAGCGGAAATAGCGGCGGCCCTTTACTTAATAATTGCGGTGAACTGGTAGGTATTAATACCTTTGGTCATAAAGATGGTGTTGCAGCACTTTATTTTTCGAGTACACTAACGTATATCACTAAGTTTTTGAATGATTCAGGTGTGTCGTTCACACAGTCAACTGAGCCATGTAGTCACGCCTTTATAACACAATCATTAAATAGTTTACCTGCTTGGCTAATAGCTTTAATCATTGTTTTAATAGTGCTTTTTTTAATTACCATTTTCTTCGCAATCAAACAACCTAAGACCATTATAGAAAAAGTGTTTGAACCCTATACTGAATGGAATCGAAGAAAAAATAAGGAAAATAATGGCTATTCAAATGGTGGTGTTATTATTGAAAAGCCAACAGATCAACCTGTTTGGAAATTATTTAGCCCAATAGAAAATTCTATATTGCATACATTTAATACACTTTCAAATGACTCAAGTTGGTTGATAGGTCGTGATTCTAGTTTGGTAGATATTCGGATTAATGATTCTACAGTTTCAAAAGCTCATTTAAATCTGTTTTATTGTAATGATTGTTTTTTTATTGAAGATATAAATTCAACAAATGGAACGCGAATTAACGGCACTAAGATTGAAAAGTTTTGTCTTGTTCGTGTTGATGAAAACACGCGTATCCATTTAGGAAATTATGAGTTAATTCTTAAGAGGGACGCTGAGTGAAAAGGCAGTCAAGAGAAATTAATGTGTTTAGCATGTCAGCACTAGATTTGTTTGCGAGTGCGCTGGGTGCAATTATATTGGTCATGATTATTCTGTTTCCTTACTATTTGAATGTTTCACCGATTGATCCAAGTGATTTATATGATCAATTGCAAATCGCTGAGAAAAAAAATAAAGATCTTGAAGAGCAAAATAAAGAGCTAGAGAAGCAAGCGAAAGCGACTTATTTACTTATTACATTGAGTTGGAATTCTTCGCCAGATATTGACCTCTATGTACGTGATCCAAACGGGAATTTATTTAATTACAGTCGACATAACAGGGTTGAGGCTGGAGCATCAGCCCGACCCCACTTTCCTAATTCTGCGGCAGAGTTAAGTGAAGATGCTACACGTGGACCAGCTTCCGAAATTTGGGTCACGCCTAAAGCTGAAACCGGTAAATACGAAGTTTATTATCATTATTATACAAATGGTTCCACACCTGTGGTTTTGCAAGGTCGAATTTTTCACTCTAACGGGATAGATAAATTACCTCCTGTAACACTGAGAGGCAGGGCTAATGCCCCCGGCTTGCACGCTGCTACGATTCATGTGAATGATGAAGGTGATGTTCGTGTCGATTCGCACTTGTAAAAAAATTATTGGAGTATTAGTTAAATGAAAAGAGTGTTAATTGGAACCGGTGCAAACTGTGACTACAAGATTGTTGATAAAACAGTTAGCCGTCAACACGCAGAACTGATGATAAAAGATGATGGTACTTGTCTCATTATTGATCGTGTCAGCATGAATGGTACTTTTGTATGTGATCATTCTGGCCAATCACGTTCAGGATGGCGACGAATTACCCAAGAAACTGTTAGCACGAATGAGATTGTATTATTAGGTACTTATAAGCTTAGCATTGCTCAAGTTGTAGCAAGCCTTCAAAAAGATGTTAAGCCTAAACCAAAGCCTGAAAAGTTTATTCGTGATGAAAATGGCCACATAATACCAGCGAACTGAGGATCTTTGTATGTCAAATAGGTTAATACTATCCTATGGTTCAAGCACCCATCAAGGTGCAAGACCCTACCAAGAGGACAGTTGCTATTGGTTAGAAACTAATAAAAGTGGTTGCATAGGCTTTGTGTTGTCAGATGGCATGGGCGGACACGCTGCTGGTGATGTTGCTAGCAAAACTCTTGTTAAGGCTTATCGACAGGTGTTTTCTAAAGAAGTTACCTTAGATACACTGGTCTCCCAACTTAAAGCCTCAATGGATCTTGGCAACCAGCAGATTTGCGAGATTATTACCAAAAAGCCTGAGTTAACAGGCATGGGAGCGACTTATCTTGCAGGTTTTGTCTACGACAAAATACTCTATTGGATTAGCGTTGGTGACTCTCCGCTTTATCTCTATTCAAACGGTAAACTTCGCCAAGTTAACGAAGATCATTCGATGGCGCCAATTTTGCTTGAACGGGTAATTAAAGGTGAAATAACTCAGGAACAAGCCAGTAGTCATCCGCAAAAAAATTCGTTGATTTCTGTAGTGATGGGTGATCAAATTGAGAAGGTTGATCAACCCACAACTGGTATTGCTTTATCACCTGGAGATGTAGTAATTATTGCCAGTGATGGTATTCAAACCCTTTCAGAAAAAGAGATTGAACGTCTAGTCGAAAAATGGCAGCAGCACACCCCGCATGACGATTTAACAGATATGCTGTTACAGGCTGTATTAAATAAGAAAAATCCAAAACAAGATAATACAACCATTATGGTTGCTGCACTTATGCCAACTGACGGTAGTTTGTCTGATTTGCATGGTACACCATCAAATGCTTCAACCGCTAATCAGGTCAGTTGGAGTGCTTTAATGCGTGATGACGATCCTGTTATGGAACACTCATTCTCAAAAGAAAATATAACCGTTGTTAAGTGGGTCATTCTACTCCTTGTAATGATAGTCCTTGGCTTAGTTGCTTATTTTTATATTGATCGCCTAAAAGATGAAGCGCTTAGCCCAGAAGCAACTAAAGATCATCTTATTGAAAAATCGGCTGATTTTGATCAATCGATAGACCAAATATTTGATTCCACACTCATTGACGATTCAATTCAAGAGCCTATCCCAGTTTTAGAAGAGCCAGTGAATGATAGAGTTTCAGATAACGCCGATGCTGTAAGTGAAATGACTAATCAAGATAAGAAAGTTTCAGAAGGATAATGCAGTGAATCTCATTAAAGGCTCTCTTAATATTGCTCCCATTTGGAAACGTGCAATTGCAATTATAATCGATTCTATTATTTTAGGATTGATATATTGGATTATAGTTTCCGCTATATTGATTCTGAGTGTTTTTTCTATAGATATAGATGCGTTAATAGTTTTTGATTTGTTTCTTTTGATAGTGTGCCCGCCCATATATTTTGCAGTAATGCATAGCTCAACAAAGCATGCAACATTTGGTAAACAAATAATGAAGATTCAGGTTGTTCACCTTCAAGGGAATACGCTAACGTTTGGTCGCGCTTTAGGGCGAGAGGTTTTAAGGAATACCCTGGTTTTATTTACCTATTTTCTCGCGTTATTTACCCAAAATAAACAAACGCTACATGATTATTTAGTTAAAACCGTTGTGGTGAATAAATCCTCGAACCGTGGCTCTATTCCGTCAATTGACCCAATTCCTGACCCCATCCCAGCACCTCCGAATATTCCTGATGAACCCTCTGAAATTCCAAAACCATCACATAATGCCTGGGTGATTTCGGGATTTTGTAATAGTGGTGATGCAGTGCGTTTTTCTGTATCACAACAAGAACTCGAAGCGGGAATCGTGCTTGGTGGTCGAAAAACAGAGGATACCACGCACATCGTGCCTGATAATACAGTTTCTGGAAGACATCTACGACTTCGTTTGCAATTGGATACAGGGTCAACAAGTTTGATTCTTGAAGATCTTGACTCAATGAACGGTACTCTTGTCGATGAGCAACGATTACAGCCTCATCATCCTAAGCGGATTAGTTTGCAATCTAGAATCCAAATTGGTGGATCTGAAATTCAAGTTTCGCGGGGTTAAATTATGCAGAGCCGAAATACATTGTCACTAGGTACTCGTCTTGACCGCTATATTATTACCCAAGTTTTAGGTGCGGGTGGTTTTGGGGTGACCTATATGGCAGATGAGCCATCTTCAGGTCAAAAGGTCGCTATTAAAGAGTACCTTCCGATCGGTCTTTCATATAGAGATGAGACGATACCGTTAGACCGAACTCCAATATAAGTTTCAGTGATTTTGAATGGGGCTTAAACCGTTTTAAAGATGAAGCTTTTTCATTAGTGAGGTTTGAACACCCATCAATTGTAAAAGTGAAACGCTATTTTGAAGCGAATGGCACTGCATACATTCTCATGCCGTTCTATCCCGGAAAGGCACTTTCTTTTTACATTAAAAAAGGTATTCAGTTTAAGCCAGAAGAGGTCGAATTTATTTTCGATTTTATTATGCAAGGATTGGATTTAGTTCATAAAACGGGAATGGTACATCGGGATATCAAACCCGACAATATTCTGTTACTGGATAGCGGTTATCCATTGTTGCTGGATTTTGGCGCCGCACGTCAAAGATTAGGGGAGCATAGTCAGCAAATGACACGTGTTCTAACACCACCATATGCAGCCTATGAGCAGTATATTACTAATTCAAATATAGGAAGTTGGACTGATTATTATGGATTGTCAGCCACCCTCTACGAGTGTGTTACGGGCCAAAAGGTCATGGAAGTTATGGAGAGATTTAACACCTTATATGAAGGTAAAAATGATCCTTTAGTGCCAATAGCTATGTTAGCTAAATACAAACATAATGAGCGGTTTATTCAGATGCTTATAAATGGTTTACAGGTCGATCAAAAAGCACGCCCCAAAAACTATGATGAGTGGAAGTCCAGAGTCCATGGTACTAGTAAAACACAATATCTTAATTGGTAAAATTGACGGTCTTTCATTTTCATCATGAACAAAAGGCAAAGAATAAAATGAAAACTAAAACATATGATATCGCTAGCGCTATTCATATTGGCGGGCGAGAAGAACAGCAAGATAGCGTGAAGGTCTATACGCTCAATAACAATCACCTGCTTGTTGTGGCAGATGGCATGGGTGGGCATCGTGGTGGGCAGTTAGCATCCAAGATTGCGGTAGATGTTTGTGTAAAATGTTTTCAACAAGAAAAAGGTTCCCCAAGCAATCCAAAAGATTTTCTCAAGCAAATGGTGCATCACGCGAGTGAAGAGATTAAAACACAAGGTGAGTTACAAAATATTTCGCCAAGAACAACCCTTGTCGTCGCAATCATTCTTGGTAACCATGCCTATTGGGCGCATGTTGGTGATAGCCGTTTGTACTATTTCAAACAAAGTGTTTTTTCACAACGAACACGCGACCATTCTGTTGTGCAAATGCTGTTGGATACAGACCAAATCACCGAAGAAGAAATGGGCACTCACCCGGATCAAAACCGCCTGCTACAAAGTGTCGGTGGAGAAAACCCACCTAAGGTCTCTTTAGGTGAGACGGCACTCGAAGCCGGAGATGCACTTTTGCTGTGTTCTGACGGACTTTGGGAGAGATTTGACATACCTGAAATAACAAAAGCGATCAACTTGGAAGGAAAAGTGGGTATTGAAACATGGCCACAAAAAATGGTTGATGAAGCGGCTAAGCGTGGGGGGCCAAAAGGCGATAATATCTCACTCGCGGTCTACAAACACTATGGCAATAACAGTTCAAAGGTGCAAAATACACGAGTGTTAATCTCCGGACTCGTGTTTTTAACGCTTATGTTAGCAGTGGCAGCCTTCGCATTCTTTAAGCCTGCTGAGAAACCGATCCCAAACACAGAACCTACCCAAATAGAGGAGTTGACACGAACAGAGGAATCTATTTCTGACGATCTTAATTCCGTAGCACCTTATTCTGAAGCAGTGCCAGCTTCAAAGGTAGAGCCACCGTACACCGAAGCAAGCAATGATGATAATCAACGCGTTATTCAGGTGGAGTAGGAAGATGAATAAACCGACCTTCAACCACCGCACCTTACCGCAAGGTTATCAACTGGGTGATTATGTTATTCAAGACCTATTGGGCCAAGGTGGTTTCGGAATTGCCTACCTTGCTCAAGACATTCATTTACAGAACCAGGTGGTGATTAAAGAATACTTTCCTAGTGATTTAGCCAGTCGTGATGGACAAACAGTCAGTGCTTTGGGTACTAATGGACAAGT
>NZ_AONB01000035.1:0-12141 GCF_000585235.1 Nitrincola nitratireducens | reverse complement strand
ATTGCTGCTGACCCTTACGCCTAAGTCTTCAGCGGTTTTAACCTCTAGGGGCTTTTTCTTGGCCTTCATGATATTCGGCAAGGATGCGTAGCGGGGTTCGTTCAAGCGCAGATCAGTGGTCACGACGGCTGGCAGTGTCAGTTTCAGTGTTTGCAAACCACCGTCCACTTCACGTGTCACCAGCAGATGCTCCCCTTCAACCTTAACTTCTGAAGCAAAGGTGGCCTGTGGGCGGTTCAGTAAGGCCGCCAGCATTTGGCCGGTCTGGTTGTTGTCAGAATCGATGGCTTGCTTGCCCAATAGAATCAGACCGGGCTGTTCAGTTTCCGCGACCTTAGCAAGGATACGCGCAACCGATAGCGCATCGGGGCTGTCTGGAGCTTCAACCTGAACAGCACGATCCGCGCCCAGCGCCAAGGCGGTGCGCAGTTGCTCTTGGCAGGCTTTGCCACCAATGGAGACCACCACCACTTCCGAAGCAACGCCCTGTTCTTTTAAACGCACGGCTTCTTCAACCGCGATTTCACAGAAGGGATTGAGGGCCATTTTGACATTGGCCAGATCCACGTCTGAGCGGTCGGCCTTTACACGGACTTTCACGTTATAGTCGATAACGCGTTTTACGGCGACGAGTAGTTTCATCACAACTCCTATTCTTGTTGTTCTATATGACTAACAATACTAGTCGAGATACAGATTTCCTCAATAACAAAAACCACCCATATCCATGACAAAATACATCAGCTGTATCTTTTTTCTATCACAATCGTCTGCAATCAAGGTCAAGAACAGCGTTTAATCAGATTAGCAGATGTACGAGATACTGAGGCTTGGCTCAGGCCAGTTTATACTGGCCCAAGCGCACACCATGGTAAGGATGAGGAAAGAATAGTGTACAGGGGGAGGCAATCAAGCAACGGCGGCTTTCTTTGACATAAACGTCGCAAATGCGGCCTGGGCTTCGCTTGATGATAGGCGGGCGGCAAATGCCTTAACCTCCTCCGTCAAAACCCCCGCTAACTGAGTTGAGAGATATCCTTTCATCATCGCCTTGCTTTGGCGAACAGCTTCGGGGCCCATCTCACTCAATATCTGGGCTTTGTCTAATGCGAAAGACAATAACGCATCTGCGGGAACGACTTGATTAATCAAGCCCACCTGCGCGGCTTTTTCAGCAGAGAAGGCCTCACCCAACACAAGCAGTTCAAATGCTTGGCGATGCCCTAGATGCATGGGCATCAACAAGCTTGTTCCACCTTCAGGGACAAGTCCCATGCGTGTAAAAGGCAGCTGAAAACGTGCAGTGTCATCGGCGTAGACCAAATCACAATGCAGCAGCATTGAGGTGCCTATGCCTATGGCAACACCCTTGACAGCCGCCACCAAAGGTTTCGGAAATGTCGATACTGCTTGCAAAAAATGCAAGGGTATTGAGATTCGATCAGGGTCTTGTACGGCTGCGACAAATCCTGCGATGTCATTGCCCGCACTGAAATCAGTCCCCTGACCTGCAATCACGACAACATGCACATCGTCTGCCTCCGCAGCGTCATTGAGCGCCTGCGTCATTTGTTCATACATTTCTTGCGTCAATGCATTTTTCTTTTCAGGTCGGTTAAACGTCAGCAACAACACCTTCCCTTTTTGTTCTTTTAAAATAGGGTTCTGTGACATCATCTGATTATTGATCCTGTCTTTCTGTCAATTGTTGATGGGGAACGAATAAATGGGGTTGATACTTAGCAATGGCCGGCGAAAACTCAGCCCAAGTATGGCAGGTATTGAGCATCCCTTTGGCACCTGTCTTGGCTTGTGACTCAGAGGCCTTTGGCCAAAGCGTTTGCACGGCGGTTGTCGTCAAAGGCTTTAACAACTCATTCAGATGAGTACAGCCTTCAACACCACCTGTCAGTTCTTGTGCTTGCTTATGCCAGCCACGTCCAATCCGAGTTCCTTCTAAACGCTTATAATGGCCAACGATGCCAGGACACATCTGAAAAGGCGTTGCGTCCATACTGGCCTCAACCTGATGAATCAGAAAGCTCTGATCAATCGTCAAGCGCATACGTATGTCATGGAAGGGTTCACCCGCCGCCACATAGCCACCCCGCTCTTGGTTCTCGACATTGTCACTTTTTACATCGACCATTCGTCCTTCAATATCCCAGAGCCCGTCATCCCGTTCATAGCCTTCACAAACAATCGTGCGACGGTGACTTAAGCGTCTTTTAACGGGCTTGGACAATGGCATGTTTATTCTCCTGGCATGGCTCTAGGCCGCTTGATCTGATTTAAATTGCTCTTTTAGTTGCCGACGCAACACTTTGCCAACGTTCGTCTTCGGAAGCTCACTGACATACACGATGTCTTTGGGAATTTTATAACGCGTCAATTGATCCTTAGACCATTCTTTGAGCTCTTTCACGCTGGGCTTAATCTCGGGATCTTTTGCCACCGCAAAGAGCCTGACCGACTCACCACTGTGTTCATCCGGCATCGAGACGGCCGCACACTCCAAAATATCAGGATGCAGTGAAAACACATCTTCAATTTCATTTGGATACACGTTAAAACCCGATACAAGAATCATATCTTTGGCTCGATCAACAATACGTAAAAACCCTTCAGAATCACGTACAGCTATGTCTCCTGTCATGAAGTAGCCGTCATCTGTAAAACTGGCTTCCGTTTCACGTTCGCGCTGCCAATAGCCTACCATTACTTGAGGACCTTTAACACAGAGCTCACCTATTTCACCATCAGGAAGATGCTCTCCATCCGGATTTACAATTATCACCTCTGTATGTTTTAGCGGCTGACCTATCGTGCCTAAACGGATATCACGTGGAGAGTTAATCGACACGGCTGGTGAGGTTTCCGTTAAACCATACCCTTCCATGATTTGACTGCCTGTGATGCTTTTCCACATTTCAGCGGCTTTTAAGGTTAATGCACAGCCTCCGGAAATCGTAATTTTAAACTGGCTAAAGTCGACATCTTTAAATTCAGGCTTGTTGCAAAGCCCGATAAACAAGGTGTTTAAGCCCATAAAAGCCGAGGTTTTCCACTTTTTCATCTCTTTAATGAACCCGTCTAGGTCACGTGGGTTCGCAATAAGTACGCTATGACCACCGCAGTCCATAATGATCAGAGACAAGGTAAAGGCATAGATGTGATAGAGAGGCAAAGGCGCAATCGCCGTATCTGCCCACCCCGCGGGTGCCTGATTAATAAGATGATGCCCCTGCACCATGTTTGATACTAGGTTTCCGTGACTTAACACAGCCCCTTTTGATAACCCTGTGGTCCCGCCTGTGTACTGCAAAACCGCAATATCAGCGGTTTTGACCTCGACTGGAGTGGGATGCTGCCCCACATAACGTGATAGCACATCACGCAGCTCAAGGGCGTTAGGTATATTGAAAGGCGGCTCAGCTTTTTTGACATACTTTACAACGCTGTTCAATAAACACCGCTTAAAGAACCCATGCAAATCACCAATTTGAGTGACAAAAACATGCTTTATTTGAGTATTGTGCAGAATTTTCTCTGCGTTACTGGCCATGTTTTTAAAAATCACTAGGGCTTTAGCACCGGAATCGTTGAATTGGTGCTCCATTTCTCGAGGGGTATAAAGAGGGTTTGTGTTTACAATCACCAAACCGGCTTTAATTGCACCAAACAAAACGACTGGGTATTGAATCAGGTTAGGCAATTGTATCGCGATACGATCACCGGGCTGTAAGTCTGTTTCTTTTTGGAGATACACGGCAAACGCATCAGCATACTGCTTCAATTCTTGATAAGACAGAGTTTTACCAAAACTGGTAAAGGCCGGCTTCTGTGCGTATTTTTTACAGGTGTGTTCAAACACTTCGTTAATGTTGGTATAGCCCGAAGGATTTAAATCGCTTGGAATGGTCGTCCCACGCTGTATGTCCATAAGAAGATCCTGACTTTTATTGTTATCTTGAAACAACGTCTATCTAACAGATAAAGGCGCGAGTTCATCTCTCTAGAAACAAACCCACGCCATTAATACCCTTACGCGACTGGAAAAATAGACGTTAAGCGAGTAGCTAGCATGATATCGCCATCGGCTTTGATACGCCCAGTCATGAAGGCCTGCATACCATCTGTTTCGCCATTCATCACTTCCTCTAGGGTATCCGACGCCATGGTCAAGGTAACACTGGGATCATCATGTTCACCTTGAGCAATCTGACATACGCCTTCGGATATCGCAACAAACCATGGCTCACCATCTTCAATTTGATATTGAAACACGGCCTCTAAAGAGCCTGCAGCTTGCGCATTAAAACGATCACCCATTGCTGTAAAAATTGCATTTAAATCTGCCATGCTTCCACCTTCATTCGATTGTTTTTTAGATGTGTATCGTTTCGCATTAAGACTTAAGGCAGCCGACAACACTTTTTGACCTGCTTTTGTTCTGAGCAACTTTTTCATCGCACAATGCTCGACTTAAAAAATAAAGTGTTCAGAATCTAATGCCAACAAATTATCTGCACCGGACAACATGACATCGGCATGCATTTTTGTTCTTGGCAATAAACGATCATAATAGAAACGAGCGGTTGCCAATTTAGCTTTATAGAAGGCTTCTTCAGATGTCCCTGCAGCCAACGCATTTTGTGCCACTTCAACCTGACGCGCCCAGAGCCATGCCAGCGTGATGTACCCTGAATACATGAGGTAATCCATCGCGGCCGCACCGACTTCCTCACGGTTCTGCATTGCTTTCATGCCCACTTTCAGCGTCAATTCGCCCCACTCTTTGTTCAGTCCAGCTAGGGTTTTAGTGTACGGCTCCATCGCCGCATTGCCCTCGTGTGCCTGACAGAACTTGTGGATCATTTTGGTAAAGCGCTTGAGCAACTCACCCTGACTCATCAGAATTTTACGACCCAACAAGT
This sequence comes from Nitrincola nitratireducens, assembly GCF_000585235.1. NCBI lineage: Bacteria > Pseudomonadati > Pseudomonadota > Gammaproteobacteria > Oceanospirillales > Oceanospirillaceae > Nitrincola > Nitrincola nitratireducens. The sequence continues at coordinate 7,204 of NZ_AONB01000035.1, read as the reverse complement.
CCAATGCCTGGATTTGTGAAGTTCCTTCATAGAGCATTGAAATGCGGCAATCGCGGACATTTTGCTCCATGCCCCACTCGGCAATATAACCATGACCGCCAAAAACCTGCAAACCATGATTTGCAGACTCAAAGCCCACTTCGGTCAAAAAGGCTTTTGCAATTGGCGTAAGCAACGACAATAAATCTTCGGCCTCTTGTTTTTCCTCTGCGGACGCTGACAGCGCCGAACGGTCCACCTGTTGAGCCGCAAAGTAAATAAGGGCACGTCCACCCTCAGCAAAGGCTTTTTGTGTGAGCAGCATGTTGCGCACAGCAGGGTGCACAATAATGGGATCGGCTGCACCATCTGGATTTTTAACGCCGCTCAACGCACGCATTTGCAGACGGTCTTTTGCATATACCAATGAGTTTTGGAAGCCCCACTCAGCATGAGCAAGACCTTGCAGCGCGGTGCCAATTCGAGCCGTGTTCATAAAGGTAAACATACAGTTCAACCCTTTATTGGCAGGACCTATCAGGAAGCCCGTCGCGCCATCAAAGTTCATAACGCAGGTTGAGTTGCCATGAATACCCATCTTATGCTCAATAGAGCCGCACTTCAGCGCATTGCGCTCGCCCGCTTCGCCCGCTGCATTTGGCAAGAACTTAGGCACAATAAACAATGAAATGCCTTTGGTGCCCGCAGGTGCATCAGGTAAGCGAGCCAGCACGATGTGAACAATATTGTCTGTTAAGTCATGCTCACCGGCTGAAATAAAAATCTTTGTTCCGGTAATTTTGTAGGTACCATCGGCTTGAGGCTCAGCCTTGGTTCTTAACATACCCAAATCTGTTCCGCAGTGAGGCTCGGTCAGACACATGGTCCCCGTCCACTCACCAGAGACAAGCTTGGTTAGATAGGTTTGTTTTTGCTCTTCTGTACCATGCGCATCCAGTGTATTCATCGCGCCATGACTCAGCCCTGGGTACATACTCCAAGCCCAGTTAGCGGTGCCGACCATCTCGTTAATGACAATACCCAAGGATTCCGGCAGACCCTGCCCACCCCATTCAGGATCGTGCGCCAGCGATGGCCAACCACCCTCAACAAAAGCAGAGTAAGCTTCTTTAAAGCCAGTCGGTGTTTTAACTTCACCATCCTGAAATTGACACCCTTCTTGATCACCCACTTGGTTTAAAGGTGACAACACCCGCTCAGCGAATTTTGCACCCTCTTCCAAAATTGCCGACACCATATCCGGTGTTGCTTCTTCGCAACCGGGTAATTGTTGATAATGCGCGTCCATATGTAGCACTTCATTTAACACGAACTGCATGTCGCGCAAAGGAGCCTTGTATTCAGCCATGATTTGCAACCTCACTTTTATCGTTATTGTGTACGTCTGTACTTGGTATTAAGCATGGACGAATTATCCAAAAGTACCAATAACAAAAGCTGCCAGATTTAGTGACAAATATGCTCTAAGCCTGGCTTGGGTTTAACTCATGTGTTGAATAAAGGCCCTAATATTGGAGTTAGTATTGTGAAAGGACGGTATCTATACGTGACAAAAAAGGGCGAACCTGCTGTTTGTCGGAATCAGATACCTGTGCAAACGCACGTACAATTAACATGGCTTGCTCAACCTGCTGACGTATTTCAGGCGGCAACATCTGTAGCATTTGAGGATTGACACTGTCAAACTCAGCGGCCATAGCAAACATCTCGGGGCTCTCAGATTCCGCTTTTAATGCACCGTAGGCTAGAATAATTCGGTCTCCGACCTCAGCCCAACGCTCTGCGCTGGTAAAGCTGTGCTGACGCGTAATCTGAGTTAACTCTTGATAAGCACTCGGCTCTTCTTGACTAAGTAGGGCAACACCCTGCTGGTGAGGATTGAAGTTTTGTCCTATCTCAGGAGTCACCTCTTTAAGCCACGCATCTCCTTTACCTTGATTTTCCAATTTGCGCCCTAGCGCTTCCACTTTCGGCAAACTATTGAGATAGGCGTCAATTGACTGAGGATCTAAGGTGGTCATTTGCGCCGATGCCGACCCAAACGCCAAAAGCATGCATACCGCAAACGCACTGACTAGCCACTGTTTCATGTTCCACTCCTTGATAATTTTGATCTTAGGATGGAAGTGTAACAGGCCGAACTCCCCTTTGGACAGGTGCCATCCTTGGCAATTTACACGCGTATTTATCGTGGCGAGTCGTAGACCTCAGGCCCAGAGGTCAAGGCTGGATGCGGCTTTAACAACGCCGTCAAAGCGGGCAGCAGGATAAGCGCACCCAGCATATTCCATAAGAACATAAAGGTGAGCAGAATCCCCATATCGGCTTGGAATTTAATCGGTGAGAACACCCAAAGCACCACCCCAATCGCCAGCGTTAGCCCAGTAAAGGCCACGGGCTTTCCAGTGGTCTTCAAGGTCTCGAAATACGCATCTGTTAAATTCATGCCATTCGCTAGGTAACTGCTAAGGCGCGAATAAATATAGATGCCATAATCAACGCCTATACCGACCCCCAAAGCAATCACAGGCAAGGTTGCCACCTTAACGCCAATTCCAAGCTGTGCCATTAAGGCCTGACAAAGCAGCGAGGTGAGGGCTAAAGGCAATATAATGCACAATACGGTCTTAACCGAACGGAATGTCAGCAAACACAAAAGACTGACAACACCATAGACCCAAGCCAACATCTCATACTGTGCACGGGCGATAACTTGATTGGTGGCCGCTTCAAAACCTGCATTTCCTGCCGCCAAAACATATTGAAGTGACTCATCATTATAGGTGTCTGCAAACGCCTGTGCGGCAGCACTCACCTCCTGCAAGGTATGGGCTTTGTGATCATCCAAGAAAATAATCACGGGCAGCAATGAACAATCGGCATTCATCAGACCACCGGGCACGTAGGCCAAGGACGCATTAATCACAAATTGATTACGACTCACGGAGCGCCATTTCGGATTTCCTTCATTCAAACCAGAGGTAATCCGCTTTGACAAATCGGCCAAAGAGATACTGGACTGTACACCCGGAACAGATTGCATATGGTGCTGGAAACGCTCGACAGAAGACAAGGTTTCAAAACGACTGCACTGCTCAGGCGCAGTAACCGCCATGACGACAAACACATCGCTTGAGGTCGAGTAGTTATCGGTAATGAAGGCATTATCGAGATTATAACGAGAGTCTGCCCGCAACTCTGGTGCACCTTTATCTAGATCACCAATCTGAAGATCTCGAGCGGCATAAAGCCCGACTACTGTCATAACCACTGCAACACTTAACGCCAACACAGCACCTTTTCGAGTGGTAAACCACGTCAACACTCTCCAACGCTCAGCCCCCTTATCAGACTGTTGTTGGGCATATTCAATCGCGCGATCCCCCACTCCTACATAGGACATCAACAAGGGCAACAGCAATAAGTTGGTCAAAATAATGACGGCAACACCCAAGGATGCAGCAACGGCCAGCTCCTGTATCACCTGAATATCAATGACCATCAAGGTAAAGAAGCCAATGCCGTCGGAAACCAGCGCCGTTAAGCCAGGAATGTATAGAATTCGGAATGCGCTGCGTGCCGCATGCCATTTGTCTGGGTTTTTAAGACTTTCTAAACGTATGGAGTTGACGATCTGCACACCATGACTCACGGCAATGGCAAACACCAAAAACGGAACCAGCATGGAATACGGGTCGATGCCGTACCCTAAGGCATTCAGTAGACCCAACTGCCAAATAACGGCAATTAACGAGCAAATCAACGGAACGATGGTGCCGTTAATGCTTCTCGAATAGAGGTAAAGTAACACCAAGGTAATCACTATCGCCAAGGCAAAAAACACCGCAACCTGATACGCTCCCTCAATCAAGTCACCGACAATTTTGGCAAAGCCAGTGATATGTATCGTCACCTGCTCCGTCTGATATTGGTCTCTAACAAGCGTTTCTAAACGTTCAGACAGCGCTCGATAATCCAGACGGTCACCGCTTTCAGGATCAAAATCAAACAGTGGCACCTCAACAATCGCTGAACGGAAATCGTTGGCAACCAAACGACCCACTTGCCCTGAGCGCAACACATTTAGCCGTAGTTCTTGCAGACTTTCGAGAGAACCGTCGTAATCCGGCGGGATAACTGGACCACCGACAAATCCTTCCTCTGTCACTTCCGTCCAACGCACATTGGGCGTCCAAATGGACTGAAGCGCTGCTCGGTCTACACCTGGAATGAAAAAGAGTTCGTCTGTCACACGCTGCAATACAGACTGGAATTCCGCATCAAAGATATCCCCCTGCTGATTGGCAACCGCCACGCGTACGCTATTCCCAAGACCCGACAAATCGTCTTGATAGGTTAAGTAATTTTCAACATAGGGATGACTTGCAGGTATCATTTTTACGAAACTGGCATCCGGCCGAATCTGAATGGCTTGCCAGGTCAAGATCAGAGTAATCAATGCAAACACAAACAGGACTTTTAAACGGTGATGGAATAGCACCCGCTCAGCCAACTGTTCAGACCCTTTAATAGGCAACAAAAGCACGTCTGTAAAACGACTCATTGTGCTAACTCCTTAGCGCGATTCGACAAAAACACCCCCTGCTCACCCACAAGAATCCACCCTTGCTCAGTAGCAATAACCGAATTGAAATGTCGACGAGTATTTAAAGGCTGCGTAAGTAATTGATTTGAGTCCGGTCCCAACAAAAGCGTGCCACCCAGCCCCGTGATCGCTAAAAGACCCGAATGGCTCTGTGCTCCAAGGAAACTGACCGTCGGCTCGACGTGCACAGGATGCCATTCGTAGCCTGCGTCAAGACTGCGGAATAAATTCCCCCTGAGCCCTAAAGCCAGCAATTCATCCTGATGCTGAGCCAAGGCAAAAAAAGACCCATCATAAGGAGAAGGCAAACTCTGCATGATTGGCCCTGATCGTAGGACTTCAACAGCAACCCTGCCTCCCCTGCTATGTACAATTGATCATCCGCTTGCAGCAAAGCATTTAAATGCAGTCGATCAGGATTCGGCAAGCGATCCGCAAAAGACGTCCAAGTCTGGCCACCATCGACAGTGGATAACGCCAAACCATAGGCACCGACAACAACCCCTGTTTGTGATGAGGTAAATAGAACATCAAGCAAAGGGTTCACTGGGCCTTCTTCCATTGCCACTTCGGCATCTTCCAGATCAAATTCGGCGTCTTCGATATCCATGGCATCAGCATAGGCGTCGGCTTGCAATGACTCGAGCTTGCTCTGAGCATCCTCAACCAATAGGGCATTGATCGTATGCCCATCTAAGACTTTCTCCCAAGTTAACCCAGCATCTTTCGAGGTCAACAACACACCGTCGTGTCCGGTGACCCACCCTTGATCCTCTTGGAAAAACACCGCTGTTAGCAACGTACTGACAGGGCTGCTCACCTGCTGCCAATCACGCCCTTCATTAACGGAGATTAAAATGACGCCCAAATCGCCAACGGCCACTAGATTCTCTCCAGAGCGCGCAATATCAAGCAACATAACGCTCTTGGCGGCATCGGAGTGCGATGCAGGCTGCTCAAGACGGTCGGGCAAACCCGCTTGAGAAGAAAAAGGCAGCAACCCAAATAGACTGCTGGCCATAACGAACGCGCATAATGTATGTTTGGTCATCTGATTGTTCTTGTTGTTCAGATTGGAAAAACGAGCCTATTCGACTCGCTCAAATAAAGCGGCGATTCCTTGCCCACCACCGATGCACATGGTCACAACAGCATAACGTCCTTTAATCCGCTGCAACTCATACAACGCCTTAACCGTAATGACGGCCCCTGTCGCACCAATTGGGTGTCCCAGAGAAATCCCACTGCCGTTTGGGTTAACACGCTCGTTCGGGAGATTTAAATCCCGGACAACAGCCAGCGCCTGCGCGGCAAAGGCTTCATTAATCTCCCAAAGGTCGATGTCTCCAACCTCTAGCTCAGTGTTATCCAGCAGCTTTTTCACCGCAGGAACAGGGCCTATGCCCATATACTTAGGCTCAACACCAGCAAAGGCATAGGAAACGAGTCGAGCGATTGGCTTCAATCCTGAACGCTCAACCTCGGCTGAAGTTGCTAAGACCAGCGCGGCAGCTGCATCATTCAAACCCGATGCATTACCAGCCGTCACGCTGCCATCTTTTTTAAAGACAGGCTTTAGCTTCGCCATATCCTCTAGCGTGCAATTCATCCGGATATGTTCATCCTGATCAAAGACAACATCGCCTTTGCGTCCTTTAATAAGGATGGGCAGAATCTGCTCGTTAAAGTGTCCCGCTTCAACGGCCGCTTGTGCACGCTGATGGCTTTGCATGGCCAGCAAATCTTGATCTTCGCGACTGATGTTCCACTTTTCAGCAATATTTTCAGCGGTTATGCCCATGTGAACGTTTTCAATCGGACAGGTGAGCGCACCGACCATCGAGTCCAACACCGCGCCATCACCCATACGCTGTCCCCAGCGCGCAGCCGGCATCCAATAATTGGTTCGGCTCATGGACTCGGCACCACCTGCAACGGCCGCTTGGCAGACGCCTAACTCAAGTTGCTGTGCCGCTGAGATGATGGCTTGCAAACCACTGCCACATAGACGGTTGACAGTGAGTGCAGGGGTTGTTGCTGGTAAACCACCCAGCAAGGCCGCCACACGTGCCATATACAAATCACGGCGTTCGGTTGGCACAACATTTCCAAAAACACTGTGGCCTATGTGCTCCGGTTCAATACCAGCACGGGCAATCGCCTCCGCAACCACTTTTCCCGCTAACTCAACCGGTGCTTGGTCTTTCAACCCACCACCAAACGCACCGATTGCCGTTCTGACGGCTGAGACGACATAAATATCCTGCTTCGCCATAACATTACCTTTTTATTTTCTGTAAAACTGACGGCTAATTTGGCTATTAGCATCCCTTGACGCAGCGTTTGCTGCAATAACAGAAGACTCCAGTATAGATGACAATATAGTTCAGCATCAGATGAAGATAGTACCTTTTTTAGGCGTTTTACAGTCAAAGTGATCTGATCCGACATCCCCGCCTCGATTAAAAAACCTGAATTCATGTTTTCATTGACTTCTGGGTAAGTTTTCGACCCGCCATTTCCTGCAAAAAGCGACGATTGTTGCCTTCGCGTAACATCTGCTGATAGCCGATCGCTACTCCGTTTTGCAACCTCACC
>NZ_AONB01000034.1:0-15392 GCF_000585235.1 Nitrincola nitratireducens | reverse complement strand
GATCAACGTGTCCGATTGTTCCTACGTTGACGTGAGGCTTGTTACGTTCAAAAGCTTTCTTAGCCACAGTTATTTCCTCTTAATCAATATTTGCTTAATCAGCCTAGCTTAATTACAGCTTCAGCGATGTTATTCGGTGCTTCACTGTAGCAATCAAACTCCATAGAGTAAGTTGCACGACCTTGCGAAGCTGAACGCAGATCAGTTGCATAACCAAACATTTCACCCAGTGGCACCTGAGCGTTGATGACTTTGCCCGATACTGTGTCTTCCATTCCCTGCACCAATCCTCGACGACGGTTGAGGTCACCCATCACATCCCCCATGTACTCTTCTGGAGTTACTACTTCAACCTTCATCATAGGCTCAAGCAAACACGGGCTCGCTTCTTGGGCGTACTTCTTAAGCGCCTGAGATGCTGCAATTTTAAACGCCATTTCGTTGGAGTCAACTTCATGGAAAGAGCCATCATATAAACGTGCCTTCAAACCAATAAGCGGGTATCCTGCGATAACACCGTTCTTCATTTGTTCCTCAACACCTTTCTGAATCGCAGGAATGTATTCCTTAGGAATCACACCCCCCACGACCTCATTGATAAACTCTAACCCTTCTTCGTCACTCGGACTAAACTCGATGACGACATGGCCATATTGACCGCGACCACCTGATTGACGAGCAAACTTATGGTTAGCTACAACAGATTTACGGATTTTCTCACGGTAGGCAACCTGTGGCTTACCGATATTTGCCTCAACTTTGAACTCACGTCTCATACGATCAACAATGATATCCAAATGAAGCTCACCCATTCCAGAAATAATGGTTTGACCCGTTTCTGGATCCGTCGCAACACGGAAGGATGGATCTTCTTGCGCTAGCTTGCCTAAAGCAATACCCATTTTTTCTTGGTCAGCTTTAGACTTAGGTTCTACTGCCACTGAAATAACAGGCTCTGGGAACTCCATACGCTCTAGTACTATGCGATTATCTAGATCACAAAGAGTATCCCCTGTTGTTACGTCTTTCAGGCCGATAAGGGCAGCAATATCACCCGCACGTACTTCTTTTATCTCTTCACGAGAGTTGGCATGCATCTGAACCATACGCCCAACGCGCTCTTTCTTCTGTTTTACAGAGTTATAAACGCTGTCACCAGAACTGAGCACGCCAGAGTAAACACGAATAAACGTTAACGTTCCCACAAAGGGATCTGTTGCGATCTTGAAAGCAAGTGCTGAGAAGGGCTCATCATCGTCAGCTTTACGCGCTGCCAATGTCTCATCCTTATCATCAAGCGTACCCTCAATAGCTTTAACTTCTGTTGGTGCTGGCAGATATTCAACAACCGCATCCAACACAGCTTGAACACCTTTGTTTTTGAATGCAGAACCACAAAGCATTAGAACAATTTCATTGTTCAACGTGCGCGCACGCAAGCCTGCTTTAATTTCCTCAAGGGACAACTCTTCTCCACCAAGATACTTCTCCATAAGCTCGTCACTGGATTCAGCGGCGGTCTCAACAAGTTTCTCTCGTAGCTCTTCAGCTTTTTCCTGAAGATCCGCTGGAATTGCTTCCAGCTTAAAAGTCATCCCTTGATCGGCTTCATTCCATACAATCGACTGCATTCTGAGGACATCTACAACACCCGTAAAGGTATCTTCAGAGCCAATTGGGAAGTTAATTGGCACAGTCGTTACGTTTAAGCGCTTCTGAAGTTGCTCTTCAACTCGGAAGAAATCCGCCCCAGCACGGTCCATCTTATTGACGAACACCATGCGAGGCACTTCATACTTATTTGCCTGCCGCCATACCGTTTCAGTTTGTGGCTGAACTCCCGAGGATGCACACAGAACAACAACAGCGCCATCTAGCACACGAAGTGAACGCTCAACTTCAATCGTGAAGTCTACGTGACCTGGCGTATCGATAACGTTGATGCGATGCTCTTCAAACTGTTTATCCATACCACTCCAAAAAGTGGTAATAGCAGCAGAGGTAATCGTGATACCACGCTCCTGCTCCTGCTCCATCCAGTCAGTGGTGGCTGCACCATCGTGCACCTCACCGATCTTATGAGATAAGCCAGTGTAAAAAAGTACGCGTTCTGTAGTCGTGGTTTTACCAGCATCTACGTGCGCACAGATACCTATGTTACGGTATCTGGATAGCGGTGTTTTACGAGACACGGCATAATCCTCTGATGTTTAGAAGCGATAATGCGCAAAAGCCTTGTTGGCTTCTGCCATGCGGTGCACATCTTCACGTTTCTTAACGGCTGCACCACGACCTTCTGCTGCATCAACTAACTCACCCGCCAAGCGAAGAGCCATTGACTTTTCACCACGCTTACGAGAAGAGTCAACCAACCAACGCATCGCCAGAGCCATACGACGGGAAGGACGAACTTCTACAGGTACTTGATACGTTGCACCACCTACACGGCGAGATTTAACCTCAACCACAGGCTGTACAGTTTCGAGCGCTTTGTCGAACAATTCCAACGGATCTTGTTTAGTGCGCTCTTGAATTTTATCCATTGCACCATAAACGATGCTTTCTGCAACGGATTTTTTGCCACTGATCATCAAATGGTTGATGAATTTAGCCAGTGTAATGTTACCGAATTTTGGATCCGGCAGGATCTCACGCTTCGCAGCTACGCGTCTTCTAGGCATGATAAGCCCTCAATAATATTAAAAGGTCTTCAGGTTGAACAGGATATCTAAGATACCTGGCCTTACTCTTATCGTCTTTTTCGGTTAAGCGCTGCAGCATTCTCTCCGGATCTGGAAAAGCTTGGCTGAAACCACTTCGCCGTTTTGGCGACGAATTAAGACTTAGGACGTTTTGTACCGTATTTAGAACGAGCTTGTTTACGGTCATTAACGCCTGAACAGTCAAGAGCACCACGAACGGTGTGATAACGCACACCTGGTAAGTCTTTAACACGACCACCACGAATCAGAACAACACTGTGCTCCTGTAAGTTGTGACCTTCACCACCGATGTAAGAAGACACTTCATAGCCATTGGTAAGGCGTACACGACATACTTTACGCAATGCAGAGTTAGGCTTCTTAGGTGTGGTTGTATAAACGCGGGTACAAACACCACGACGCTGTGGACAAGCTTCTAATGCACGAACATCACTTGCTTGAACTTTGCGCTTACGCGGCTTACGTACCAACTGGTTAATTGTTGCCATTTAAGCAAACTCCAACTTGGTTTGTTTTCACCATATAAAAAAACTGAGTATTTCTACTCAGCCTCATAAGAGGGCGTGAATTTTAACCAATTCATGCCCTTCAGGTCAATTACTGTCTGTTTTTTAATCAGAGCTAGTCATCGACGCATTTAGTGCAGCGGTTAACGCTTGCTGAACTTCTTCAGCACTCACGCCGATGCCATCTTGTGACAAACGACGCTTACGTTTCCGCTCGCTGTGGTACGCCAATCCAGTACCCGCAGGTATCAAACGACCTACCACAACGTTTTCTTTCAATCCACGAAGAGCATCACTCTTACCGTTAACAGCACCTTCTGTTAATACGCGCGTCGTTTCTTGGAAAGACGCAGCTGAAATGAAGGACTCTGTCGCAAGAGATGCTTTCGTAATACCGAGCAACACACGCTCAAACTTGGCTGGGAACTTCCCATCTGCCAACAAGCGCTCATTCTCAAGACGTACAGCAACGTATTCAACCTGATCGCCCTGTATGAAATTACTGTCTCCAGAGTCAGTAATTTCTACTTTACGAACCATCTGACGCACAATTACTTCGATGTGCTTGTCGTTGATTGCTACACCTTGCAAACGGTAAACGTCTTGAATCTCGCTAACGATATACTTCGCCAATGCATTCACGCCCAAGATACGCAAGATATCATGTGGGTTTGACGGTCCATCTGAGATAACCTCACCCTTCTCTACTGACTCACCTTCAAACACGTTGAGGTTACGCCATTTTTGAATCATGATTTCGAACGGCTCGGATCCATCATGCGGAGATATCAAAATACGGCGCTTACCCTTGGTCTCTTTGCCGAAGGAAATGACACCCGATACTTCTGCCAGAATCGCGTATTCTTTAGGCTTACGTGCTTCAAACAAATCCGCAACGCGTGGAAGACCACCCGTGATGTCCTTGTTAACCGTACCCTCTTGCGGAATACGTGCCAATACATCACCGATTTGCACTTCAGAACCATCGTTCAAGTTAACGATTGCCTTAGGTGGTAACAGGTACTGCGCAGGCATCTCTGTACCAGGGTAGCATAGATCGTTTCCAGCAAAATCGACCAATTTAATCATTGGACGAATATCTTTACCGGCTTGTGGACGATCCTTACTTTCTAAGATTTCAATCGTAGACAGACCTGTTAAGTCATCCGTTTGACGCTTAACGGTTATACCGTCTTCTAAACCGACGAAAACGATTTTACCCTGCATCTCAGAAACGATTGGGTGAGTATGTGGATCCCAGTTCGCAACTACAGCACCGGGTTCAACACGACTACCATCACGTACTTTTATCATGGATCCATAAGGAAGCTTATAACGCTCACGCTCACGACCATGCTCATCCGTAACACCCAACTCACCTGAACGGGATGTTGCAACCAAGTTGCCATCGGTTCGCTCAACAAACTTCAGGTTATGTAAACGGATTTCACCGCCATTTTTCACCTGAATACTGTCAACAGCTGCAGCCCTGGAAGCCGCCCCCCCGATGTGGAAGGTACGCATGGTTAACTGTGTTCCTGGCTCACCGATAGATTGCGCTGCGATAACCCCAACAGCTTCGCCGCGGTTAACCTCGTGTCCACGACCCAAATCACGACCATAACACTTAGAACAGATACCGTGGATTGAGTCACACGCGATGGCTGAACGCACAGTGACTTCGTCGATACTGCTAAAGCGCTCGTCATTTTCTAGACGATCAACCATGCCTCATCAATCAACGTACCCTTTTCGATCAGAACATCTCTGCCTGTCGGATCAAGTACATCCTTAGCCACTACACGTCCTAGCAAACGCTCACCCAAGCTGACAATAATATCGCCACCTTCGATCATTGGCTGAACCAACAATCCATTTTCGGTACCACAGTCTGTTTCTGTAATAACCAAATCTTGCGCAACGTCAACAAGACGACGCGTTAAGTATCCAGAGTTTGCTGTCTTCAATGCGGTATCGGCAAGACCTTTACGCGCACCGTGTGTAGAAATAAAGTACTGAAGTACGTTTAGACCTTCACGGAAGTTTGCAATGATTGGCGTTTCGATGATCGAGCATCCGGCTTAGCCATCAAACCACGCATACCGGCCAACTGACGAATCTGTGCAGCACTACCACGCGCTCCAGAGTCGGCCATGATGTAAACAGAGTTAAATGACTCTTGGTCAACTTCTTCACCTGCCGCGTTGACAACTTTATCAACCTTCAGGTTATCCATCATTCGCTTCGCGAGAACTTCGTTTGCGCGCGACCAAATATCGACAACTTTGTTGTACTTCTCGCCCTGGGTTACAAGACCTTCCGCAAACTGACGTTCAATTTCAGTCACTTCAGCATCAGCTGCTGCGATAATAGCGGGTTTCTCATCCGGAATAACGAAGTCATTGACACCAATTGAGGCTCCTGACATTGTTGCTTGACGGAAGCCCATGTACATCAACTGATCGGCAAAAATAACCGTTTCTTTCAAGCCGCAACGACGATAAGCCTCGTTTAGCAGCTTAGAAATCGATTTCTTCTTCATCGATTGGTTAACTAACTCGAAAGGCAAGCCTTCGGGCACAATATCAAACAACATTGCACGACCCACTGTTGTATCGCGCAAGGCAGTAATCTCTTCGACGCCTCCGTGGATATCACGAATAACTTCGCGAATACGCACTTTGATACGCGCTTGCAGATGCACTTTGCCTGCACCATGAGCACGCTGCACTTCTTTGATATTCAAGAAATGCATGCCTTCACCCTGCGCGGCAATCCGCTCACGGGTCATATAATACAAACCCAGTACTACGTCTTGTGACGGCACAATAATAGGCTCACCGTTTGCAGGTGACAAAATATTATTGGTGGACATCATCAGAGCACGCGCTTCCAACTGAGCTTCTATAGTCAGTGGAACGTGTACCGCCATTTGGTCACCGTCGAAGTCAGCGTTATAAGCTGCACAAACAAGTGGGTGTAACTGAATGGCTTTACCTTCAATCAATACAGGTTCAAAGGCCTGGATACCTAAACGGTGTAGCGTCGGTGCACGGTTAAGTAACACTGGATGTTCCCGGATAACTTCATCCAAGATATCCCATACCAATGCCTCTTCTCTTTCAACCATTTTCTTCGCTGCTTTAATGGTGGTTGCATGCCCACGCAATTCAAGCTTTGAAAAAATAAATGGCTTAAAGAGCTCTAATGCCATTTTCTTTGGAAGTCCGCACTGATGTAGACGCAGTGAAGGACCTACCACGATAACAGAACGACCTGAGTAGTCGACGCGCTTACCTAGCAGGTTCTGACGGAAACGACCTTGCTTACCTTTGATCATATCTGCAAGCGATTTCAGCGGACGCTTGTTTGATCCAGTGATTGCACGTCCGCGACGACCGTTATCAAGCAGCGCATCTACCGACTCTTGCAACATACGCTTTTCGTTACGCACGATGATGTCAGGTGCGTTCAAATCCAATAAGCGCTTGAGACGGTTGTTACGGTTGATCACTCGACGATATAAGTCATTGAGATCAGACGTTGCAAAACGCCCACCGTCCAGAGGAACCAAAGGACGTAAATCCGGTGGCAATACTGGCAATACTTTCAGAATCATCCACTCAGGCTTATTGCCTGATTTAACGAATGCTTCCATCAGCTTCAAACGCTTAGACAGCTTTTTAAGCTTAGTTTCAGAGTTGGTTTGCGGAATCTCTTCACGCATGCGCTGGCATTCTTCTTCCAGCTCGATGGATCCCAACAACTCTTGGATCGCCTCGGCACCCATTCGAGCGTCGAATTCATCACCGAACTCTTCTAGCGCTTCGAAATATTGCTCATCATTCATCAACTGCCCACGCTCTAGCGTGGTCATGCCGGGATCAATTACAACAAATGATTCAAAGTAGAGTACGCGTTCAATATCACGCAGCGTCATATCCAGCATCAAACCGATACGGGATGGCAGAGACTTCAAAAACCAAATGTGAGCAACTGGTGAAGCCAGTTCAATATGGCCCATGCGGTCACGACGAACTTTGGTCATTGTGACTTCTACACCACATTTCTCACAGATAACACCACGGTGCTTCATGCGCTTATATTTGCCACACAAGCACTCGTAGTCCTTGATTGGGCCAAATATTTTCGCACAAAACAAACCGTCACGTTCCGGTTTGAAGGTACGGTAGTTTATAGTCTCAGGCTTTTTCACTTCACCATAAGACCAAGAACGGATCATGTCCGGGGATGCCAACGTAATACGGATAGAGTCAAACTCTTCTGTTTTACCTTGATTCTTCAGCAGATTCAGCAAGTCTTTCATTGTCTATAGCTCCTCGCGGAGTTCTCTGTGGCAGCGCCCAATTCGGGCGCCACCTTGGTGATCTGTTAAGGTCTTAGTCGCTTTCTAACTCGATATCAATACCGAGTGAGCGTATTTCCTTGATCAATACGTTAAACGATTCAGGCATACCAGGTTCCATGCGATGATCGCCATCCACAATGTTTTTATACATTTTGGTACGACCATTCACATCGTCCGACTTGACCGTGAGCATTTCTTGAAGCGTGTAGGCCGCGCCATAGGCTTCGAGCGCCCACACCTCCATCTCACCAAATCGCTGTCCACCAAATTGGGCTTTACCACCCAATGGTTGCTGAGTCACAAGACTGTACGATCCTGTTGAACGCGCATGCATCTTATCGTCAACCAAGTGGTTAAGCTTGAGCATGTACATGTAACCAACGGTCACAGGGCGGTCAAACTTGTCACCCGTGCGTCCGTCATACAGGGTCACTTGACCACTGTCGTCCATATCCGCTAAACGCAACAGTGCTTTAACTTCGGCCTCTTTGGCTCCGTCAAATACTGGCGATGCCAGCGGCACACCCGCTCTTAGGTTACGCGAAAGCTCAAGCAACTCTTCATCGGTAAAGGTGTCTAGCGCTTCTTTGCGCGCAACTTCTAAACCTGCATGTTGACCATTGTAAATCTCGTTCAAGAAACCGCGCAGCTCATTAACTGTTTCGGCTTTCTCACGCTCTTGCTCAAGCATACGGTTAATCTTACGACCGAGACCTTTCGCTGCTGCTCCCATATGGGTTTCGAGAATCTGACCTACGTTCATACGCGAAGGTACACCCAGAGGGTTCAGTACAATATCGACTGGCTCGCCGTTCTCGTCATATGGCATATCTTCAACAGGCATAATTACAGAAATTACACCCTTGTTTCCATGACGCCCTGCCATCTTATCACCCGGCTGGACGCGGCGCTTAGTCGCAACATAAACCTTGACGATCTTCAATACGCCTGGGGCAAGATCATCACCCGTTTGCAACTTACGCTTTTTGTCTTCAAAACGCTTGTCTAAATTGTCACGGCGCTCTTCAAGCTGAGCTTGCGCGTGTTCGAGCATTTCTTGCGCATCTGTATCTGCAACGCGGATTTTGAACCATTCACTGCGTTTCAAGCCACTCAAGAATTCAGCGGTAATCTGCTCACCCTTCTTGAGGCCTGCACCACCATCTGCCGTCAAGCCAACCAGAACTCTGGCCATACGCTCGAAGGTAGCGTCTTCAACGATCCTGAATTCGTCATTTAAATCTTTACGAATGGCATCCAGCTCATACTTTTCAATTGAACGCGCACGTGAATCTTTTTCAACACCATCTCGTGTGAAGACTTGAACATCGATAACTTTACCGATAGTTCCACCTTTAACACGCAATGACGTATCTTTAACATCCGATGCTTTTTCACCGAATATTGCACGTAGAAGCTTTTCTTCAGGCGTCAATTGGGTTTCACCCTTAGGTGTCACTTTACCAACCAAGATATCGCCAGGTCCGACTTCTGCACCTATGTGCACTATGCCCGTTTCATCCAGCTTGCTGAGCGCTGCTTCACCGACGTTAGGAATATCAGCCGTAATCTCTTCTGACCCTAACTTCGTATCACGCGCAACACAGGTTAACTCTTGAATATGAATCGTGGTGAAACGATCTTCTTGCACAACACGCTCGGAGATCAAAATGGAGTCTTCGAAGTTGAAACCATTCCACGGCATGAAGGCAATACGCATGTTCTGACCAAGCGCGAGCTCACCCATATCAACGGATGGACCATCTGCCATGATGTCGCCACGAGCGACTAAATCGCCTGGACGCACAATCGCACGCTGGTTGATACACGTATTCTGGTTTGAGCGAACGTATTTGGTGAGGTTATATATATCAACACCTGCATCGCCAGCTTCGGTCTCGCTATCATTTGCACGAACAACGATACGACTGGCATCGACAGACTCGATAACACCACCACGTTTTGCAACCACACAAACACCGGAGTCTTGCGCTACGCTACGCTCAATACCTGTTCCCACTAGAGGCTTCTCGGCCCGAAGTGTTGGCACAGCTTGACGTTGCATGTTCGATCCCATCAATGCACGGTTGGCGTCATCGTGCTCTAAGAATGGAATCAATGCAGCAGCAACCGACACGATTTGGCGTGCAGATACGTCCATATACTGGACTTTTTCGCGTGGCATCACCGTAAATTCGTTTGCATGACGCACTTCAACTAAGTCTTCAACCAGCTGGTTGTCTGCATCCAGTTTCGCAGACGCCTGAGCGATAACGTAGTTGTTTTCTTCAATTGCTGATAAATAGTCAATCTCGTCTGAAACTTTGCCATCCAGCACTCGGCGATACGGCGTTTCTAAAAAGCCGTAATCATTGGTTCTTGCAAACACGGCCAAGGAGTTGATCAGACCGATGTTCGGACCTTCAGGTGTTTCGATAGGACATACACGCCCGTAATGCGTAGGGTGAACGTCACGAACCTCGAAGCCTGCACGCTCACGTGTCAGACCACCTGGGCCTAACGCTGAAACACGGCGCTTGTGGGTAATCTCTGATAATGGATTGTTTTGGTCCATGAACTGAGACAACTGACTTGAACCAAAGAACTCTTTGATTGCTGCTGCAACGGGCTTAGCGTTGATCAGATCTTGTGGCATCAGGTTATCAGACTCAGCCATGCTCAAACGCTCACGTACGGCACGCTCAACACGAACCAAGCCGACACGGAACTGGTTTTCAGCCATCTCACCAACAGAACGAATACGGCGGTTACCTAAGTGGTCGATGTCATCAACAACCCCTTTACCGTTTCGGATATCGATTAAGGTCTTCATGACATCTAAAATGTCATCTTTATCTAAGATACCTGAACCTGTTTCTTCACTGCGACCTAAGCGACGGTTGAACTTCATACGACCGACGGCCGACAAGTCATAACGGTCTTCAGAGAAGAATAAATTTTCGAATAGTCCTTCAGCCGACTCTTTAG
Organism: Nitrincola nitratireducens; assembly: GCF_000585235.1. Classification (NCBI taxonomy): domain Bacteria; kingdom Pseudomonadati; phylum Pseudomonadota; class Gammaproteobacteria; order Oceanospirillales; family Oceanospirillaceae; genus Nitrincola; species Nitrincola nitratireducens. Next base: position 4,806 of record NZ_AONB01000034.1, on the reverse strand, counting down.
TAGGCGGCTCACCAGGGCGCATCATTCGATAAATTTCAACAAGAGCCTCTATTTGATTACGTGTGCTGTCAATGCGCAACGTATCAGAGATATAAGGTCCGCAGTCCAAATCATTTGTGTACAGGGTTTCAAAACGCGTAATTCCTGACACCATTAAACGCGTAATCAAATCTTCGGTGATTTCTGTATTTGCAACAGCCAACACTTCACCCGTTGACGGATCAACAACATCACGCGCGGTCACCTTCCCTGCCAAATATTCTGACGGAACGAGCAACTGCTTCATGCCCGCATTTGTCATTTGACGCGTGTGACGGGGCGTAATACGACGACCAGCCTCAACAATCACGTTTCCTTCAGGGTCTTTGATCTCGAACGACATGGTTTCACCACGTAAGCGTTCAGGGACAAGATCCATCCAGATTTGATCTTTTTCGAAATTCCAACCAGTGGTATCGAAGAAGATTTCTAAAATCTCTTGTGTGCCATAGCCTAATGCACGCAGCAATATAGACGCCGGTAATTTACGGCGACGATCGATACGAACAAACAGTGCATCTTTAGGATCGAATTCAAAGTCAAGCCATGAGCCACGGTAAGGAATAATCCGAGCTGAGTATAAAAGCTTACCGGATGAATGTGTTTTACCCTTGTCATGATCAAAGAAAACACCTGGTGAACGATGCAACTGCGACACAATAACGCGCTCGGTTCCATTCACAACGAAGGTACCGTTTTCAGTCATCAAAGGCATTTCACCCATGTAGACTTCTTGCTCTTTAATGTCTTTAACTGCTTTCGTAGACGAATCACGATCGTATATAACCAGACGCACTTTGACGCGCAGTGGAGCTGCATAGGTAATACCGCGCAACTGACACTCTTTGACGTCAAACACGGGTTCACCGAGGCGGTAACCAACGTACTCCAGTGCAGCATTTCCGGAATAGGATACGATTGGAAAAACAGAATTAAATGCCGCTTGGAGTCCAGATTCATCGCGTCTGCCCGCGTCTGCCCCCAGCTGCAGAAACTTCCGATAGGAGTCAAGCTGCGTCGACAATAGGTATGGAACATCCATGACCTGGTTTAGCTTGCTAAAATCCTTACGAATTCGTTTCTTCTCAGTATATGAATAAGCCATCAGTGTTCCCCAGCATGTGCACCTAGTTGAGAAGCCAGTCCAGAAGGGGATCTTCCAGTCTGTTTTGCCGTTATATTTTTGCTGTCATTTAATAACGGAAAAAGGCCGGTGACTCTATGGTCACCAGCCATACGCTTTTTAAGCAGGTTATGCGGCCTGCAGCGCATTGAAGCGATTACTTGAGCTCAACTTTAGCGCCGGCTTCTTCCAGTGCTTTCTTGAGTTCTTCAGCTTCTTGTTTAGAAACGCCTTCTTTAACAGTTGCAGGCGCGCCGTCAACCAATTCTTTAGCTTCTTTCAGGCCAAGACCTGTAGCGCCACGAACGGCTTTGATGACGTTAACTTTCTTATCGCCAGCTTCAGCCAGGATAACGTTGAATTCAGTCTGCTCTTCAGCTTCAGCTGCTGCAGGGCCTGCTGCTACAACAGCGGCAGCTGCAGTAACACCGAATTTTTCTTCCATCGCTTCGATCAATACAACGATGTCCTTAACAGACATTTCAGCTACTGCATTGATGATATCTTCATGAGTCAGAGACATTTTTGATTCCTGATAATCTGATTGGGTATTACCCATTAAACTCTTTTCAAACAACCTTCGCTAATGCGTTCAGGCAGCCTGCTCTTTCTGGTCGCGAACTGCTGCCAGTGTACGTACCAACTTACCAGCTGAAGCTTCTTTAAGAACGCTCATCAGCTTAGCAACGGCTTCGTCATAGGTCGGCAAGCTAGCCAGCATAGCGATGTCAACTTTTTCGCCTTCGAATGCTGCTGCTTTCAGTTCAAACTTGTCGTTGCCTTTCGCGAAATCTTGTAGAATACGCGCACCAGCACCTGGGTGCTCGTTTGAAAAGGCAATGATAGATGGACCAACAAATGCGTCTTTGAGACATTCGTATTGGGTACCGTCTACTGCACGACGTGCCAGTGTGTTACGAACAACACGCAACCATACACCATTTTCACGAGCAAGCTTACGCAAACTTGTCATGTCGGTTACTGAAACTCCACGAGAGTCAGCAACAACGGCGGATAGAGCGGATGCAGCAGCTTCCTGGACTTCAGCGACGATCGCTTTTTTGTCTTCGAGTCCTAATGCCACGATTTACTCCTGGATTGAGTCTTTCGACTATTTACCAAATTCCTGAAATGTATATTTCAGGCAGTGAGTACGGTGGTTTTGATTCTATCGAATCACACCGTCTGCGCAGGCAAGTTACCCATTAAGACAATCTAAACGCTAGATTGTCACCTGCGGTCTTTGACGGCCTTCGTATTCTGTATGACAGGTCACGAAGACCCTCAAAATCTTTTAAACTATTATCAAGCGTTTAAGGACGACTGATCAACAACTAAGCCTGGGCCCATAGTCGTAGACACTGTTACTTTTTTCAAGTAAACACCCTTAGCCGAAGATGGCTTAAGCTTTTTCAGTTCAGCAACTAAAGCATCAATGTTTTCTTTGATTGCATCTGCAGCAAATCCAACTTTACCTACTGAACAATGGATAATACCATTTTTATCGGTACGGAAACGGACTTGTCCAGCCTTAGCATTTTGAACCGCTGTAGCTACGTCAGGAGTTACAGTGCCAACTTTTGGGTTTGGCATCAAACCACGTGGACCTAAAATCTGACCCAACTGACCGACAATGCGCATAGCATCAGGTGTTGCAATAACAACGTCGAAGTCCAGATTGCCAGCTTTTACTTGCTCAGCCAAATCCTCAAAACCAACAACGTCTGCACCTGCAGCTTTTGCTTTTTCAGCATTATCGCCTTGAGCAAACACAGCAACACGAACATCTTTACCTGTGCCGTGTGGCAATACAGATGAACCACGAACCACTTGGTCTGATTTACGCGGATCAACGCCCAAGTTAACCGCAACGTCAATTGATTCAACAAACTTAACGGTAGACACTTCGGCTAATACAGAAACTGCATCTTGAATAGAGTAAAGCTTACCCGCTACTACTTTTTCACGAATTGCTTTTTTACGCTTAGATAACTTAGCCATTACTCGTCACCTTCTACAACTAGGCCCATTGAACGCGCACTACCAGCGATCGTACGTACAGCAGCTTCCATATCAGAGGCTGTCAAGTCTGGCATTTTAGTTGTGGCAATTTCTTCCAACTGAGCACGAGTAACTTTACCCACTTTCTCAGTGTTTGGACGTGCAGAACCACTCTTAAGACCAGCTGCTTTCTTCAACAAAATTGCAGCAGGTGGTGTTTTGGTGATGAACGTAAAGCTACGATCACTGTATACAGTGATAACAACAGGTGTTGGCAAACCTAGCTCAAGACCTTGAGTTGCTGCGTTAAACGCTTTACAGAACTCCATGATATTGACGCCATGCTGACCTAACGCAGGCCCTACTGGAGGACTTGGGTTAGCCTGGCCTGCTTTGACCTGCAGCTTGATATAAGCATTAATTTTCTTAGCCATTAAGCTACTCCTTTGGGTACAAGCGCCTTTAAAAGGCTCCCCTTAACTACCATTTATATAAAAACAAACACAGAGGTTTGTATTTAGACCTTCTCAACCTGACGGAACTCTAGCTCCACCGGCGTTGATCGACCAAAAATTAAAACAGCCACTTGCAAGCGGTTCTTCTCGTAGTTAACTTCCTCAACAACGCCATTAAAGTCAGCGAAAGGACCATCGTTAACTCGAACCATCTCACCTGGCTCAAACACCGTCTTGGGCTTGGGCTTATCCGCTCCACTCTCAACACGTTGCAGTATTTCGTTTGCCTCACGGTCTGTGATAGGCGCAGGCTTATCTGCGGTTCCGCCGATAAACCCCAACACTCTTGGCGTACTTTTCACAAGATGCCAAGTAGCATCATTCATAACCATTTGAACCAACACATAACCTGGATAAAACTTACGCTCAGATTTGCGTTTCTTTCCATCACGTATTTCAACGACTTCTTCAGTCGGCACTAGCACATCACCGAAGAGATCTTGCATCGAATGCAATTCAATACGTTCTCTAAGGCCGTTCATTACGCGCTTTTCAAATCCGGAATAGGCATGAACCACATACCAGCGCTTTTTTTCTTCAGTACTCATGCCAGAACTCCTAGCCAATTGCCCCGGAAACTATCCAGCCGAGCAGAGAATCAAGCCCCCACAGCATAAGCGCAACCACTAGTACTGCAGCAAGCACCATAAGCGTTGTTTGCAAAGTTTCTTGACGCGTCGGCCAAACCACTCTTCGCATCTCGCCTTTAGCATCTTTAAACAGCTTGAACCATAGCTGACCTTTTGCAGTTTGCAGCGCAACAAAGCCTGCAACACCCGCTAAAACAATAAGCGCCAAAACACGGTAAAGCAGAGACTCATCTGAAAAAATTGAGTTCCCAACCACACCGACAGCAATAATCAGGACAACAACAGCCCACTTAATGCTATCCAGTTTTGACCCTTCAGAATTTACTTTTGTATTCACGCCAGAAGCCTCGGCTTATTAGGTAAGCTTACGCTATTTGATGCCAATCTCGACTGAGATTGGCAGGCCAGGAGGGACTCGAACCCCCAACCTGCGGTTTTGGAGACCGCTGCTCTGCCAGTTGAGCTACTAGCCTACTGCATAATAGGGAGGCAAATTATAATGCACTCCCTATCAGTTTACAACACTTATTTTAAAACT
>NZ_AONB01000033.1:0-17160 GCF_000585235.1 Nitrincola nitratireducens | reverse complement strand
CGTGTATGGACTCCTCCTCTTTTGCAAGCACTTTGTTTGATCGAAGCTAAGGTACGACTGCCTACGTGTATCCGGTCTCATGAATGATGCCGCTATGAGGCATCAGACCCTAATGGGCTATCCGCGCACTGACTCCCAATCGGTTACTCGGGCTCAAACCACCGGTTCATTCTAGGGTTTTTTCAATGCCGGTTCGACCTGTTCGCCATCAATCAAAGTGCCACGCAATCGTGGTGAGATTTAACTTCTAATTAACTTATCGTTCGACGTATCTATCTACTCAATTGAATGCTCATGCAGCTGCCAAGCTTTCGTTGTAATCTACATTGTTGTAAACCAAGGCCCAAGCCATACGGGCTGTTTTGTTGGCTAATGCAACCACGGCTACATTGTGATGCTTCCTAGATACTAGTCCTTTTAACCAGCGACTCAGCCCATCATCCTTGTTGGTCATGTGACGCATTACAGCTCTGGCACCGTGAACTAGCAGTTTGCGTAAATAACTATCCCCGCGTTTACTTATGCCTAGCAGTCGATCCTTGCCACCTGTACTGTGTTGTTTGGGCGTAAGCCTAGAGAAGCCGCGAAATCGCGTCCTTTTTTAAATGCTTTTCCATCACCTAGTGCTGCGATCAAAGCACTGGCAATTAAGGGGCCTACACCACGTAACGTCATTAAATGCTTGGCAACAGGGTCATGTTGGACGCTTTCAAGGATCTGCTCATCCAGCTTTTGAATACGGTCATCAAGATAACGAAGGTCTTCTGCAAGGTCACTTAACAAAAGCCGGAAAGGATAAGTGAGACCATTCTCAGTATCTTCTAACCAGCAGGGCAAATTATGCCTTAACTGGTGAATGCCAACGGGCGCGATGATGCCGTATTCACCGACTAAACCTCGAATCTGGTTAGCCTTGGCTGTACGTTGAGCAATCAGTTCTTCACGAACTCGATGCATCGCTTGGATATCCTGTTGTTCAACCGATTTTGGTGTGACAAAACGCATGTTAGGTCGACTCATGGCTTCGCAGATAGCTTCAGCGTCAACACGGTCATTCTTGTTGCTTTTGACATAGGGTTTAACGAACTGCGCGGCAATCAAACGAACTCGGTAACCACGCTTTTGGAGTTCTCGCGCCCAGTGATGAGAGGAAGCACAGGCCTCCATACCGATTTCAGCATTAGCGGGCACTTTCTTGCTGATCGCATCAAGCCATTTACTGCGTGAATATTTTCCTTGCCAGCAGGTTTTACCTTGACGGTCAGCACCATGAACATGGAAAACAGACTTTGCAATATCAACACCAACACGGATAATAGTCATATGGGCTTCTCCTCATCGTTAGATGGTTTGTTGTCTACTCACCATTTTGGCACATCGATGCCGATTAGGTGAGGAGGAGTCCATCCCATTGGTTACAGTGAAGGGACGGATGGCATTTTCTGCTCGGTTGTTATCAATCGGATAAGCACCATCATCCAGATACCGGATTAACCGATCCCACTGAGCGGCGTGGCAGAAAGCGTATTGTGGTTAACCAGAGATATAGGCTCGACCTAAAAGAAACCCATACGGCGTTTTTTGCCTCCGGACTGGGTTTCAAGAAAGTCGGCTAATTCCTGATACTGCCCACCCTGATTGGCGTATTCCACGACATTGCGTGCTAGGTCCAGCCATTCCAGGGTGCTGGGCTGGATACTTTTTGCCAACTCTAATAGCAGAGCCTGGGTGATTTTTTCATCCTTGCCGCTTTCTAAAATGGCTTCTAGCACCGTTTCTGATGCTTGGTCAACCAACCCTTTCAGATCGGCACCAGAAAAACCCGTTGTAGCCTCGGCCAGTTCGGCATAATTCAGTGATGCAATGGGCAACTCTTCCAGCCGCTGTTGCAGAATGCTGCTGCGGGCAGATAAATCGGGCGGGGGCACGAGCAAGGTACGATCAAAACGACCGGGGCGACGAAAAGCACTGTCGACATCCCAGGGGGCATTGGTGGCCCCTATCACCAGCAGGTTTTCGTTATTCGTGTCGATGCCGTCCATTTCAGCCAGAAACTGGTTGATCATATTGCTCATGCCGCTGGAGTGGCGCAACAACTCGCGTTTACGTCCAAGAGCATCCATCTCATCAATAAAAATCACCGCCGGTTTATGGGCGCGGGCAGTAGCGAACAGGGCTTGCAGGTTTTTTTCACTGTTGCCCATCCACATATCAAGAATATCGCTGATAGCTACATTAAAAAAAGCTGCTTGACATTCCCCTGCCAAGGCACGGGCAAACCAAGTCTTGCCGCAACCGGGTGGTCCGTAGAGCAGCAGTCCTCCACCTGCTTGTTTCTTGAACTTCTTAAACAGCTCTGGGTTACGAAACGGCTCAATAATCTTCAAGCGCGCTTGGCGTTTGAGTTCATCCAGCCCACCGACCTGCTCAAAGGTGATGCGGTATTTTAAATTTGCCGGTTCAAACCGTGTCAGTTGATATTCAGTCACTTGGTTAGGCACAGCATCCGGATTATCATAACTCATGGTTTTAGTCCTTATCTGTGAAGAACAAGAGGAAGAGGCGATACACACCATAGCAAGGCGCAATCAAAAACAAGCCCACACCTGCAGCCACCAGAAAATTGATCAGATTAAGCACCTGCCATGGAAAGAAAATCAACGGCAACAAAAACAGCAGCAAGACACCCGGCATGTGTTTATTCAGATAAAAAAGAGCGCTGGCTTGCAGGCAGGCGGTGATTAACAATAAAAACACCCAGATGTCTGAATGCAGCGCCAAAGCGTGCAGCAGTTGAGCCAGCAAGATGTGCCCCACTGCCAGAGTCACATGAATGGGCAAGCTGCGCTCTAATAGACTGAGTGATTGACGCGCATCATGGTCAAAAGGATTGAGCCCCAGTGCTTGTCGTAACCGCTTGCGCTTGATCCAGGGTAGAGGTTCAAACTCAGCCAAGAGCGCCAAAGCCCGTTGATCCTGCGGGTTAATCTGCAAACAACGCATCAACAATTTGCGCGCAAGATCAGATCGACAACAGACATTCCCATACACCAGCGCCATAAAGGTCATACCCTGAGTATGCAAAGGCTCTTGGGTAAGCAGGGTTTCAAAACAAGCCTGACTGGAGCGTAAATCGCCCTGAAAGCCCTGAATCAAGCCTTTCCAAGCCAGCAGGCTAGAGTTGGCAGGCTCTTGCTTCAATCCTTCACTAAACGCCTGCAAGGCTTCCTGAGGTTGATCCAGCATCAAAGAGATCTGGCCTTTCAACAGCCAGAAGTCCGCGTATCCAGTTAGGTCGGCTTGAAATGCCTTAGCTTTTTCCTGAGCCTCTTGCCACTGGCCCGCCTCCATCAACCCAACCAACCAATACAGATTTGGGGTCACAGCACCACCACGTGCAATTTCATGACGCGCTTCCTGAATCAAGTCCTGCGGACGATCCAGTTCTAGCAATAGTTCAAGACGCGATCTCACAACCTGAACTCATCAAAAAATGCGGGCAGCTTCAAGCGAATACACTGCTTACAGGGATAAACCACGGTTACAAGAGTCAACAAGAAAGCGACAGAAGTCAACACAGGGTGTAGGAGTAAAGCCAGCAAGCCGCCGACAAAACTCACTAGATGTACGGCTAGAAGCTTTCGTGGTGGGTAATAAAAATGAAAGCTCACCCAACTCGCTAGGGTGATAAAAACTGCCAAGGGTAAAAGCGTGCTAAGCCAAATTGACCAACCTAAAGCACCAGCAAAGGCCAGAGACAATTGCAGGTGCCAGAGAAGGATGAGCAAATGGCTGAGCAGTAGGCGCAATAATTGGGCAATACTATCAATTGCAATCACTGCATCATATCCAGTCGAAGGTTAATTGTATGACCATTATGTAATAACTTTATCGCCTAGTGACTTGAGTGTATATAGGAAAAAGTCCTAAATGTTGAGCTGGCTGGTGATGTTAGGCATTGCTCGTGACTATTATTGTTATGTCAATGACGTCTTAAAATGAGCGCTTACCTTTAAAGAAGCAAAAACATTTGGGTTCCTCAAAGAGCAGAGGCTGTAAGCGAGACAGAAGCTGTTGTTGCTATGCCAGTCGCCGAGCATGCCGCAGTTGCGGCTGGCAGGGCGGGAGTTCTTTAGGGTGCAATTGCATATTGCTGTTCCCTAATAAATTTATAGTCATTGTAATTTTAAAACTGTCCTCTACTGCAAACCTTCCAGTTACTAATTTATAAACTTCGCACCAAGCGGACCCTTAAATTATTTCTCCAATAGTCTGTACTAGTGCTACCATCACTAAAGTCTACAATCCATAGACTATCTGCACTATCCGGATATGCTGAACCCGTCCAATACTCCGAAGGTAATGCCTCTAGAAATGCTTGAAGATAAATAGTTGGGCTTTGAAAAACACCATCGCAACGCCCATCTAACCAGTTTTGATAGTTTCCTTCTCGAACAGCTCGCCCTAATAAGTCTAATTGGTTCTCACGCCGCGAATTAGAGGAACAATAAACGAGCGTATAAAGCTCATCTAGGTTTGGTAAACGCCAATCATCATAACCAGCAAGCGTGGTTTGTTCGCCAAGACTACTAGCTTGCGACCAATTAAGCTCTAACGCGTCTCCTAGACACGTCTCACCTGTCCAAGTTTGTCCAAGACTACAGCGCATCCAAGTGAGGTTGGTTATAGTGTCAGTAATGGTGCCATCTTGATTATCTAAATAACGTCCACCAAGCAAAGTATCTGGTTGTGCTTGGTTTTGTGGCTCAATAATGTCTTCTGGCGCTTTAGGCTGAGTTAATAACGATTGCTTTTCGGCATGATGTTGTTGGTAAACATACCCACCACCAAGTATCAGTGCGATTACGACTATACCGATTATTGGGGCTTTGCTGGTTTTGTTACTTTTGAGGGCCTTTTCATTTGATTCTAGCTTGGGTTCTGGAGGCTGTCGTAATGGGTGTTCTGGTATTTCGACAAGCATAGACTTGGCTTCTTGAGCACTTTGAGGACGCTCTTTTTCTTTGAGTTGCATGCACTGGTCGATAAGTGCCACCAACCCGGGTGGGCATTGCTGAGCTATAGGTAGTTGATTGACGGGGATGTGGGTGTCGTCTATCACCCTAGCAGTCGCCTCTTCAGGCGTTTGCGCAGTCAGGCATTTGTAAAGCGTTGCACCCACAGCATAAAGGTCGGTGGCTGGTGCAAGTTTAGCTTTGGAGCTGTATTGCTCTAATGCACCGTAACCCGGTGTCACCACCACCGAGTGGCTTTTTTCAGCCAGCTCTTCTTTTGCCGCACCAAAGTCAATCAGTACCGGTTTGCCACCGGGTCGTAGCATGATGTTGGCGGGTTTGATGTCGCGGTGGATCAGGCCGTGCTGGTGAACCACCTCGAGACCATCGAGAAGCTCTTTAGCTAAGTGTTCGACTACCTCAGGGGTCAGGGTGTGTTTGCGTTTGAGGTAGCTATCCAGCGGTTCACCATCAATAAACTCCATCACTAGATAAGCCGTGTTGTTTTGTTGGAAGTATTTGAGAATACGCACTACCGCAGGGTGATTGAATCGAGCCAAAGCACGGCCTTCTTCTAAAAAGCGTGCCATGCCTCTTTCGTAGTCGATTTGGCCATTGGTGCCTAAAGCACTAACGGTTTGTCCATCACGACTGGCTAAATCACTAGGAAAGTATTCTTTAATCACCACCTGGTTCTGTAAATGAATGTCTTGAGCAAGGTAGGCAATTCCGAAACCACCCTGGCCCAATAGGTCTTGAATAACATAATCACCCAGTTGATAACCTTGCGGTAAGGTGCGGTGGTTGAAGGAAAATTTACCCATCTTCTATCCTATTTAATGCATTAACTTTTGTATGAAGAAAACGTTAACAGATAAACAAAAAGTTAATTTCTATGCGCGGTTCGTACCAAACGGACAAAACATTTATCGCTCTTGTTAAGGTTGCTGACATGGCCACTGCAGAAACTGACACCCCACGCACTTGACCTTACACCCCAAGCACGATAATTGCTGTCGGAGATAGGCGACGAGGACCAAAACCAACTCGCAGGAGTAGCAGGGAAGGCCAATGGGTTAATTGTAGGTGTTTGATAGTCACCTTCGCAACGGCCATTTTGAATTATGTCGTGGACTTCTAACAGCCGCCCGTTAGAATCCAAGTGAAATCCCCGCTGTTGGCCCGAGGAACAATAAACCAGTGTATGCAACTCCTGAATGCTGGGCAGACGCCAATCGCTGTAATCGGCAAAGCTAAATCGTCTAAAGAAACCGCCTTTGGGAATAAGAGTAGCGGCTGTCCAGTTGTGCTCAATGGCTTCACCAGTGCAGATTTGCCCATACCATTCCTGACCAATGCTGTAACGCATCCACATTAGACCCGTATGGGTGTCGGTCACCGTGCCATCATTATGGTCATGGTAGCGATTGCTAATCAGAGGAGCGCTGATATTTTCTACTGGTCTTGCTGCTTTTGCTTTAGGCTTTGATTGGGCATTTTTTGATGATTCGTTTTTCTCTGCATCAGTTTTAGTTTGTTTTGGATTACTATTTTCTGGTTCTATCCTCCATCCTTTTGCACCTGCTAATCTATCAATAATATTTCTAATCACAACAACATCCACACCAAGTGTTTGTGCTTTAGTAATGATTAAGTTGATTTCTTGTTGTGTGATAATTCCGTCACTACCAGCCATTTCGATCATGGCGTCTAGGACCGCTGAGTCATTCTTGAGTGGTTGTGGTGGTGTTCGATTTTCAGATCCAGTTTCAGTTAGCAAGACTTTGGCTAGCTGCGCATTTTGGGGACGGTCTATTCCTTTCAGATGCATACACTGGTCGATGAGTGCAACCAAGCCAGGTGAGCATTGCTGAGCTATAGGTAGTTGATTGACAGGGATGTGGGTGTCGTCTAACACTCGGGCACTGGACTCTTCAGGCGTTTGCGCTGTTAGGCATTTGTAAAGCGTTGCACCGAAAGCATAAAGGTCAGTGGCCGGTGCAAGTTTAGCTTTGGAGCTGTATTGCTCTAACGCACCATAACCTGGAGTAACAACAACAGAATGGCTTTTTTCAGCCAGCTCTTCTTTCGCGGCACCAAAGTCTATCAGTACCGGTTTGCCACCGGGTCGTAGCATAATGTTGGCGGGTTTGATGTCGCGGTGGATCAGGCCGTGCTGGTGAACCACCTCGAGACCATCGAGAAGCTCTTTAGCTAAGTGCTCGACTACCTCAGGGGTCAGGGTGTGTTTGCGTTTGAGATAGCTATCCAGCGGTTCGCCGTCAATAAATTCCATCACCAGATAGGCGGTGTTGTTTTGTTGGAAGTATTTGAGAATACGCACCACCGCAGGATGATTGAATCGAGCCAAAGCACGGCCTTCTTCTAAAAAGCGTGCCATGCCTTTTTCGTAGTCGATTTGGCCATTGGTGCCTAAAGCACTAACGGTTTGTCCATCACGACTGGCTAAATCACTAGGAAAGTATTCTTTAATCACCACTTGGTTCTGTAAATGAATATCTTGAGCAAGATAGGCAATTCCGAAACCGCCTTGGCCCAACAGGTCTAGAATAATATAGTCACCCAGTTGATAACCTTGAGGTAAAGTAAGGTGGTTGAAGGTGGGTTTATTCAATGGACCATCCTTTTTTGAAAATTTAATAAAAGCTCATCTTTACAGAAATAATTACAACTCATCTCGAACAAGACGAACAGAATGACTATACCGACGGTCAAACGGTTCAGCCCCACCATCCTCGAAATTTATACCCCAGGATCCAAAACCCAATTGACCTTTTGTTTCAGAGCTAGTCCATGCAGAAGAGGTGAAGGTGTTTGGAAAAGCTTGAATCACGATTGTGGGACTATTGAATTCTCCTTCACAACCTCCATCTAAAAATACATCTCCGAGCTTAGCTGTATAACCAGACTCGTCTATTAATAAATCTTTCTGTTGTTCTGAGGTACAGTTCACAATAGCATGAAGTTCATAAACAGTAGGTAGCCGCCAATCATTTTTGGATGCGAAATGAGTTTGCTTACTGTCATCAAGAGCATGCCGCCAATTATAGTATGTTGGTGCTCCACTACAGAAACTACCTGTCCAAGTTTGTCCAAGACTACATCGCATCCAAGTAAGATTTGTCTCTATATCTGTGACTGTGCCGTCTTTGTTGTCTTTGTAGCGCCCGCCGATCAGAACAACTTCCTCAGCTAATGTTTGCTTTGAATCAACTGGTTGTGACACTTCAACTGGCACAGACATTGATGTAGATTGAATAAAGAAATATCCACCAAATGCCATCACAACCCCACCCAACAGAACACTGACTAGCAAAGAAGCTTTTTTCGTGCTTTTTCTTTTTGTTGTATCTGAAGCCTCTATGGTATCGGTGGTTATTAATGGTAAAGGATCTTTTACGATCACATCACTGAGCAATCCTTTGGCTTGCTCCGCACTTTGAGGTCGCTCTTTTTCTTTGAGTTGCATGCACTGGTCGATAAGTGCCACCAACCCGGGTGGGCATTGCTGAGCTATAGGTAGTTGGTTGACGGGAATGTGGGTGTCGTCTATCACCCTAGCAGTAGCCTCTTCAGGCGTCTGCGCAGTCAGGCATTTGTAAAGCGTTGCACCCACAGCATAAAGGTCAGTGGCCGGTGCAAGTTTTGCTTTGGAGCTGTATTGCTCTAATGCACCGTAACCCGGTGTCACCACCACCGAGTGGCTTTTTTCAGCCAGCTCTTCTTTTGCCGCACCAAAGTCTATCAGTACCGGTTTGCCACCGGGTCGTAGCATGATGTTGGCGGGTTTGATGTCGCGGTGGATCAGGCCGTGCTGGTGAACTACGGCAAGGCCGTCTAGCAGTTCTTTGGCGAGGTGCTCGACTACCTCAGGGGTCAGGGTGTGTTTGCGTTTGAGATAGCTATCCAGCGGTTCGCCGTCAATAAATTCCATCACTAGATAGGCCGTGTTGTTTTGTTGGAAGTATTTGAGAATACGCACCACCGCAGGATGATTGAATCGAGCCAAAGCACGGCCTTCTTCTAAAAAGCGTGCCATGCCTTTTTCGTAGTCGATTTGGCCATTGGTACCCAAGGCACTAACGGTTTGTCCATCTCGACTGGCGAGTTCATTGGGGAAGTATTCTTTAATGACGACTAGATTTTGCAGCTGACTGTCTTGTGCAAGGTAAGCAATCCCAAAACCACCCTGCCCCAACAAGTCTTGAATAACATAATCACCCAGTTGATAACCTTGGGGTAAGGTGCGGTGGTTGAAGGTGGGTTTACTCATGATTTTTCCTATTATTCCCTAAAAACTAACCTTTAATATATCACGCACCAAAATTCAAATTTATTCTGCAATCCGACCTTCCTATCGTATTCGCCCCATTAACCAAAGAAAATGCAGTACCATAGACTAGACCCTTCACAATAACGACCCATCCCACAACAGGATCTACCGAAAAATTGGTACTATGTTTAGTTGTCATGATTTCATCATCTCGTTTCTGCTTAATGCCTTCTTTAATACACTAATGCATTTCTTTACATACTTAAAAGTACCGCCTTCCTTAAGCAAAAATTTTGCTTCATTAGCACTTTGGGGGCGTTTTTTTTGATTGAGTTGCATGCACTGATCAATTAGCCTAACCAGGCCCCGTGGACATTGTTTGGCAATCGATAACTGATTTATAGGAATGTGTTCATCATCATGAAACCTAAAGTGAGCATGCTCAGGAGTTACTGCTGTCACGCATTTGTAAAGGGTTGAACCAAGCGCATAAAAATCAGTAGCTGGCGAGAAGCTAGGCTTACAGAATAACTCTTCTGGAGGCGTGTAGCCATCGTTATTCAATGCTCTTTCTGGATCTTGATCTAAATTCTGAAGGGCTGTTTTAGCAACTCCAATGTCCAAAAGTACTGGTTTGCCTTTGTGGCTGATAATGATGTTGGCCGGTCTGATGCCGCGATGAATCAGACCGTATTGATGCAAGACCTCAAGACCATCAAGCAGTTCGGCGGCAAAGTGCAATGTAACTTGTGGGCTAAGGGTGAATTCACGTTTTAGGTATTTATCAAGCGTCTCACCTTCGATATAGCTTACCACTTGGTAGGCGGTATTGTTGAGTTGGAAGCATTTAAGAACTCTTTCTAGCGCTGGATGGTAAAGACCTTCAAGTTTTTGACCTTCTTCTAAAAAAACTTTCAAGCCCTTTTCATAGGCAGTTTTCGCATCAACGTCGTTATATGTCTCATTGATGGTTTGACCATCACGACTTGCAATACCAATCGGGAAATACTCTTTAATAACGACTAGGTTTTGCAGCTGAATATCTTGTGCTAAATAAGCTATACTAGACCCACCCTGCCCCAATATATCCCGAATAACATAATTACACAGTTGATAGCCTTGCGGCAAGGTAAGGTAATTGAATTCAAGTTTAACCATCGTTTTTTTCCAAAAATGTTATATTTGCAATCACGACAACGGCTCTTTATTAACGGATATCTCTAAAACCACTAGTTTACTCTTCGAATCATCAACTCACTCGGCTGACTTAGCAGACTCATCAAGTCGTTATACGTTAGGGAAAAGCCAACTTTAAATTCGCCTATTTTGGTACTCACTAAGCTATAGCCTTCGATGCGCAAAGGTGGTTGCTCCAGCAAGTTCAAAGCACGGTAGGGCTCGCGGATAAATTGTGTTGGGTTGAAAAGCGTATCAAAAAAAACAGTATTAGTACCACCAGAAGAAGCCACTTCAAATGGCGTTTGACTGCTACCACTACCAATATGTTCATCACCTAAATATGCGTCAAAATACACTTCTTTTACTTTTAAATTAAACGCACTGTTATTAATTAATTTCACTCCAAAACCCAGCGTTGTTTTCAAACGCGGGTAACTATTAGGGTCGAATAAATTAACCGCACCTTGCTTATCCATTGATACACTGACCTGAACACTGGTTAACTCGTAATCTACATCGTCGGCCACAAATTGGGCGACCTTAGTGCACCCAGACAAGCTGATAAGCAATACCAACACAATTAAACGTTGCAACAGGCTTTCCATAATCTTACTACCTTTTAAAAAATAAAAGCATAAATAACAGACTTTTTTACTAGCAACATACGATCAAGCATTATCACGTTGCTTTAATAACCAACACACTGCCACCAAGGGAAGCAGAGTGAATAACCACAACATTAATAAAACCATCGAAGAGTTAACTTGTGCTGCACCGTAATTGCGCTCAGTTAATTGACGAGAAGACACGCAAGTATCGAAGGCTACTGTGTCATAAAGATCTGGCGCCACAAGATCACGGCATATTTGCTCTGCTGGATTATTAGTCTCGTAAATCCGAGTCATATCCTCGACGGCCCAGCGAGTAGGCATTACTTGAGCCAACGTATATGCAATCGGATTGCTATTATCACTCATTTGCTTAACCGTCATCATGCCACCACCAAAAATAATCATGGGTAATAATACAATAGGTACCAAAGCAAGCGCCTGTGCCTGTGAACGTGACAAAGTTGAAACCAGTAATCCAATACTTAGGCCAGACAGTGAGGTTAAAAAAACCAGCAATGTAATCGTATAAATACCATCGCCTAACCTTAACGAAAAGGGTGTGAATAACCAGGTAACACCAACTAAGAGCAGGCTTTGCAGGGCGCACAATAACGCCAACACCCCAAATTTAGACATAACATAAGGTAAAATACCTAGGCCTACCTTGCGCTCGCGTTCAAAGATGGCACGCTCTGCCACAATTTCCCGTGAAGCATTAATATTACCAAACCATACCGCGGAAATCGCCAAAACAAACAATAGCGTTGTTGCCATACCTGGCAATACCGCATCACCTAGATAGGCTTGTTCAGAAAACAACACGGCAATCATCATGCCGATCAAAGGTGCCTGCGCCAAAAGTATAGAAGTATTGACCTTATCTTTTAGCTTGATTCTTAAAAAGCGCTGACTCAGCGTCCACCATTGCCTTAATGCAGAGATCCCTTGTTTTGATTCACCTTTTAACTCCTTTACTTTACCACTGCGTTTTGAAACATATTCTTGGTACTCCTTGGATTTAAGGTATACGCCTTGCCAAAGTCGGCCCTTTTTATTTCGCTCAGAACTCGGATTTAACTTGATCTCACCCGCATCCTCCTCCCCTTGATGCAAACCGATCAGTGCATTATCCGGATTATTCAACAACGCCTCATCCTGCCGGTTGGCATTAAAAAAAGTAATAGAATTGGGATAAGTCGGCCCGTAGTAAGCCAGCTTACCGTAAGATAAAATAATCTGGCTATCCATGATTTTGTAGTTATCGAAACTAGGCTGATGAATCGTGATAATGATCGTCTTGCTTCATTGGCCAGTGCACGTAATAACTCCATGACCATGCGCGTATCCACCGCCGACAAACCCGACGTTGGCTCATCTAGGAAAATAATTTTCGGATCCGCCAGGAGTTCCATTGCTAAATTCACCCGCTTGCGCTGCCCACCACTGATCCCCTTCTCTGTATCTGGCGAACCAATCAGCGTATGTTCAACTCCGGCTAAACCAAGTTTGCTTAATGTTTCTTGAATACGAGCATCTACCTCGCTTGCTTGCATGTCTGGCGGCAACCTTAAACGTGCATAAAAGTGCAATGCTTCGTAAACAGTAAGCTCTGGATGTACAATATCGTCCTGCGGAACATAGCCAATCCATGTTTTAAACAAGTGAAAGTTATTATAGATATCAATACCATTGATATAAGAAGACCCTTGTGTAGGTTTGTCATAGCCATTCAAGGCCTTCAGCAGCGTCGTTTTGCCCGCCCCCGATAAACCCATTAGTCCCACCAACTCTCCAGGGTGTATGGTTAAGCTAATATTATCCAACAAGTGAGTATCTAAGCCCACCGTTTTGCTTATTCCACGCGCCTCAAGTGTTAAGCCATCTAGGGTGGAATTTTTGACTAACTGACTTTGCTGATTTTCATCAATTTCCAAATGAAAACTATACAAGCCCAACATGAGCTCATCTTGGGCTTTTAATAACGTCGGCTTGCTAATCAGCACGCCGTTGACAACAGTGCCATTGGTTGAGCCCAAATCTTCTATCTCATAGGCATTACCTCGTCGCTGCAAGCGCGCATGGTGCCATGATACGCTGCTATGAGGAACTGATATATCGGCCTTAGGATCACGACCAACGACTAACGAATCAGCACTCACTTTAATACGTGCCGCCTGCTGCTGACTTTGACTACTCATGTATGCAAAAAGTCGCTCTACCGGTAGTCGATAATTCCCCAGTAGTAACACCTGCTCCGGATCCAACAGCCATTCTTTAACAGGCTTAAACCCATCAGAAAGGATAAGATAGGTGCCATTGGTGCTATTCAGATCGCGTGCCTGCCAACGGCCATTTGCAAGCTGCTGCACCTGCAAGTGATGCGACGATACCACCGCCGCATCAATCACAACATGGTTATCGGCTGCCCTACCCACTGTAAAGACGGGTCTGCTGTGCGTACCCGGTGTATTCTCAACAACTGCTGCACTGTCAATGTGGGCGATGACCTCAAAACATATTGCAGCATCTCCTAGCATTACTTGTTGTCCATGCACAAGCATGTAATGTTGACCTGGCACTAGTCTGGCACCGTTTAAATATGTTCCGTTAGTCGAGCAAAGGTCCTCAAGCATCCAGCCTGCACTCGTTTGGAAAATACGGATATGCTGACCAGAAACGTGTGTATCAGACAACACATGAGTGCAGCCTGAGCCTCGGCCAAGCAAGTTTTCGCCAGGTAACAGAACAACATCATGGGCTGAAGATGTTTGGCTTTTAAGTTTCATTTATGAGTACCCGCCTTCGATTCCGGACAACCACTGACATTACAATGACCCGTTTAATTTAAAAATCTTTATTGACTATCTTGCCAGTCAAAATCCATCCCGCAAAATGGGACAAACTTCAAGGTGGTCGCACCCAGCTGCATTTGTTCGCCACCATTTAGAAGCACCGGCTGCAGCACGGGGGCATTATTAAGATAGGTCAGGTTTTTACCCCCACCATGGTTGACATAATAGCAGCGCCCTCTTGGATCGTAGGTGATGTTGGCGTGGGGTTCACGCGAGACTTCCATGTCACCAAAGTTGAGTGTTATTCGGCAGTTAGCACGACCTATGGTATTCATCCCATAGCCTAAAGGGAGAGCAGCACCTTTGCCTGGTCCGTCAACGATGACAACCCAGCCAACAACCGGATCCTTCATGTAATCGAATTGCGCCGCTTCGACTGTTTTGGCAGAGCTACTAAGCGTATCTGTTTCTTGCGTCTTGTTGGGTCTGAAAACGCGGGTCTTTTCATCCTCTTGATAGGGTTTTGCTTCCGCACCCGTGATGGCATCAGTAGCTTGTGGGCGGCTATAGCTCCAATATCATCGATAAAGTCGGTTTTGTTGCCATAACCATAGCTATCATTGCCACCCGTGCTTTGATTCTTTCCCATTTTATGGGTTTCCACATCATCCATTGGGTGAGCGGATCTTTCGACAATACGGCGTGTTATATCATATTTTTCAGTCATTTCAGTTCTCCAATTTAATTAACACTTTTAACCAATCTCACAAAGTGCTGGTAGTCATTAGTGTTCCAATAAACTTTTGCATCAGCAAAATTCACATTCCAATGTGATTCGTTTTCACGATGGACCGTGCTTGACCATACGAACCCCATCGGGTCATTTGAAAAAACGGATTGATAAACGCTTGGTTCAACCCCCTGTACCAAGGTTAATAGCTCGGTGCGTGTTGGCACACGCCAATCGTTTTGATCGAGATAATTCGCTTGATTTGCAATAGTGGCCGCAGCCTGAGTGCGATCACCCTGGTAGGTGGCTGGTTGCTCGCTACAGGTCTGGTTCGGTTCGTCCCAACGTTGCCCAAGTAAGCAGCGGCTCCAGAGTAAACCACTGCGGGTATCGGTGGCGATGCCATTGGCATACACCACAAATGAGCCGTTCATGATTTGGTTCACTGGTATATCTATCTGGGGCGGATTGCGCATTATTTCTTGGGCTTGTTCTAGCGCACGGGTGAGTTCTTCGACGGTGGCTTCATTATTTGAGGTCATGGTACTGTAAAAATACCCACCCACCCCAATTATCGCCAGCATTACCACCGCGACCAAGCCACGGGTTTTATTGCGTTTCTTGTTTTCAAGCTGTAGATGTTTTTGTTGGATACGGAGTTGTTGGGCGTGTTTGGCGTCGATGCAGGCTTTGAGCTGAGCATAGCTAAGTTCGACTTCGCCCACTTTTACACCTCCTTGTTGGCCGACGCGAAGGGTGTCGCCGGCTATTTGGGTATCACCTGTGGGGATGGTGCCATTGACGCTGCCGGCGTCCTTAACAACCACCATGTCTAGCGCTGGCTCAAACCAGGCCTCGGCGTGCATGCGACTCACTGCATCATTATCTATTATTAAATCGACTTGATCACCGTGATGCCGCCCGATTCTAATCCGTGTGGTTTCTGGCATAGTATGTCCTTTGATGTGTTACCTGTTTAAGTTTATATCCAACAATAGCTGTTCAACAAAATCCGTTGCGCGGCCAAAGTCACTGTCCGCCGCGCACAAGACGAACCGGCAAGCTCATATACCGATCGTAGATGACGGCTCTACCATTGGAGAAGTCCACCTTCCACGCGCTATGAGAATGGTTGGCATAGCGCGAATCCGACCACACAGACGGACTCCATGACACCTTCCTTGTATAGTGAAACGCGTCAGTAAAAAAGGTGGGGTACTGATAGTCTCCTACACAACCTCCGTCTAGAAAAGTAACGCCTTGCTGAACCGGTCGTCCGCTACTATCCAATCTTCTTTCGCGATGTTGTCCTGAACTGCAGTATACCAGTGAGTGGAGTTGGTCAAGGGTTGGCACGCGCCAGTCAGATTTACCGGCATAGGTGGTTTGTTTGGCGATGTCTTGCGCTGTTTGCCAGTTGTAACGGCTCGCTTCACCAGAGCAGGCGCTCCCCGTCCATGTTTGCCCTAGTCTACAGCGCATCCAAGTGAGGTTGGTTTTAGTATCGGTAATGGTGCCGTCTTCATTGTCTAAATAACGTCCACCAATCAATGCAGCTGTTTGGCGTTGTGCGTCAGCTGCGCGCTGTTCTGCGACTTGCGCTTTTACGCGGTTTACAGCATCTGATTGTGGTATGACGTCTTCAGCGCGACTTAACATAAGATTTGCACGATCAAGGTCACCGTTACGAAGCGCTTCTTGTGCTAAAGCGATGTAGCGTTCTACTATTTTTTCATGCCCTTGTTTTGCTTGTTTATTATCCGGGTCAAGCTCTAATACTCTGCGGTAGTGATGTAAGGCACTGTCATCTTCTGGGATGGCAAGCCGATTAGCTTGCAAGGCTGTTTCAGCAGCCTGCAAACTTCGGGCGATGGCGTGTTGGCGATGTTCTTCGACTTGAGGTTGCTCTTCGGCTTGGGCTATGCGCTGTGCTTCAGCTATGCGTTGCTCTTCGGCTTGGGCTATGCGCTGTGCTTCAGCTTTACGTTGCCCTTCCAATTGTGTCAATAACTGTTGTTTTTCCGCTTCATTTTGCTGGTAAACATAGCTTCCACCGCCAAGCAGAAGCAGCAGTGCAGCTATGCCGATGAGAATTGGGGCTTTACTGGTTTTTTTAGGCTGGGTTTCCGTGCTTTCCGTTTTTGATTGGGACTGAGTCTCTGGCTCTTCTGGTGGGTGCGGTGTTTCTGTTGTTTGCGCAAGCATTGCCTTGGCTTGCTGGACGCCTTGAGGTCTTTCCTTGTCTTTAAGTTGCATGCATTGGTCGATTAGGCTGACCAGGCCTGGTGGACATTGTTTGGCTATCGGTAGTTGGTTGAGCAGGATGTGTTCGTCTTCATAGAGTCGAGCGCTTGCTTCTTCAGGGGTTTGTCCCGTCAGGCATTTGTAAAGCGTCGCGCCCACGGCGTATAGGTCGGTGGAGGGTGACAATTTGGATTTCGAGCTGTATTGCTCTGGGGAGCCATACCCCGCTGTCACCACCACCGAGTGGCTTTTTTCAGCCAGCTCTTCTTTTGCCGCACCAAAGTCTATCAGTACC
>NZ_AONB01000032.1:0-18064 GCF_000585235.1 Nitrincola nitratireducens | reverse complement strand
AGCTGTTCGCCAGCACTGGTTTATTGAGAATAAACTGCATTGGTCATTGGATGTTGCGTTTAAAGAAGATGCTTGTCGGATACGTCGTGAAGATGCTGCGGAGAACCTCGCAGGAATTCGGCATATAGCGATGAACTTCTTGAAAAGTGAAAAGACCTTTAAAGTAGGCATTCAAAGGAAGCGAAAGAAGGCTGCGTTGAGTCGAGAGTATTTATCGCAAGTCTTAGAGACATGCGGGGTTTCATGATTTTTCCGTGCATGTTAATGATTCAACGGAGACCTAAACGAGTGCAAAAATACTTCAAACATGAGCATATAAAATATGCAGCTTAAGCAAACCTAAATTACAGCCTGGTTAATAGCTTTATGCGAGAATCCATGGAGCTTCGATGCCATCTAGAACATATGTAAATTGAGGCCTTCTTAATTAATCGTCATGTAGTCAACTAGGCTAACAGAGCGGGCCTTCATCAGAGTTTATTGCAAAACCTAGGGAAATATCGATATTGATGATTTTTGATTAGTCATAAGCATATGCGAGTAGCTCATAACTTTTCGCGAAGATAATACTTTTTAGTTAATTAGGCTTTTTATAAGACATAGTTAATAATCAAATCATAGGCAAAAACTATATGGCTAGAAACTTTTCACTTGACATCCTAAAGCTTGTTATGGCGTTGATGATTGTAGGTTTACACGCAGATTTCCTAGGAGAATACTCGAAACTTTTTCAATACCTAACGGTAAATGGATTATTTAGAATTTCAGTGCCTATATTCCTTATTATAAATGGATATTTTTTCTTTGATATTCACGCCAAAAAAAACCAAAGAATATGGTTTAATCGACTGATTACCTTATACATTTTCTGGATGTTTCTTTATTCAGCTTTTTGGTTTAAATTACCTGACATTTCATTTAATAGTATTTTTACATTGATTTTTAATATTATAATTGGTTATCATCACTTATGGTACATTTCTGGTATGATAGGTGCAGCATTATTACTCGTCACTTTAAATAACAAAAAACCTACACACCTAATTACTACAGCAATCATTCTTGCAATAATCGGTATATCTATTCAATATCTTGGCAATTACAATTACCTTCAATCATCAACTTTAAATGAACTTTTCAATTACCACTGGACTCATCGAAACGCCTTATTTTTCTCATACCCTTTTTTGCATGGGATATCTAATAAAAAAACATAACATTCATAATAAAATAGATTTAAAATATGCTATTATGTTTTCAACTTTAGGTCTTTTGTGCCTCTTTGCTGAATCATATTATAATTTTTTCAACCAAGGAAGAGAAGGCGGATTCGACAATTACATATCAATATTATTGGCATGTCCATTTATATTTATTACTTTCATTAAGATTAATACAAATTATAACAGTAAGAACATTGCACTCTACTCTTCAGGAATCTATTTTATACACTCTATTGTATTGACCTTATTAAAACACTTCACTGAACTTGAACCAACAGCATTAACTATTGCAGGAATAATTATATCAGTCTCATCAGCCTATTTTTTAATAAAATTAAATCGTAAAGCAAAGTTTATATTATAAACCAGAACTTAAAAACATCAATCCAAATAACAATGAAATTTATATTCAAAAAATCAATATATTTTATTTAAAAATAACCATCAAGACACAGAATGAAAAAAATATTACTAATACATCAAAGCTCAGAATTATACGGATCGGACCGGAGTTTTTTATCAGTTGCTCAAATAGTATGTAACTTAAATTATGATGTTAGCATATTAGTTCCTGAACAAGGTCCACTAACTGAAAAACTCAAACTTCTGAATGCGAAATTAATAATTTATGACTTTGGAGTTCTTCGAAAATCAAAGCTGAAACAAAAACCGATACATGAAATCTTTAAAATATTAAAAGGGTATTATTGGTCCATAAATCAATCAAAAAAATTCGATATTGTTTACATAAACACTATCGTAAATATCACCTTCATCTTACCATTATTTAATAAGAAATTAAAAAAAATAATTCACGTCAGGGAACTACCTAGCACAAAAGCAATTGCATTTTTTAGATTTTTATTTTTTCTTTCAAAACCCAGATTGATTTACAATTCCAAAGCCGTTCGAGACGCATTTAAAAGAACTGGAGATGTTGTATACAATGCATCATCAATTGACATAATAAAAAGCAAACCTAAAAGATCAGGAATTAATATTTTATTTGTCGGCAGAATTAATGACTGGAAAGGTGCCGACCTGCTTTTAGATGCTATAATTAATTTAGATCATTTATCATTAATAAGCAATTTATATATTGTTGGATCCCCCTATTCTGGACAAGAAGAAAACCTCGAAAGGTTACTCACAAACTCAAAAGCACTAAAAAACTGTAAGTTTCATTATATGGGTTTTCTTGAAAACCCATCATATCATTTCTCAATCTCAGATATTGTAGTAATTCCATCAAAAAAACCTGAACCCTTTGGCAGAGTTGTTATTGAATCTATTGCTTATGGCAACATTACGGTCATCGCTGACCATGGAGGAATGACTGAAATTATTGAGGACAACTATAATGGATTCAAATTCACACCAAACTCAGTAGAAGATTTAAAAAGAGTTATTTTATTTATCATTGAACGTTTTGATTCTTTAGATTACATCAAGAAAAATGCCATAAGATCGTATAATGCTAACTTTACACCCAACATTCTTGAAAAAAATATAACCAATTTTCTCAAATCACTTTAGGTCTAAAATCATGTTATTCATTAACATATTGAAGAAGCTTAAAAGACATAGAAGCGGCTTAAACACCGAGTTTAACAACATTAAAAACATTGACGCTTTTATATTTATTTACTACTTAGTCATTGATTACACTCGTAGCTTTTCCCAAAGGATAAACCCTACCAAAATAAATCTAATTGGAAAAAATGTAGAGCTTAGAAACAAACGTTATCTTTCCATGGGAAAAAAAGTAAAAATAGGAAATTACTGTTTAATTGATTCATTAGGTCTAAAGGGTATATCTCTAGGAAATAATGTCACAATTGGTGATTTCAGTAGATTAATCGTAACAAGTGACATTTCTAATTTGGGCAGCCATATTATTATTCATGATAACGTTGGAATTGGTGAGTTTTCTAGAATTGGTGGATCAGGCGGGGTAACAATCCACTCTGATACTATAATTGGTCAATATTTAAGCTGCCACCCTGAAAATCATAATTTCTCCAATCCTAATATTCTTATAAGACACCAAGGTACAACTCGTAGTGAGATAATAATTGGTAAAAACTGTTGGATAGGTGCCAAAGTTACTGTAACAGCCGGAGTTACTATTGGTGATAACTGTGTAATTGCTGCAGGCTCTGTTGTCACAAGTTCTTTTGAGGAAAACTCCCTCATTGGAGGTGTTCCTGCCAAGCTAATAAGGAAGATCAGATGACTTTTTCATTATTTATTTTAGGTACAAGAGGCATTCCTGCACAACACGGCGGTTTTGAAACGTTCGCTGATGAGCTTGCATTGTATTTATCTAAACGCGACTGGAATGTGAATGTATACTGTCAAATTGACAATGCAAATTCATCGCCACTTGAACAGTACCATGATATCAACTTGATCAATATCAAAACAAAAAATGATAGTGCGCTTAACACCATGGTTTTTGATTTAAAGGCATCAATTGATGCTATGAATAAGAGTGGTATTTTGCTAACGCTGGGTTATAACACAGCAATTTTCAATATTTTTAACCGAATCAAAGGACAAACCAATATCATCAATATGGATGGTATTGAATGGCATCGCGCGAAGTGGTCAAAGAAGGCAAAAGCTTGGTTTTGGTTAAATGAAAAGCTGGGCAGCTTAATTGGTAATCATTTAGTCGCAGACCATCCGTTAATCAAACGGCACCTAGAACGCAATGTTAAAGGTGATAAGATCACCATGATACCCTATGGTTCTCATGCTATTTTGTATGCGCCTGATGCTTGTCTTGCTAATTACGATATAGAAGCAAATGGCTATTCAATGATCATTGCTCGTCCAGAACCAGAAAACTCTATTCTTGAAATTGTTAAAGCCTTTTCCTCAAAAAAACGTAATCATAGACTGATGGTATTAGGCAACTTTTCAGATAGCCACTCGTATCATAATGCGGTTAAGGCTGCTGCTTCTGATGAGGTTTTTTTTCCTGGTGCAATTTATGATAAAGACACGCTAAGCGCACTGCGCTTTCATTCTCGTTTGTACATTCATGGCCATACTGTTGGCGGTACTAATCCTTCACTCGTCGAAGCACTTGGCGCTGGCAGTGCTATTTTGGCTCATGACAATGGATTTAATCGTTGGGTAGCCGATGATGCCGCCATATATTTTTCGGATGTTTCAAGTTGCTCTAACTGCTTCGATCAATTACTGAACGACAACTCCATTGTATCATCTCTCAAACAGAATAGTCGTAACCGCCACACTCAGCATTTCACATGGGAAAAGATTCTAGGTGAATATGAGCAGTTGTTACTAAAACACTACCCAAAGGAAAAGTAATATGAAAGGAATAGTTCTTGCCGGTGGATCAGGCACACGCCTCTACCCTATCACCAAGGGCGTATCAAAGCAGTTAGTACCCATCTATGACAAACCGATGGTCTACTACCCTATCTCTGTATTGATGTTAGCCGGTATTAAAGAGATCCTGATTATCACTACCCCAGAAGACCAGTCTTCTTTTCAACGCCTTTTGGGGGATGGTTCAGAGTTAGGTATACGGTTTGAGTATGTTGTTCAGCCCTCCCCTGATGGATTAGCTCAGGCATTTATACTCGGCAGAGACTTTCTAGCGGGCGATGATGCTTGCCTAGTGCTGGGTGATAACATTTACTATGGTCATGGTATTCCGCAGTTATTAGCGAATGCGGTTTTGAATGTGAAGAATGAAAGTAAAGCCACGGTGTTTGGTTATCATGTGAATGATCCAGAGCGTTATGGGGTGGCTGAGTTTGATGCTTCAGGGACGGTGATCAGTCTTGAAGAAAAACCGAAGTCACCTAAATCTAACTATGCCGTCACGGGTCTTTATTTTTATCCGTCTGACGTTGTGGACATGGCGTGTCAAGTGAAGCCTTCTGGTCGAGGTGAGTTGGAAATCACCACGCTTAACCAAATGTATCTTGATCAGGGTCGCTTAAAGGTTGAGTTGTTGGGCCGTGGGTATGCTTGGTTGGATACGGGTACTCATGAAAGTCTGTTGGAAGCCTCTCAGTACATTGAAACGATTGAAAAGCGTCAAGGCTTAAAAGTGGCCTGCCTTGAAGAGATCGCCTATGAGATGGGTTATATCAATAAAGATCAACTCCTTGCCCTTGCAGAGCCTTTGTTGAAAAATCAGTATGGTCAATACCTTGTCAAGCGTGCTAAGGAAGGTCGTAAGTTATGAAGTTTATCCCCCAAGCCATACCAGAAGTATTGTTGATCGAACCCAAAGTGCATGGTGATCAACGCGGTTATTTTGTTGAAACCTTTCGCCACGATCTGTTTGAAGCGGCAACAGGTTATCCCGTTCACTTTGTACAGGATAATGAATCGTCTTCGAGCCGTGGTGTTCTGCGCGGATTGCACTTTCAATTGGCACCCTATGCACAAAGTAAATTGGTGCGGGTGATTCAAGGTGAAGTGTTAGACGTTGCCGTGGATATTCGTACCGGTAGTCCTACATTTGGTCAGCATGTCAGCGCTTTACTGAATGATCAAAATAAGCATCAGTTATTTATCCCTCGTGGTTTTGCCCATGCCTTTGTGGTGCTCAGTGAGCAAGCCATTTTTGCCTATAAAGTGGATAACCTTTACTCACCCGAGTGTGATAGAGGTCTATCTTGGGATGATCCGAGTTTGGGTATTGATTGGGGTATTGCTGCCGAAGAGATTCAATTATCAGCCAAGGATAAACAGCAGCCTAAACTAAGTGAGCTAGGGCAGTGTTTCGACTATGGGGTCAATTATTATGCCTAAACAAGAGCCGAAACAGGTCTTAGTCACAGGAGTCGGTGGTCAACTGGGTCATTCTATACAAGATCGTGCAAATCAATATCCGCTATTTGATTTCGTTTTTGTAGATCATACGGAATTTGATCTGGCTGATCCTAATGCGATAAGCACATACTTAGCTGATAAGGCATTCGATTATATTTTAAACTGTGCGGCCTATACTGCGGTGGACAAAGCGGAGTCAGAGCTTTCCTTGGTTGATCAAGTCAACCATCTGGCAGTGAAACAACTGGCAGAATGGGCGCAAGCAAAGGATGCGTATCTCGTCCACATCAGCACGGATTATGTATTTGATGGCTGTCATTATCAACCCTACACAGAGTCACACCCCACAGATGCGATCAATGCTTATGGGCTGAGTAAACTAAACAGTGAAAAAGCGGTGGTGGCGAGTTTAGCCAATGCCGCTGTGATTCGAACCAGCTGGGTTTATTCCGAGTATGGCAATAACTTTGTAAAAACCATGCTGCGTTTAGGGTCAGAACGTGATCAACTGAATATCATTTTTGATCAAATAGGCAGCCCAACTTATGCCGGTGACTTAGCCGATGCCATGCTCAGTCTAATTTCACAACATCATCAGGGCCTTTATTCACACGAGGGTTGTGAGTTTTTTCATTACAGCAATGAAGGGGTGTGTAGCTGGTATGATTTTGCGAAAGCGATTTTTGAACTGAGTGACATCAGCTGTGATGCTCAACCCATTGAAACCAAGGATTATCCTACGCCTGCTAAACGGCCTCATTTTAGTCTATTGAACAAGGCTAAGATTCGACAAACTTTAAATGTGAAGGTCCCCTATTGGAAAGACTCTTTAGCGCTTTGCCTTGCTAACTTACAGGAAAACTCTCATGGCTAAAATTTTAGTAACTGGCGGCGCTGGATTTATTGGTTCTGCCGTTGTTCGCCATCTGATTCTGAACACCGAACACCAAGTGGTGAATCTGGATAAACTCACCTACGCGGGGAATCTTGAGTCGCTTCGGGGTGTTAGTGATAACCCACGTTATGCGTTCGAGCAAGTGGATATCTGTAACGCACCAGAAGTAAAGCGCGTCTTCAAGACACATCAGCCTGATCTCATAATGCATTTGGCGGCGGAGTCGCATGTGGATCGCTCTATTGATGGACCGGGTGACTTTATTCAAACCAACTTGGTCGGGACCTTTACGCTACTCGAACAAGCCAGAGCTTACTATCAAGCATTAAGTGCTGACCGACAAACTGGCTTTCGTTTTCATCACATCTCGACAGATGAAGTCTATGGCGACTTACCCCATCCTGATGAGCAACCCGGTGAGTTACCCCTCTTCACTGAGAAAACCGCGTACGCCCCAAGTTCGCCCTATTCTGCCAGCAAAGCGGGCTCTGATCATTTAGTCAGAGCCTGGCAACGTACCTTTGGCTTACCCACCTTAATCACCAATTGCTCTAACAACTACGGGCCTTATCACTTTCCAGAAAAGCTGATTCCCTTGATGATTTTGAATGCCCTAGACGGGAAGCCTTTACCCGTATACGGCAAAGGCAATCAAATCCGTGACTGGTTATATGTTGAAGATCATGCCCGAGCACTGGTTCTGGTTGCACTGGAAGGCAAGATCGGTGAAACCTATAACATTGGCGGTCATAACGAAAAGCAAAATATCGAAGTTGTGCACACCATTTGTGATTTACTGGATGAACTTCGTCCTAAATCCCAAGGTAGTTATCGTGATCAAATCACAACCGTCAAAGACCGACCCGGTCATGACATGCGTTACGCCATTGATGCCAGCAAAATACACCAAGAACTCGGCTGGACACCCCAAGAAACCTTTGAAACGGGTATCCGAGCAACAGTACAGTGGTATTTGGACAATCTTGAATGGTGCAAGCATGTGCAGGATGGGAGTTATCAGAGAGAGCGACTGGGTGGTTAGTTGTTTTTAATGATTTAGCACAAACTTTCAAACGCCCTGACTTAGCAGCACACAAGACCGTCGTTTGCCATGGATGGCAAACGCGAGGCTCCAAGGATGGATTCATGCCGTGTCTTGATTGCTGATCAGTTAGGGCGTAGCCTAAAATACTAAACATATAAAACTTCTCGAATGAAAAAGTTTTTTTCTGGGTGAATAGTGTAAATTGTGTCTC
This sequence comes from Nitrincola nitratireducens, assembly GCF_000585235.1. Classification (NCBI taxonomy): domain Bacteria; kingdom Pseudomonadati; phylum Pseudomonadota; class Gammaproteobacteria; order Oceanospirillales; family Oceanospirillaceae; genus Nitrincola; species Nitrincola nitratireducens. The sequence continues at coordinate 9,866 of NZ_AONB01000032.1, read as the reverse complement.
AACACTACTAAAAAACAGAAACTAACAACGCCATGATATATCCCATCATCCTCGCTGGAGGCCAAGGCACACGCCTATGGCCACTTTCGCGTTCTGGTTATGCTAAACAGTTTTTAGACCTGTCTGGTTCAGGTTTCAGCCTGCTACAACAAACGCTTCAACGCGCGGCTGACCTAAGTTCGACTCCCCCCTTACTGATCTGTAACGAAGAACACCGCTTTATTGCCGCCGAGCAGTTGCGCCAGCTTAACTTCACGCAATCTAAAATCATTCTCGAACCGGTCGGTCGCAACACGGCACCCGCTATTGCTCTGGCCGCGTTACACGCAACGGCTCAGAGACATGATCCTTTACTTCTAGTCCTAGCGGCTGATCACTTAATTCAAGACCCCCTGACCTTTCAAAACACCGTCTTAAGCGCTTGCCCTCTGGCAGAAGCGGGTCATTTAGTCACCTTTGGCATAGTGCCCACCCATGCTGAAACGGGGTACGGCTATATTCAAAAAGGGGCTACGTTAGGTGAGGTCGGTTTTAAAGTCAGTCGTTTTGTTGAAAAACCCGACGCTCAGACCGCCGCCGCGTATGTTGAGTCCGGTGAGTATTGCTGGAACAGTGGTATGTTCCTGTTCCGCGCCAGCCGTTATTTGGATGAGTTAAAAGCATCGCGCCCCGATATTTTGGAAGCTTGCCAAGCCGCCATGCTAGACACGGCTGCTGATTTAGATTTTATCCGTGTCGATGCGCAAGCCTTTGCCGCCTGCCCAGAGGATTCGATTGACTACGCGTGATGGAAACAACGCAACAGGCGGCGATGGTGCCTTTGGATGCCGGTTGGAGTGATATCGGTTCTTGGTCAGCTCTTTGGGAAGTCAGCGAAAAGGATGCACAAGGCAATCATCTAACGGGCGATGTGCTGGCACTGAATACCCACAATACGTTGGTAAAAGGTGAGAAGCGCTTAATCGCAACCCTGGGTGTTGAGGATTTGGTGATTATCGATACCCAAGATGCTTTGCTGGTCGCTCATAAGGACAAGGTGCAAGACGTTAAGAAAATCGTTGAGCAGTTAAAAGCCCAAGGTCGCACCGAGCATCTTAACCATCGAGAGGTTTATCGTCCTTGGGGGGTGTATGATTCCATCGACAATGGCGAGCGGTATCAAGTTAAACGAATTACTGTCAAACCCGGTGCCAAACTCTCGGTGCAAATGCATCACCATCGTGCAGAGCATTGGATTGTTGTCAGCGGCACCGCCAAGGTGACCAATGGTGACGAAACCTACCTCGTCACCGAGAACGAATCCACTTACATCCCCATCGGCCAAGTCCATGCATTGGAAAACCCCGGTGTGATCCCCTTGGAGCTGATTGAGGTGCAATCGGGTTCTTATCTGGGTGAGGATGATATTGTGCGGTTTGAGGATCGGTATGGTAGGGTTACTTAAAAGATCCTTTAAACCAATCCCATATTCCCAAAGAAACACCCGGAAGTAGATCGATACCGAGCGCTGATTTGATTAAATAGAGTACGAGCAACCCTACCAAGGTAGAGATCACTAAAAAAACAGATAGAAGCAAGGCCATCGCGAATCGAGAAATGGCCACTTCCCTTCTTGATAATTCTCGTCGGTTGCGACCCGCTAAAAAAACAAAATAATAGCGCCAATGCCAAAACCTCAGCGTCCATCTGACATCAATTACGTGTGTACCCCAAGAACGTCCACCGAGTGCTATTTTCAGGGCTTGTAGTTGATCTGGTGAAAAGCTCTCGCGGTCACTTGCTGGCAGCTTTTCTAACAAACCTTTAACAAACGGATCATCCTTAATGTCATTGTTCATTAACAAACCTTTAAATATAAATGGGGGTCGGAGTAAGATCTCATAGGATCTCAACCGATGCAATATGACATCAGAGCCCAGGGTCGGCGTAACAACTCGGGAGATCGGGGTCGGAGTAACAATTTCTCAAACGCCCTGACTTATCAGCACACAAGACCGTCGTTTGCCATGGATGGCAAACGCGAGGCTCCAGGGATGGATTTATGCCGTGTCTTGAGTGTTGATAAGTCAGGGCGTGGCCTACCTAAAAGACCCCTAACGAAACTAGGCTATAATAGATCCAGCACCACAAATACCGCTACACAAGTAAGAACCCACAGGACGCAACACGAGAAAGGATATCTCATGAACGAACTACTTAGCCCCACCAATGATTATGTGTTTAAAAGACTCTTCGGTGAGTCACCCTACTAACTTGATGCAGGCCAAGACTATCAACACCTTGGCGCATCCATTGGGCTGCACCTACTGGATTTTGATTTATTTGACAGATCAGACGCCGCTCTGGCAAAACAAGAGCTTGGCTGGTAGCCTGAATACCCTGATCTTGAGACCATTATTCGCCACGCCTGGGCTTGGCGTACTTTACTTGTAGATCTTTTTTCGATGCCCAACTTGTAGTACGAGGACCACTAACCTGTGATCCTCAATCGTGCAAATCATGCGGTAGTCGCGAACCCGGTAACGCCATAAGCCGGTCAAATTTTGACTTAATGGTTTACCGAAGCAGCGTGGATCGTTGTTTGTTGCAATACGTTCTCGAAAGTATTTCAGTATTTCCTGCTGTGCCTGTCGGTCAAGTTTACGAAGCTCTTTTGCTGCGGAGTCATCAAATTCAACAGTCCAAGTCACGCTCTTGCTCCATGTCATCTAAAGTCCAACGCTTGCTTGGGTTTTCGAGGCGATTGAGAGCTAGATAGGCATCCTCCATGTCGTCCAGATGGCTCAGAATCGCTTCTCTGGCATAAAATGTTTTGGTACGCCCGGTTTTAGCTGCTAGGGCAGTTAGGCGGGCTTCAATGTCTTCTGGTAGGCGTATTGCGAGCATGGTAACCTCCATCGCTATACATGTTTTACGTGTATAGCATAGCAGTAAAAGAGAGCATATCCAAATTAAGAGCTCAGGGTAATGCCGTGGCACAAAAGGTGGTGCAGAAGAAAGTTCTTTCTACAGCTAAAATTAAGTTAATGGCCCGTTTCTTAATCACCATTGACGCATTGTGATCCGCGTTGTCAGCGTGTCCTGCACAAACTTTCAAACGAATTGACTGATCAGTACACATTGTGCGCTTTGAGGATCTGTACGGGCGGCTTAAGGGAGATCGGGGGCAGTGATTAGGGGTCGGAGTAAGATCACCTTTGCTATTATTCGTAATGGCTCCATAGTCGAAGCACTTTTATGACATTCTCTTTTTCGAGTACTTGATAAACCAAGCGGTGCTGTATGTTGATCCGGCGAGAATACGCGCCTAAAAGATCTCCAATAAGCTTTTCAAAAGGTGGAGGTTTGCAGTAAGGATCTTCTGCAACCAACGCGAGTAACTCCTGTGCTTTTTCCTTTAGGCCGCCAGAAGCCAGTTTCTTTGCATCTTTCTGTGCTTGTTTAGTGAAAACCAACTTCCATGTCACCAGTCCAGCTCCTTATCGCATTGATCAATTGGCGTTGTCATTCCATCCCGAATGGACTCCCGCATACCCGGTATAGAGAGTAGGTAAAGTGTTTCCTGAATAGCGGCCCAGTCTTCCTCAGCCACTAGAACGGCCTTATTTCGCTTTCCCATAATGACTATTGGCTGATGAGATTGTGCAGTTTCATCGATTAATCGATAAAGGTTGCTGCGGGCCTCGGTAGCGGTTATTCCAACCATGACAAACCTCCAGTGCTTTTAATTTATAAGTCGTAATTAATTGTACGTGATATCGTACGTACGTCAATATAATTGAAATGTTCGATAACCTTTCCAAGCAGCAGTAACATAGCAAAACCTGAAGTTGCGGATTTGAAAACAGCTTAGCACACACTCACCAACGCACTGACTGATCAGCACACAAGACCGTCGTTTGCCATGGATGGCAAACGCGAGGCTCCAAGGATGGATTCATGCCGTGTCTTGAGTGCTGATCAGTTAGGGCGTGGCCTACCTAAAAGACCCCTAACGAAACTAGGCTATAATAGATCCAGCACCACAAATACCGCTACACAAGTAAGAACCCACAGCACGCAACACGAGAAAGGATATCTCATGAATGAACTACTCAGCTCCTATCACCTCTCTTGACATATTAAACCCCAACATTGAACCCAGTGAACTCAACGGAAAATGCATTGTTTTGGGGGTGTTCGTAATTGATGGTTGATTCCCAGCTTTATGTTAATGGTGTAATTTGACTATAATAACGTATCTGGTGGGTGATTTGCCGCACTAATACAGGCACTATAATTCGTATCTAGTGATTTATGCTCAGGAGTGCATCTATGGCTACAAAGATTCTAATGCCTACCTATACGAGCTTGATCATGATGATCATGTGTTGTGTCGAAAACGCTCAACTTCAGATTGGGTTGAAGCGGCGCCTCCAGAAAGTATCGATTTCACGTGGTTGCGCGTACTCACACATCCGGAATTTGATGAAAGTGCTGCTCATGTCATTCTCGGTGTGCTCGATAGCGATGGCATGTGGTGTGAGTCAGGCAAACTACAAAGGTGAAAGCACTATGGATGTTGTGCTCGAAATAATAACACACTGGATGCCGGATGCAGTGCCTCGTGCTCGCATCGGCACATAGGAGCGCGAATGCCAACCATCAGCGAATTCTTTGGCATCCTGATACGAATGTACTACGACGACCACAATCCGCCTCATTTCCATGCCTATTACAGCGGGCATGAAGCGATTATCACAATTGAGACTCTGGAGATTATGGAAGGCTCGTTACCCAAAAGAGCCAAGGCGATGGTCATTGAATGGGCGGTCGAGCACAGACAAGATTTACTGAACGACTGGAAACTGGCTGAGCAACATCAGCCTCTCAACAAGATTGAGCCATTGGAGTAAGCACCATGCGCCGAGTAACCAATGTAGAAGCTAAACCTGAATACACTCTCGCGGTCACTTTCGATGATGGCACTTATGGAGAGGTTTGCCTTGCGGATCGCCTGTTCGGGCCAATGTTTGAACCATTAAAAGACCCAGAATTCTTCGCCCAGGTGCGGGTAGATGAATTTGGTGCCGTGTGCTGGCCAAACGATGCGGATCTGGCCCCAGATGCACTGTATCGGAAGGTGGCAGCGTGAGCTGTCATCGGGGTCATCGGGGTCATCGGGGTCATCGGGGTCAGTGTAACAATTCCTTGTTCAACCTTCATTTCAACTGTTCTGTCATTTCTCGCATCAAGGTAAGATCAAGATTTGGTCAAAAAAAACCGCTTCCGAACTAACTAAAGCTCTGACTGATCAGCACACAAGACCGTCGTTTGCCATGGATGGCAAACGCGAGGCTCCAAGGATGGATTCATGCCGTGTCTTGAGTGTTGATGAGTCAGGGCGTAGCCTACCTAAAAGACTAAATTGCCAAGTGGACAACTAGACTAACAGAGCAGGATCTTTTGAACTCAGTGTTTGCCGAGTAAGCTTTCTAGGCTTTCAGCTGTTAGGATATTTTTAATCCAAGTGTCTAGCTGGTTAGCGCTTGCTTCTTGAAGTTGGCGAGTTACCCATTCAGGTAGTTCACCAAACTTAATTTCAATAAGGCTTTTGGCAGTGGCACGTAACGTCTCTTGTCGTCCTTCTTGTCGTCCTTTCTCAAGACCTACCTTCTCAGCCGTATTGATATAAGGCATTTTTTTGTCCTCCTCGATCACGTAGATCGCATTCAAAAAATCTTCGTCTAGGGTGCTTGGAATTTGGATCATCCAGTCAATAACATTAAAGAGCTCTTGTATTTGCTGTTTACTATACCCACGCTCGTACATTAAATCGAAGGCGTCTTCGGGTTCGCCTTGCACTTCGACGTGGATGAGTACCCATGTTTCGTCGCCATACGGGGTGTTGTGCGTTTTGAGGATCGGTATGAGCATACCTAAGCTCTACCATGACTTTACATAAATACCCAAAAAATCTATAGTGCCACTAAACAAGCGTTTTACTTCAAATGGATCTCAACATAAAAGGATGTTGCCAAGATGACCGCTATCTATTTTTCTACACACGCCTGCCATGCTTCTGACCTTGTAGAGGGTTCAGAAGAAACGATTCAGCACTTCATATTACTCAACAACATTGGCCCCTCCGGTAGATTGTTACGGGGGCAAGCTTATACCCTTGACCTCGTTAATCCGTATGCGACTTCACTCGTTAACACGCTTAACCACAGTACGCAGCAAGAACGAAATTGGTTAATGACTGCCGTGGTTTTCGAAGGTGAAGAGATACATCGAGAAGCAGCCTTTTGGGAACATTACCTCTCAAATGAAGCACTATCACCTGCGTTGAGTTTGATCGGCGCAACCGGGGCTTCTGCACAAGTCAAATCACGACAGTTATCAAGCTTTCATCAAGCGCTGGTCAGATATGAAAATGCACTGCTAGCCATTCAATCACCTGCCGCCCCCGGAATGCCAGGTGCAGGTGCGAGAAATGCTGAAGCCATCCGTAATGCCAACCAGGCCTACAATGCGCTGATGACTGAGCACAGAGCAGCCATGGCCAGTTTAGCACCGGCCGTGATGAGAGCGAAAAATCGAGGTGGTGCTATTAATAATGCCCAACGTGGTATTACGCTTGCACACAGAAGTCGGAGCGGAAGAGTTGATCCACGTCTGTTGGTGGCTGATTTATTTCAAGCACACAGGCTTAAAAACTTCGCCAGTTATATGAGCAAAGCAGCCACACCTTTAACACTTGCAGTCGATGCAACCTTAAGGGCCGGCAAAGTCCGGAGTGTAAACCAATCGGATGGCAACTGGCATCGTGAGAGTTATCGGCAGGTGGGCGGTTTTTTAGGTAGTGCATTTGGTGGTGGTCTTGCAGCGGGTGCAACGTTTAAAGCAGGAAAGCTAGTCGCTGCAAAGTATGGTATCGCGATAATAGGCGTAGGGATTGGTCCTATCGGATGGGCTGTATTAGGTTGTATTGTGGTAGTCAGTGCAGGAGTGGCTCTTGCTGCAAGTAACCAAGCTGGACCTCGTGGAGAAAGACTTGGTGACATTATTTATAACTTAAGCCGATAATAATTGATTAGTGAAATGATGAGTGCCGCTGATTTCTTAAGACAATATATATCCGAGACTAACCTTATTCTTTATGGAGGTTTGCTTACTATCGTACCTGGCTCTTTCTTCATGCTAGCCCTTTACATCTCAATTCTTCGTGTTCATTTTGCGATTAAGCGGGATGGCAAAGAACCACTAGGTTTGGGACCGATATGGTTAATAGAATTAGCAACTGCATTTATGGTCACTAAATCACAGTACAATAAGACTATTAAACATCAAGCAGAACATGGTGTTGATTTAGTCCCTTATGCTTTGATCCAACCATACATAAAGCCCATGGATAGATTTATTGCTAGAGCATGGATATTTTTTGGTGCGCTGTTACTTCCATGGATCATGCTTGATATGTGGTTATATCCTGATATTTCTAGCTGAATCCCAAGCACAGACCCTTAAAAACTTCGCAAAATATATGAGGAAAATCGCCACACCATTAACGTTAGCAGTTGATGGTCTTATACGAGGTGGCAGAGTCAAAAGCGTTAAACAAGATGATGGCAACTGGCATCGTGAAAGTTATCGGCAGGTGGGTGGTTTTATTGGGTTGTTTTGTCGTGATCGGAGCGGGATCACTAGGTGCAAGTGCCAGAAATGCGCAAGCCATTCGTAATGCCAACCAAGCTTACAGATGCACTGGTCATAGAATGATTTGAGATCCGTTTAGCACAAACTTTCGAACGCACTGACTTAGCAGCACTCAAGACCGTCGTTTGCAATGGATGGCAAACGCGAGGCTCCAGGGATGGATTTATGCCGTGTCTTGAGTGTTGATCAGTCAGGGCGTAGTCTACCTAACCCCCCCTAACGAAACTAGGCTATAATAGACCCAGCACCACAAATACCGCTACACAAGCAAGAACCCACAGGACGCAACACGAGAAAGGATATCTCATGAACGAACTACTCAGCCCCACCAATGATTATGTGTTTAAAAGACTCTTCGGCGAGTCACCCGACTTACTTCTCCATCTGATCAATGATTTACGCTACGACTTACCCCCTATCACATCAGTTGATATTTTAAACCCCAACATAGAACCCAGTGAACTCAACGGAAAGTGCATTGTTTTAGATGTATTAGCGCGTGACGCCGACGGACACTGCTATAATGTCGAAATACAGGTGCGCAAATACGGTTCATGGCACAAACGAGGTCTATTTTACTTGGCCCGAACCCTGAGCAACCAACTCGATGCAGGCCAAGACTACCAACACCTTGGCGCATCCATTGGACTGCATCTACTGGATTTTGATTTATTTGACAGATCAGACGCCGAACGCCAACAAGCCGTGTGGCGATTTGAAATGCGAGATGAAACCCAACCGAACGTCACACTGGGGAACATTTTGCAGATGAATCTGATCGAACTTAACAAGGCAGACCGATTAGGCTTAAACTCAAGCCCTTTAGCCACTTGGATCAAATTTTTTAAGCACTGGCAGGAGGAACTTATCATGGCTGACGTGACTTACGAACCCGTTAATAAAGCACTCAACCGAGTCAAAGAACTCAGCGCCGATGAAGAAGCCCGTCGACTGGCATTTGTACGCGAAAGAGCCCTACGTGATGAAATTTCATATATCAATGAAGCTAAGCGTGAAGGGCTTAAGGAAGGTCTTAAGGAAGGTCATACGGAAGGGCTTAAGGAAGGGCTTAAGGAAGGACGCATGGAAACTCAACGTGAAACTGCCCTTAAGCTTATCAAGATGAACATTCTGACTGATGAACAGATTTCTGAGGCTTCCGGTCTTTCGTTAGCTGAGATCGCTGATTTGAGATCTGTTTAGCACAAACTTTCAAACGCACTGACTGATCAGCACGCAAGACCATCGTTTGCCATGGATGGCAAACGCGAGGCTCCAAGGATGGATTCATGCCGTGTCTTGAGTGCTGATGAATGAACTGTGACGCCGACCCTGATTATTTGCTACTATCTTCTCATATAAGTCAGCATCAGGGTCAAGAGTATGCTTAGGGATGCGGTGATACGCAAAGTTATTCAAATGGCTGAACAAAATCCAAATATAGATGTTCTTTGGATGTATGGTTCTAGAGCCAAGCTCACCGCTCAAGAAAGTAGCGATTATGATTTTGCAGTAGCATTCACTACGATGCCTTTAAATGCATGGGATAAAAGACTTCAGTCTGAATTGCTTGCATTAGACTGGTGCGAGAGTCTAATGCTACCCGAAAATAAAATCTCTGTTGCAGACATCAACCATATACCTCTTCCACTGGCGATGAGTATCATCACTACAGGTAAGGTATTACTGGTAAAAAATAGCTTGCGCTTAGCGCGCGAAGAAAATCGCATCACCTCTATGTGGGAAATAGACTACAGGTACCACTTTCAACATTATGGATAACTTATATAAAAACGCGATGCGTGAGCAACTCAGACAGCTTCAGGAAGAGTTATCAGAAATCCAAACGATGCTTGTAGATCAAGGATACCTCTCTAGTATTGCGTATCGTGCCGCTGAGCGTAATTTACAATTACTCGTTGAGGCCTGTATTGGCATTACAAAACAAACACTAAAGGCAAAAGGTTTAGAAGTGCCGAGTGATGCACGTCAGTCTTTTGCAAAACTGAAGTCTCTTGGGCTAGATCCAACAGATATCCCATGGACAAAGGTTGTTGGTATGCGTAACGCACTCGTCCATGATTATTTGAACTTGGACCCTGAACGTATTAGTGAAGTGATTGCAAATGGGCACTATTTGAAACTTTTTAAGTTTGCACTCATGCGGA
>NZ_AONB01000031.1:0-14727 GCF_000585235.1 Nitrincola nitratireducens | reverse complement strand
TGGTGGTTTTCTACCAGGCAGAAACCGGCCAGGCCACACAACATGACTTCCAGGAGGCCATCGAGGCCGTGCGCCAGTCGCTGACATCCTGATCAAGTTTGGACACCAGGAAAGAAAGGGGCGGCCAGTTGGCCGCCTTCTTTTTTTGGGGCGGCCTGTCAGTCAATCCCATACGGTGCAGCGGCAAGGCTGACTGCCCCACTGGCTACAGTGCCGCGCTCTGATTGCGAGTGGTTAGAGTAAGTCGGCCAGTCCGGGAAATACTCATCGGACTGATTGCCCCATACCGCCCAGCCTTCACGCGGGCCGCGTGCGAACAGCTCCAGGTAAGGTCCTGGGCTGCAAGACTCAACAATGTCATAAAACTCGTCTGGCTTGCGCGAGTGTTCGCGCTTGCGAGTGGCGAGGTAGTTCACTTGTGTTCTGCCTGGCTGCAACGTCCTGGCGTTCTTGCCGCGAACACCGAATAGAACCAGCTCCGTGACATTGCGGAAATAGAAGCCAACGCCTCTACCGTCAGAGCCGCCATCCTTTCGGATTTTGTGCCAGACGATATTGCTTTTGTACGAGAAGCCCCAGGCTTCCAGTACCTTGATACCTTCCGGCAGCAGGGCATTAGGAACCCACAGGTAAAGGTGCGCGGTATCGGCGGCCAGTTGCTCTACAGGCAGCGCCATAATTTCAGCCAGGTTCATCGTGCCGTAACGGGACAAGCGGCGATGTTCGGGCGCGACTTTGCCCGTCCGGTTCTGGAACTGCCAGGGCGGATCCGCAAGGATTGTTGAAAACTGCTTATCGCCATGCAGTTTCAGCAGGTCTTGCCCGGCCTCAGATAGTGCTGCATCGGCTTTCTTGGTTGTCATGTTTGGTTCCAGTCCTCTATCAGCTTTGGCGTGATGCCGAACACCAGGATTGGACAGCCACCATGCCGACCGGCATTGAGCCGGTACAGTAGTTTGCCCATCCATGTGGTACTAGCGCCGTATTTGGCCCTTACCGTCTTGGGTTGGCCTGCCTTCTTGCCTGACTTGAATAGCTCAGGTTCTCCGGTCTTGGTTAGTTGTGGCACCACTTCAAAAACAGGGTTTAGCTTCTCGCTGCGTGTGACCATGACGCCCAGGCTAATCAGCCCGCACTCATGGAAGGCACGCATCGCGTACAGATCGCGGTCAAAGGTCTGATCCTTTGAGTTCCATTCCAGGTCGAAGGCAACACGACCTTTCACGTAGTCGATTTTGTGGCCGTCGATGAAGTTCTCGATGACCCGAGGCGTCGAGTCTGACCGTTTGGTCTTGCGGGTTTTCCCGCTCGGCAAAACTTCCTCGTCGTACTCCTGCATTCTCACCAGTAGATCACCTTGGATACGGGCTTCGACCCAGCCAGCAGGCCGCAGCGTGCGGGAATACTTCTTAGGCATGTCCGATTCATTGCCCCCTGGCGTTCCAATGTCCTGAGTCGTGATCCGGAAATCGAGCAACGCCCGTTCAATCTCGGCCAGCTCATCAGGAAAGGACGTTGCCAAGATGGCCGCCGCGTGTCGGTAGCTGTACACGTCATAAAGCGCCCGCACTTCTGCGCTGATGTATTGCTCAATGTCTGCCTGATCGTCGGCATTCGGGCCGGGCCGGAGTGAAACATCATCCGCGCCGTTCTCTTCGGGCAGCTCGTCGCCCTCTGTCTGGTTGTCCAGATCTGGATCTTGTTCTTCGCTCATGTAAAGTGTTTGCAGCCATCGCTATGCCTCCTTGAAAGGCTGGTTGTGGTTAGGCTGATCGACCGGTTGCCCCCGGTCAGTCAGCCGCTTTTCTTATTCCGCGTTCGAGATCGCTTCCAGGCGCTTCAGGCGCTGTTCCAGGTCGGTCGCAGCCTTCAGGGCCTCGATGCCTAGTTCAGCCAGCAGCGGATTGTTTGCCGCCGCTAGGGCCTTCACATCACTGACAAGCAAGGCGGCGCATTGCGCCGCCTTCGTTACGTTCTCGCGTTCCGTATCGCTCAACATGCCGCCCCCTTCTGGTCGGTAGTCCTTCGGTCAAAGGGCAGGCTGGCTTGCCGGCCTTGTGTTGACTGCTGGACATACTCGCGCATGAAATCCCGAATCAATACCGAGGCGGGCCGGTCGTTTGCCTTGGCCGCTCTCAGAAAGGCTTGTTTCAGGTCAGCATCGACGCGGCAGGTGAAGTTTGTTTGCTGTTCCATCCTGCATCCTCTTAATAACGCCGTCTGTACTATGCACTAACATTGTAATGCAATCAATCGCCATAGGCTTACGCTGAAATTGTCTTGAACTGTCGCGGGTTTTAAGACTTGAGCGACAACTCAAAGGCGGCGCAATTCTGGGCTGTGGATTGTCGCCTGTTTTAGTCGCATAATGCACCTATCAGAGACTAAAACCAGAGACAACGCCATGAGACACCAGGACGACCCCGGAACCCTCGACCTGATAACCGGCCGGCTGCTGCTGGGCTATGCCCGAGTGAGCACCGACGACCAGGACTTAACCCACCAACGGGCTGAGCTGCACGCGGCTGGCTGCACCCGCATTTACGCCGAGAAGATCACCGGCACCCGGCGCGACCGCCCGGAGCTGGCCCGCCTGCTCGATCACCTGCGACCCGGTGACGTTGTGACCGTGACCAGGCTCGACCGACTGGCCCGGAGTACCCGCGACCTGCTGGACATTGCCGAGCGCATCCAGGTGGTCGGCGCTGGCCTGCGCAGCCTGGCCGAGCCGTGGGCCGATACCACGACCCCAGCCGGCCGCATGGTGCTGACCGTGTTCGCCGGCATTGCCGAGTTCGAGCGAACCCTAATCATCGACCGCACCAGGAGCGGCCGCGAGGCTGCCAAGCGGCGCGGGGTCAAGTTTGGCCCCCGCCCTACCCTCACCCCGGCGCAGATCGAGCACGCCCGCGAGCTGATCGAGCAGGAGGGCCGCACCGTCAAGGAGGTAGCCGCCCTGCTGGGTGTGCATCGCTCGACCATGTACCGCTTATTGAACAAGGAGACCACCCAATGACCCACCACGACGACGAGCCTACTTTTCTGGACGACGAAGGCCCATCCAACGACCTGCCCGCGTTTATCTCCACTACCAACGCCCGTGAGCTGTACGGGCTACGCGAAGGCGAGACCGTTGCGGAGGCTATTGCTAGGCATGAGAAAGAATCTAGCCGATAGTTTTTAGCTTTTATTTATCTAGCTGCTATCTTATAATTAGGCCATCTGCCTGATAGATAGGAGCGCAGCTTATGGCGGCAATCGTCGCGTTTGTTTCACAGAAGGGTGGCGTTGGTAAATCCACGCTGGCCCGAGCACTTGCACGCGAGGCCGCCGCTGGAGGCTTGCGCGTCAAGGTTGCCGATCTGGACACCCAACAGGGCACGTCTGTCGATTGGCACCGTTTGCGGCTTTCCCAGGGAATAGAGCCAGTGGTTTCGGTCGAGGCTTTTGCCACCGCAGCCCAGGCACTGGCCGCCGCTGAAAACTTCGACCTTCTCATCATCGACGGGCCTGCTCGCACGAGTCAGGCCACGCTTGAAATCGCCCGAGCCGCTGACCTGGTTGTGCAGCCGTCCGGCGCATCGCGTGACGACTTGATACCAGCCGTGCGCGAGTTCCATGCCTTGGTGAAAGCGGGTGTTCCTCATGAGCGTTTGGCGTTTGCCCTGAACCGCATTGGCACCCCTGCCGAGGAAGTTTCTGCACGGGTCTATTTGCAGCAGGCCGGTTACAACGTCCTGGATGGAAGCCTACGCGACCGACCGGCATACCGGCAGGCGCAGAACGGCGGCAAGGCCATCACCGAAACCCACTATACCCAGCTCAATGAAAGGGCTGACACCTTGATTCAATCGCTGATCGACAGGATTACCACACATGGCTGACGTATCGAAACTCAAGAGCCTGAAACAACGACGCTCAACGCTGGGCGAGCCGCCGACACTGGAAGAGGCCAGCCCGAACCTAGAAGCGCCCGAGGTGGCACCGGCCGCACCAGAGGCCGCACCTGATCCGGTAGTGGATGCTTATGCAGACAAGCCGAAAAGGAAGCTCGATGGCCGGATTGATGGCCGTAGCGTTCGACGCACCAACCGGACAGTTCAGTTTGCAACCCGTGTGACACCTGACTGGGATGCCCGGATTCGGGCGCTGGCAATGCGTGAGGGTGTGCTCCTGGTCGAGATACTGGAGCGGGCGCTAGATTGCTATGAAGAACAATCTGGAAGCTAGTTAAAAGATTGTCGCTAACTAGCGGCTAACCTAATTTAAAAGCGATACCATCATTTTTCATTATTGATGGACAGCGCGGTAAAGGTGAGGCATGATTGCATTTGAATCAAAAGCCGTTATAAATCCAACAGCCTTCAAAGAAGTGCTTTTGGTCGGCGGCGTGGAAAGTGCGACGATCCGCGTAGCAGACAAGGGCCTGGTGCTCGTGCTGCGAATCGCTGGAGAAGATCGAATATTGGGACAGTATCGGGGCGGCCCCCGTTACTTCCGCTCGCTGGATGGTGCTGTATCGTTGCTGATCCAGCATGGCATCTACCAGCTTGAGGCGGATGTGAAGGGCTGGAAGCCTAAGACACTGACCAAGAAGGGCGGCGAGCTGCTGAGTGGCATCAGCATCGAGCCATGACAGAAATGCAAAAGCCCCGTTTTGGCGACGGGGCTTTGCGGGTGTTACGGGCTTGATCGTTTTGGCGGACGGTCAAGCACGCCAGCCGTAGAATAGACGACTGTTTAGCTAAACTCATTCTACGGCCTTAGCCCCGCTTTGACAAGTTCCGCGCAGGAGCGCGGCGGGGATTTATGGCTGCATATGCACAACTAGCTTTGTTTGACCCGGCCGAAGAGGCCGCGACCTACCACGATTGCGCCAGGACGGGCTTCTTCTCGCTCCTGGTGGCCGTAGGCAAGGACAAGAAGCAGGACTCTTACCGACTGACGGACATGCCCAAGATTCTGGGCATGGTCGATACCACCCGCGACACCTGGTTGTCACAGGCTGAGTTCTTCAAGCCGAACCGCCGTGTCGTCAATCTGGCCCGGATCGGGCTGCTGTTCGCTGACCTGGACACCTACCGCGAGCCGTGGGCACGCGGCCGCACCCCTGAGCAGATCGCTGACGCTGTTCTGTTCCGCTGCCATGATGAGGGGATTCCAACCCCTTCCATCCTGGTGTTCAGTGGCCGTGGCATTCAGGCCAAGTGGCTTCTGGATGGAACGTTGCCCCGCCAGGCATTGCCTCGATGGAACGCCTGCCAGCGTTACCTGGTGGATCGTTTGGCTGGGCTTGGCGCTGATCCAGCCGCCAAGGATGCCAGCCGAGTGCTGCGCCTGGTCAATACAGTGAACAGCAAGAGCGGCGAGGTTTGTCGCGTTGTGCATGTCGAAAACGGGCCTGATGGCCAGCCGGTGCGGTACTCGTTTGAGTATCTGGCGGAAATGCTGTTGCCGGTGGCCCGTTGGGATATTGAGAAGCAACGCCAGGAGAGAATCGAGCGGCGACAGCTCCAGCTTGTACCTGGTGGCCGAATCAGCAACTTGCGCGGGTTCTCAGGTCGGCAACTGGCTTGGGATCGTCTGGAGGATTTGCGGCGGCTGGTCGAGCTGCGTGGCGGCGTCAAGGAAGGTGAGCGAATGCAGCACCTCTTTTGGCGTTTGAACTTCCTGCTTCTGTCCGGGGCTACGAATAGCGCCCAGATGTACCACGAAGCGGCAGCACTGGCCCGCGAGCTGGATTCATCCTGGAACTACCGCAGCAAGGAGCTGATGACGCTCTACGCGAAGGCCAAGCAGTACGAAGCTGGCGAGAAGGTGGAGTTCGGCGGTAAGCAGTTTGCCCCGCTCTACACGCCCAGGAACGACACCCTCATCAACCTATTCCAGATCACCGACGATGAGCAGCGCACGCTGCGCACACTCATCAGCCGGGACATGGCCGCAGAGCGCCACAGGAAGCGCGAGGAGGCCCGTAGGCGTGCTTCTGGGGCTGTCGATCGTGCGACCTATGAGGCAAATTCTGCGAGCCGTCAGAAGCCTTGGGAAGCCTTGGGCATGAGTCGAGCAAGCTGGTATCGAGCAGGTAAGCCAACGCCAGCGGGTGAGACAAGTCCCTGCGTATTACAGGCCGCAGCGGGTGATTCCGATGTGTGAGACAAGTCCCTGCGTATTACTAATGGCGAAGCCTACGCCCGGCGCGAAGCGCCTGTCTTTGAGTAGCCCGAGCATTTATAAAAATGCGAGTAGCCCGCAAGGACGGTGGGTAACTCGCTTGCGAGTTATCCACGGGACGCGCAGCGCCGTTAAGGCGCGGAGGGTGTGGGCATGAGTCGTGCTCGTCGTTCTTTCTCGCCTGAGTTGTTGGAGTCGGTGCGCGCCTTGTCCGTGAATGAGGCTCTGGATCGGTTGGCGCTGTATTGGAAGCGTGATCCTGACTTTGTGCCGGTGAAGGATAAAGCCACTGTCCGCCTGAATGTTTCCCTGCCTGGTGGTGGCTCTGTGGAGCTGCTTGTTACGGGCCAGAAGTGGTATGACACACGGGCAGGTCAGGGTGGTGGCGGTGCGATTGATCTGGTCATGCACCTGTTGCGCGTTGATTTCGTTACGGCGGTGAAAACCTTGGGAGATTTTAGCCGCTAAATATAACTAGCTGCTAGATGGCGGCTATTCGGTTTTGGGTTTTGATAATGGGTTATCTCTATCTGCTACGGAACAAACTTGGGGATGCCTTCAAGATAGGCGTCAGTCTTGAACCTGCTCGAAGAGGCGGGCAACTTCCCCAGGAACTAGATTGGGATCGAAGTCTGCAAGTGCCTATGTGTGGGGGGCATGCTTATAAGGTTGAATCGGTCCTGCACTACTTGTTTGCCGCCCATTCGCGGAAAATGCCTATCGGCGATGGATATACAGAGTGGTTCGATATTGCTGTGTGGAGCGATGTGCTCGCCTTCCTGGTCGAACAACGCGAGCGTCTAAGGATTGGTGAGGCTGAACCTGTCACTTTCCCTTTAACAAGGACTCGGCCCGTTCTGGCTGAGATCGAGGCACGAAGGCAGGCCAAAGCAGATGAGCAAGCAGCGAAGCGGCACGCATGGGAGCAGCGCCAAGCAGAGCGTCATGCCAAAAATGCAGAGTGGAACAGCTCCCAGGTTGAACGACTTGAAAACTTCCTTCTGAGGGTGGAGGACATTGGTCGGCTGCACGGCATTCTTGTTTATGACGAACTGAGTAGCCGTCAGCGAATGGCGTCTATGTATGTATCGCTTCCGGTGAATGTGGCAGAGTGCCTAGACCATAACTTTCCTTTGTTTGCAGAACGTGACCTCGGCCGCAGTATTTCCGTATTCCCCAGTTATCGCGCTCGTCACAACGACAGGCATTTTCTTGCGGAGGTCAGCGTTCATATAGATTGCATCATGCTCCAACCTCAAGACGACTTAGCTGAGAGCATTCCTGGTGCGGCTAGGGTTCAGGAGCTTTTGTTGCCGTTTGTCGCTCGCAGGGGCGACCGGCGCGGGCCTCAACTGATGCGCTTGCATCGGTGGATGAATGCAAGCCTCAATGTTTAAGGTTGAACGCCAAGGGAAGGCCGGTTGATCCTGCCTTCCAAGAGAAAAGACCGCCAGATTGCGTTTGTGCAAGGCGAACGCAGGTCGAGCAAGGGGTAAGCCTACCCCGACACCTAAAGCCCGTGACGGCCGTTTCAGGGCGAATCCAAGCCATAGGGCATCATCTCGCAACTGGAAGCTATTGACCGATGGCAATTCCAGGAATATCCCGCTGTAAATCTATCTGTAGCCTTGTAAAATGTAGTATGTAGTAGTATCATACAACATACTACAACATACAAAGGAGCAAATCAGATGGCAGTCAGCAAAGAACAGATTTGGGCCGCAGCCGATCAACTGGCAGCCGAAGGCCAGCGCCCGACCTTGGAGCCGTCCGCCAGATCACCGGGGGCAGCTTTACGACCATTTCCCCCGCACTCAACGAATGGAAGGCCAAACAGGCCAGCGCTTCGACCCCGTTACGCGAGGCAGCGCCGCAGGCTGTTACTGATCGTTTGGCCGAGGTAGGAACCGAAATCTGGGCGGTTGCTTTGGAGCTGGCGAACGCCAGGCTGGCAACTGAGCGCGAGGCTCTGGAAAAAGCGCGTACCGAGCTGGAAGCGGATCGAGCTGAGGCAACCGAGCTGGCTGACCGATTGGCTGATGAGGTTGAAGGTCTGAAAGCTCGCCTTGTGGCTGTTGAAGAAGCTGAGAGCGCGGCCAGAAGTGATGCCGAAGAGTTGCGCGATCAACTGGCCGCCGCTCAGGAACAGGCCCACACCGCCGACGCTCGCACACAGGAGATCGAGCGCCGGGCCGCCGAGCTGCGCACCGAGCTGGACAGGGCACACCAGGACGCCGACCAGGCACGCCAGACGCTGGCCGAGCAGCAGCAGGCCGCCAAGGCAACCGCCGACCAGCTCGACCAGGTGCGAGCACAACTGGCGAAGGCAGAAGCGCGGAGCGAATCCACCGAGGCCCAGGCCGCCGAGCTGCGCATCCGACTGACTGACCAGGAGCAGGCCGCCCAGGAACAGCGCAAAGAAGCTGCCGCCGAGGCTCATCGGATGGCCGAGCGAATGACTGCCGCTCAGGCCGAGCGCGACCAAGCACGGCAAGAGGCAGGCAAGGCCCGCGAGGAAGCCGCCCGGCTGGCCGGTCAGCTCCAGGCGCACCAGGAGCAGGCCGCCGCGTTGCTGGCCCGGATCAACCCGGCCGAAAGCAAACCAGCGGGCACCAGGAAGAAAGGCGGGGAGTAAGACCGCCCCTCAAATATCAATACCGTGCCGGAGGGGGGTCTGATTATGCGTAAGAGAAAGAGCCGGAAAATTCGGAACCTCTCTCACAAACCGGGGCAGTTTGATACTTGAGGGGCTGGGGGGGCTTTAGCGGCTAAACCTTCCCCTTGGCGTTCAATCTCGCCCATAGGGCGATCAGATCAGATCGTCTTTCCGAGCTACCGGGTTGAAGTTGAAAGTTGGCAAGCTGCTGCTGGTCACTTTCTTGGGTTCGCCTGGTACGGATTCGGGTGCTTCCACTACCGGCGACGGTTCAGCCTTTTTGGTGGCGGCTGGCTTGCTGCTACCGGCGGAAGCGGGTGCCGGTTTCGGGGTGGCCGGTATCGGCTTGGCTACCGGCTTCACGTCCGTGATGAACCGCTTAACGTGCAGCGTGAAGGTTTCATAGCGGGATGAAATCCGGCCGGTTTCGCGCATGTGCTCCCAGATGGTTTTCATCGCATAGCCCCCATCGAGAGCCGCCTTCACGTCATCGCGTACAGCCAGGAACGCCACCACATGCTTGTCCTGTCGTGGCTGTTTTGCCTTCTTCTGGCTTGCCCATTCGGCTAGTTCCTGCATGTAGTCGGTTGTCATGGCTACCTCGCAACAAGTTTTAATTTCTTCGCTATTTTGTCGCTACTAGCGTACTGCTAGTGCCCTATATCCTGCAATTATCGACAATTCAAGCAGGAATTGCATCTTTTTGCGCATTAATAGCGGAAAAATCGGGAACACTGGTTTAAACTTCTTGCATGGTATTTAAGGCTGAACAGCGGGCAGGATGTGTGAAGTAGGCCCACCATGCAAGCATGGTGTTCCTCTTCACTGAGCCTTATTCGCACCTGACGGTGCTCAACGGACATCCTGCTGCGGGGCCAACCGGCAGCCGCCGGACAAGAGAAGGAGGACGCCAGGAGTGGAGGCGAACGAGACAAAAGTAACGAGGAAGGGCAGCACGCCGATCAAGGTCTATTGCTTGCCAGAAGAGCGGGCCGCCATCGAGGCCAATGCCAAAGCGGCTGGCCTGAGCACGTCGGCCTATCTGTTGGCCGTGGGGCAGGGCTATCGCGTCCAGGGCGTGACCGACTTTGAGAACGTGCGCGAGCTGGTGCGCGTCAACGGCGACCTTGGGCGGCTGGGTGGCCTGCTGAAACTCTGGTTGACCGACGACGCAAAGACTGCCCAATTTGGGGCTGATACGGTGCTGGCTTTGCTGGCCCGGATCGAGGCGACCCAGGACAAGATGAGCGGCATCATGGAAAGCGTGGTGCGGCCGCGAGGCGGGCAAGCATGATTGCCAAGCATGTTCCTATGCGCTCGCTGGGCAAGTCTGACTTTGCCGGGTTGGTGCGTTACATCAGTGACGCACAGAGCAAGGATCATCGGCTAGGGCATGTTCAGGTTACGAACTGCGAAGCCGGTTCCGTGCGTGACGCCATCACCGAGGTGCTGGCAACTCAATTGCTGAACACCCGAGCCGCGAGCGACAAGACCTATCACCTGATCGTCAGCTTCCGGGCTGGCGAACAACCGGACACCGACACCCTCAAGGCGATTGAAGAGCGAATTTGCAACGGGCTGGGCTACGGCGAACACCAGCGCGTCAGTGCCGTGCACAACGACACCGACAACCTGCACATTCATATCGCCATCAACAAAATTCACCCGACCCGCCACACCATTCACGAACCCTACTATCCGCATCGGACACTTGCCGACCTGTGCGAAGTCCTGGAACGGGATTACAACCTGGAGCGGGACAACCACCAGCCACGGCAACGAGGCGCAGCCGCGAGAGCGGCCGACATGGAACAGCACGCCGGGGTTGAAAGCCTGGTTGGCTGGATCAAGCGCGAATGCCTGGAGGAAATCCGAAGCGCGGCGAGCTGGGCAGAGCTGCACCAGGTCATGCAAAGCAACGGGCTGGAGCTGCGCGCCCGAGGCAATGGCCTGGTCATCGAGGCTGGCGACGGCACCACGATCAAGGCAAGCACTTTGGCCCGCGACCTGTCCAAGCCCGCGCTGGAGAAGCGGTTAGGCACCTTTGAGGCGACGGCAAAGCGGCAGGCCCAACAGGCCCAGCGCAGCTATCAGAAGAAGCCGGTACGGATGCGGGTTGATACGACCGAGCTTTATGCCCGGTATCAGAGCGAGCAGAAAGGGCTATCCGTTGCCAGGGCCGAGGCGCTGGCCGAAGCGAAGCGGCGCAAGGATAGAGCGGTTGAGGACGCCAAGAGGAAGGCGGCAACCAAGCGAGCGGCGATCAAGCTGGCGACCGGTGGCGTGACCAAGCGGCTGCTGTACTCGCAGACCAGCGCCGGGCTACGGAACGACCTGGAGGCGATCCGCAAGCAGTACGACCAGGAGCGCACGAAGCTCTATCAAGGGTTCCAGCGGCGGCAGTGGGCCGACTGGCTCAAGCAAGAGGCCATGAATGGGGATAGCCAGGCGCTCGATGCGCTACGCGCCCGAGAGGCTGCCCAGGGTTTGAAGGGCGACACCCTCACCGGCCAGGGCAAGGCCAAGCCGGGCCATGCGCCCGTGATCGACAACATCACCAAGAAGGGCACGATCATCTATCGGGCCGGAAAGACAGCCGTGCGGGACGATGGCAACCGCCTGCAAGTGTCGTGCGGGGCTGGAGGTGACGGGGTGCAAGTGGCTTTGCGCATGGCAATGGAACGGTATGGCGAATGCCTCACGGTCAATGGTTCGCCCGAGTTCAAGGCGGCGGTGATCCGGGCCGCTGTCGATTCCAAGATGCCTATCACCTTTGCCGATCCAGGGCTGGAGAAGCGACGGCAAGCCTTGATTGAAAAAGCCCGCCGTCCTGGTGTTCCCCCGGTCGGCCAGGAGCCGCCACCCCACCGCCGTAACGGGCTGCGCAATCTGTCCCAGGTGGAAGGGCTGCGCATCGAGGGCGAGGCCGTGCAGAAGCCCGCACCGGCTCCGACACAGAAACCGGCAGGCGTGAGCGAACAGGAGCAGCGCAAGGCCAAACTGAGGGCCGAGATGGAGGCCAAGAAGCAAGACGCCAAGGGAAAGGGCGTGGCCGATGATGCTTGATTACGCTATGGACTTCGGCTAAAATTATTTAGCTGCTAGATTGTATATAGCCTATATATAGCAGCCTTACACCGCCGTTCAACAACGAAAGGCCGGGCGTTCTAACGGTGTCGCTCTGGTCGGGTACCGGGACAGTCATGTGGCGCACTGTCTCTGTGATGGCCCAACGCTTCCAGTTACCAACGTGGTGACAGGTAGGCGCAGCTTTGCCGCTCATCACAACAGAGGTATTCGACTATGAGGCCAACTCGCTTTTTAGCGGCTAAAACCGCGCTCGTGCTCGCCCTTTCTCTTGGGGGGGCTTCCTTGCCTGTTCAGGCTGGCATCCCGGTCATCGACGGTAGCAATCTGACGCAAAACGTCATGTCTGCCATCGAGAACGTGGCGCAGACGCTCAAGCAAATTCAGCAGTATCAAACCCAGCTCCAGCAGTATGAAAACCAGCTCCAGAACACGATGGCCCCGGCCGCATATATCTGGGATCAGGCTACCCGCACGATGAACGATCTACGGGCTGCAATGGATACGCTGGACTACTACCGCAATCAACTCGGCAGCATTGACGCCTACCTGGGCAAGTTCCAGGACGTGGCCTATTACCGCAGCTCGCCATGCTTTAACGGCTCCGGTGGCTGCACCCCGGCAGAGAAGGCCGCAATGGAAGAAAACCGCCGCCTGGCGAGCGAAAGCCAGAAGCGGGCCAATGACGCTCTTTTCCATACGTTGAAGCACCAACAGGAAGCCTTGCAAGACGATGCGCGGACGCTGGAACGCCTCCAGTCTCGCGCCCAAGGGGCGGAAGGCCAAATGCAGGCCCTCGGCTATGCCAACCAGCTCGCCAGCCAGCAAGCCAATCAGCTCTTGCAGATTCGTTCACTTCTGGTTGCACAGCAAACGGCCGAGGCGGCACGACTTGCAGCCGAATTGGATGCTGATGCCAGAGGGGACGCCAGAGCGAAGCAAATGCGCACATGGAATTTTCGTGCAAGCCCAGAAGATCAGTTTTAAGGAGTGCTCATGAGCAGACTTTCACTCGCCGCTTTGACCGTAATAGCGGTTCTTCTTTCTGGGTGCGGCAAGGAAACCATGCCAGAACCCAGCGCAAGTACATGCGCCCCGGATGCTTTTCAAAAGTTCATGAGTGAACTTCGTGATGAGGCAAATCGGATTGCTTTCGCTGATGCTTGTAAGTCCTTCAATAAGGCTAAAAGCATGCGTGACTGGGAGTTCAAGCCCAGCCCCGCCGATGACTTTTAAGGGGTTTTTGGTATGAACAAATTTATCCTTGGTGGTTTGACAGTTGCTGCGTTTGCGGTGCTTTCTGAGCCTGCTATGGCGCAGGAACTTAGTAGTAGCGGTGTCATGAATGATGTGTTGAGGCGGTTCAATGATGCTGCTGCTTCCTGGGGGCCAGTCATACAGTCAGCCGCCAGTCGGTTGTTCTGGACGCTGGTTGTTATCTCGATGGTATGGACGTTCGGGATGATGGCCCTGCGCAAAGCTGACATTGGTGAGTTTTTCGCGGAACTTGTCCGTTTCACCGTCTTTACGGGCTTCTTCTGGTGGCTACTGACCAATGCCAATCAGGGGATGAACATTGCTGGCACAATCGTCCAGTCACTGCAAACGCTGGGAGCGCAGGCCGGTGGTCTGGGTGATAGCAGGCTAGGCCCATCCAGCATCCTAGACCTTGGCTTTGAGTTATTCGACAGAACTCTTGAGGCAACCTCAGAACTTGGATGGAGGCAGATGGCAACCGCCTGGTAATGGAGTTAATGGCTTTGGCCGTGCTGTTCGTCATGGCGCTGATTTCGGTCAACTTGCTGATCCTGTTGGCGCTGTCTTGGATCATGCTCTATGCCGGTGTTTTCTTCCTTGGATTCGGCGGTTCGCGCTGGACTTCGGATATCGCATTGAACTACTACCGTGCAATTTTGGGCATAGCTGCCCAACTCATGGCAATGGTTCTGATTGTTGCGATTGGAAAGCAGTTCCTAACTCACTACTACTCACAAATCAGCGGGAACATGGCTTCTCAAGAGTTGGCAGTCATGTTCGTTGTTTCGGTGATTTTGCTGTTCCTGGTCAATAAGGTTCCGTCGATGCTCGCTGGCCTGGTGTCTGGTGGCGGCGTGGGTTCAATGGGAGTTGGTAACTTCGGTGTCGGTGCTGCCGTTGGTGCTGGAATGACCGCTGCCGGAATCTTGAGTAGCACTTATTCAGCCGGGAAGAAGGGCTTTGAAATGGCAAGCAACGGGACAGAGGCGCTTATGAATGCAGTGAAAAAAGGCCAAGACCGTTCAAGCGAAATGCCATCGTTTGGTGGTAACAGCCTGGGCGGTACCAATGACAGCAATAACAAGAAGGAGGTGTGATGATGCGCAGTATTTTTGATGCCCTAGACGTGATAGATGTCCACGAAATTACGGCAGATTTTGAGCCAGTTGGCGATCAATCAACGGAGCTGGATGAAGCCGCAGAGGTGGCTGCGTTTGTGGCTCGGCCTAGTCCTTCCCTTGGGGTTCAAACTGAACGAGAAGAAGCCCGAGTGATGGATAAAACCGTTGGGATGAGTACAGGCAGAACGCCATTCGCTGAGGCCGCTGGCTTTCTCAGTTCCGGCCGATAAAAGCGCACCGGCCGGCATTGCGGGCCGGCCGGTACTTCCTTAACCCACCTGCTAGAGAGGTGAATCATGGCAATGCAACAGTTTATCGAAACCAGCCAAGCAGTGCATCAAGCAGCGTCTGCTTTGGCCGCTTTGGAATATCTCGACCAGGAACATGCGCAGCAGCTCGGGCCACTGGCCGAGGCGGTTGCCAATATGTTCA
>NZ_AONB01000030.1:0-25669 GCF_000585235.1 Nitrincola nitratireducens | reverse complement strand
GGGATTTAGCAAGCAAGTCCAATTGAGCCTGTTCTTTTTTCCATTCCGAGCGACTCTTCCGTCTGCGTTTCGGTCCAAGTCTCGCCTGACCGTAATAGATTGCTACTTCATCATGGTACTTATCTTGGAAACGACGCATCTCCTTTGTATAGGCATCATTTCCTAGTTTTTTTCCTTTACCAGTCCTGTCATTTCCTTGCGCGTTTTTACGAGCCTGCTCCCCTTTGTGGATAATATTAAAATCCTCGCTAGGTTCAGTGTTACCGATAAGTATGTGTATGTGAGGATGTGATTCGTCCCAATGTAATGCGGCGACTTTCACAAGATTTGGAAACTCCGTTTCAGCAAAAGTGACGGTATCTTCAGCCCATTGCTTAATTTCAGCAATTCTTTGATTTCGTTCTGGCTCAGACATCGCATTAATATCTTCTATAGATAGAGGATGGCTAGCGATTAGACCAATGCCCACATTTGCATCTTTACGAAGATTGCGTTTTTTGCCGCTATGGAGAACTTTGCTGGTATCTGCTGCGGCTACGATAGCTTCAGCCGATTCTACGAAAGAAGTACCCAATAAAAATTCGGGTGGTTGTGGAGCGCTCACGTGTGGATGATTGCCACTATCTCGATCTGCTTCTTTAGCAATCGAAATTAGACTACGTTTTTTGTCATTTCCAGTTCGAGCATACGCTTCGTAATGAATAAATTGGTATCCTGCCATAATAAAATCCTTTTCATAAAATAAGTCCTTGTTTTGTTTGTTTTCAAAGCGTGGGTCTAAGACCCAGTGACCGACTATGTCTTACCCATTTTCCCTACGGTCGATGGGTAAGACGTCGGTCAAGGGGATACCCCTTGAAACCCCTCAATCGCTGACAATAGATTGTTTGTCAGCCTCTTTTTTCTTCCTTGCAGCTAATGCTTTTTTCTTTCTTTCCCAGTTTGCTTTGATGTCGATAGGGCGACCTACATTGGGTCTTCCTCGCCATCTCGCATACTCCAGAAAAGCATCAAAATTCAGGTGGGAAAGATCGATATCGTGATCAATCATGTTCACGGTCGAGGCTAATTGTTTGATCCCTCTGCCACGTCCATAGCGTGATGTGGTTGAACCATGTTCATGACCAACCACTGATGCAATCCGAACTTCCTCAACGTCTTGGTCTACCAGACATTGAATGACGGTATGGCGGGTGGAGTGAAACACCTTATCGTCTGGATCGGTGAGGTTACACTGGGATAGATAGCTAGACATTTTGTCATTGCCATTGAACCAATCACTGACTTTCTTCCCAAACTTGTTCTTTTTGTCGAAATTCAGACCAATAAACAGTAAATCACTGGTGGGTGATTCATTTAGTCGTGATTGAACAAACTCAAGAAAACCAAGATGCAGTAACGCCTTGTGGATGGGTACTTTACGAATGGAGTTCTCAGTCTTAACCGACTGCCCTTCGCCTTGTTCTTGGAAGTTAAAGCACCAATAACCTTGAGCTTTGATGATGTCACAGATACGTAACTGGCAAATTTCGTTCAATCGAGCGCCTGAGTGAAGGGCGATCAGGATGACCCAGAAATGATAAGCATAGAGATCACGCACACGATTCAGAGGTGTTTGCGTGTAGTGGTATCCACTCAGTAATTTTGTTAGATCATCCTGTGTAAAACCTTGGCGTTTTGTGTGGGTCTTGCTGGCAACTTTGAACTCAACGCCATCGGCAATATTGATATGATGGTGTTCTTCAGCAAAGGCGAAACGGCAGATCGCTTGGAAGAGAACAAAATATTTCTTGGCTGTTTGCGCCACAATGACTTTATTCCCGTCTTTGAAGCGCCTATCAGGAATTTCCGAAACCTTATCTCTCATCTGACGGGCATCAGCACGTGTGAGTGATGAAAAGGGTTTTGACGTGTCGATCATCGTGAACATAAAGTCGATGCGCGACTGTTCATGGTTTCGTGTGTTTTCATCTGACCAGTCACCCGATTTGATTTTACTCTTAACAAATAAATCAATGACTTCAGCAATGGTTTTAGAGTTCGTGATGGTCGTGCCACCACCGCCACCGCCGCCGGTGGATCGGCGATTTTCAAGCCATTCATTTGCATCTTCTTTATCTAGTTTGTGGTTGCCCGAATCAAAGGTAATTTTCTCGACACCAAATTCAACAGTCACCTTGTTCAGTGGGTCCCACTGGTAGGGGTTGAGCATGGGCTGATGTGCATAATTGATTCCACGCATTAAAGGGCGTGTTGATCGGGAGTGATTGGAATAAAGAGATGAAGTTGACCCAAAAAACGATTTTGGGATTGAATCAGATGAGTTGATCTGAGAAGGGGAAAAGTACTTGGTTAGATCAGATAGGTCGTTAGATCTATTTCTCGGTAATGAAACCTCGCGTTCTTGTCGTTGCATAATATCGCTCCTTGACACATTTGAATTGTAAATCTCTTTGTGAATAACACATTGTTTTATCCTGCCAATTAAACTGGATGAATGTACAGTATAGCGATGGGTTCTTAATTCGTCAATATTTTTTTGAAAAATACTTGCATATTCGAATATTTTATGCTTTGCAGTGTTTCTGTCTTTGGTTTGAAGAGAGAAGCGAATTTCGCGTTCAGGGATGTTTAGGGTCTGGCGAAGGTCTTTGGGCACGACAAAACGGGCAAAGAAATTACCTGTCGAAGATCGGTATGTGTAGGGTAGGGTTGAATTCATTGAGAACCCCCAGTGTCACCTGTGAGTGTCACCAATCGGGTAGGGGATGTTCTCTTGATAAGAAAATGATTGTGAATCAATCATTTAGTGCAATTTGGTGGGGTGGCGTCTAACGAAAAGTTCATTTAAATTTATGATATTTATGTAATTATTTATTTTAGATTTCAAATGTACCCCCAAATGTACCCCCGAAATGTAGATGTGAATTTTTTTCATCGTTAGTCTGCAAGTTATATGTTGTCAGATAGTGCTTGTTATGACTTTTACTGTCTAGAACGTTTGATCTACCCCTGAGCATGTCCATTCATTCATTTGTTGATTGAGAATTTGACCTATCCTTAACATCATAGAAATGAAGGATAGGCGTTTCACAAGTATTTATTTACGGTTTCTCATGCAGCTCTGCTATCATTGATACGTTGTTCTATCCACTCGTAAATATCTTTCACTAACCAGCCAACACTAGTACCATTAGGCGTAAGTTTGATTGGTTTTGGAAAACGATTCGCTGCAATTTCACGATAGATTGATGACCTGCTAAGTCCTGTTATGGTCTCTACTTCCTTGCGACGAATGATTTGTTTGCTAAATGGTGTCGCAAAACTCTCTTTAATCATAGGGTTGCCCTCCTGGGGCTTTACCGAGACTTCATGCTGATCAGGTTGTAACGCAAATTGAAATCCCTATAGGACAGATGTGCGTTGACTTTGACCGATGTTTCAGATAGTTTCGGTAGTGTGTTTATAAGTTATTTATCATTTGTTGCATAGCAGTTGCAGCTGCTTATGCATACCAAGTTATGAATAAGGCCACTTTCATGTGGTCTTTTTTTACTAAGGTATTTCATTCAACTTTTCTATCTCCTTCTTAACCATTCACTGCTCTGCAGAATTTTTACTATAACTATGATTTTTGGGCTCTTTCATTCATTTGCTCCTATAGATTCTTAGTGCGTTGGCATTGTGTTGATTCTGAGACCTTGCATAAGATGCTTCATAGATAAACAAAGTTTACTGTTGTCAAATCTTTGCTGTGATTGCTCAGATGGAAGTAGCATATCATTTTTTCTCAAAAAAAATTCGCTTTTTAATTTTTTTATGAAAAAAAGTTATAATGTTTTATTCGAACATTAAGAGAGGGGTTCTTGATTATAGTGTTCTATTAAAACATTTAGATTCTTTAATGTTAGATTCGAACACTGGATGATTTTAATGTTTTATCCTGACATTAAAGTTTATTAAATGTTCGGGTAAAACATCCACAAAAATTGGAAGTTATAATCAAACATCACAAGCATCCTTTGCTGATCATTTACCACCGGTGCCGAAGATGGGTTAGTTAAGCTAGTAGCATAAATATTTTAGCCAATCTATTGCATAAACAAAAAAATATCTTATTATAAAAGCTCATTCCTACTGGATCGTCTGATCCTAGGAGGTCTCTGAGCTGGATAGACCTAAAGCGCAGCAATCTAATACAAGAGATGGTTTTCTCTTTTCTTCAGGCAAAAACTCGGTAAATCCAAGTTTAGTTGAGCCAAACCCAAATAATGCATACCTTGCAGTTCCGTAGCATTGAGTGTCGTTGAGTTACTCGCTGATCTACTAATTTCATTGCGAACACTGTGCTTTGCAATGATTCTCTCCAAAAACAATGCGGCTGCCGAATGGCAGTGGCCCTATCAAAAAATTCCTTTCTGGAAATTAAAAAAATCTTATCAGTTCCACAAATCTCGCAGCATGAAACAAGTGCTGTAGACCAAACAGCTGCCGTGTTGCAGTTGAAAAATCGCTTTTGCTTTTAAAAATAAAAAAAGAGATGGTTTGTTTTTAAATGCTAACTATCTGATTTATGAGCAAGTCTGAGGGATTTGCCGCACTAGAAGAGCAACTAGAACTCATGGTTCTACTGCGCATCACGCAGCGTATGTTCTTTAACGTGCAAAATTTATATAAGAACAACTTTTCACCTGAGTCTTGATGAAGGCTAGGGCTTCCCCGCTGTGCATTTATGCCAGAAAAAGCTGGTGTTTAGTGAATTAATCATATTGAAGGGAACTTACCGAGACCGATATCGAAACGGTTTAACACTGACTATGTCTAGGGGGCGTAAGTTCAGTGCGCTGGGAGTAGCTTACGTCCTATAGACATAGACTCTGGGCGCACACAAATTTTAAGCAATCAAGCAATCAAGCAATCAAGCAATCTTTTTTACAGGAGGCTATCTATGGCTAGTACACATATGCAAAAGAACTACGGATTTGGCAAACAGATTTTATATGCGGCACATCAGGCGATTGTTTATCTCTACAGAGGTGGGCATTACAGTGCGAGTAAAACGCACAGTGGTAGATTTTCACACTTTATTCGCTTTTTAATATCCGAGTTCAACATTCGGGATGCTCGCAATATTAAACAAGAGCATATGGACGCCTATGCAAAGCATGTTGCAGCTCAATTTAGTGCTGGAGAGTTAAGTCTGAAGTATGTCAGAAATCTAATTTCCAGTATGAATGTGGGAATGGGTGCGTTCAGGAATGACGATCTGATGTTCGCTAAACCGTCAGACTACTTACCCAATGGTTCTAACATCAGAACTGAACCGCCAGCCTGCTCTGATGAGAACGTAATGCAATGTCTGCACTCTCTTCAGCAGCAGAAAAAGTTCAGGGAGTTTGCAGTAGTATGGCTCGTTTACCACCTTTCGATGCGGGTGCGCGAGGCCGTGCTTGCAGATCTAGATAGGCTGAAAGTTGAAGCTAAACGGACGGGGCAGGTTTGTATACTGGAAGGAACAAAGGGTGGCCGCAAGTCAAAAGATCGAATCATAAAAATTGGAGATGAAGAGCTAGCTTTCCTAGAATTTTTATACTCTGTGTGTCCTTCTGGCAGTGACAATCTTCTCTCAGAAGATGAAACTTTCATCCAATTTCAGAATAAAGTGCTGAATCCACTAAGAAAAGTTCTGAAAAAATTCAATATTCCGAATTTTAGAGAACTTCGAGCCCTTGGGTTAAATCGTGTATATGAAAGCAGAACTGGCTATTTATCACCAGTTAGACTCAATGCGCTTGGTATAGATGCTGTTCAGGATGCTTCGCTAGTGTTAGAAGGCCTGAAAGAGGTATCTCGTACAGCAGGCCATGGCAGAATAGACGTTGCTTATGCTTATGTAGGGAAGCCAAAAAAATGAACAAGGCGACATTGATTAAGCGACTCAAAAAAAATGATGCTAGCAAAAAAAACTTTCGAAGATACCTGTCTGCGAGTAGAGCGCATTCTCGATGCAATCTCAGCTCAATACCCTAAACTTATGCACTACAATCAGATAAAACTGATGCATTGCCAATGGTATAAGGATGTTGCACTGGAAAAATACAGTGAAGCTACAAGGTTAGATTACATCAGAGCTTTAAGATTATTAGTGACAGCATTAGGTAAAGAGCATTGGTTAAGCCTGCTAAAAATAGATACACACACTGGTGCACCATCAAAAATTGGTGCGATTAAATCCTCTAAGAGAACAGTAAAGCGTGTTAGAAAGGGATGCTAATAAACAGATTGGCAACTATTATTAATATAATTTTTTCAGATAATATATTTATCCGTTACCGTTTTTTAATTCGAATATAAAAGACGGACTTTCCCATTTGTATTATAAATGATTTGCTGTTTATAATTTTCTAAAAATTATTTCTTTGTCTTTTTTTCGAAATTTTTTTGAATCTAATTTGATATTATGTTTACAGATGGATGAGTGTCAGCAGATTTTATCTATCATTTATATTTTTATTTAATTAGAGGTAGTGTATGAAAAGTGGACAAATTAATAATCAAGCTTCTCAAGAGATAAGTGGCTTTTATAAAGTAGTCAGAGTCGAGCCTAAGTTTAGTTTTGGCGGGGAGCCATATGAAGAGTTTACACTGCAACAGTGGGATCAAACTCTGAAGGTATCTAATTATGAAAAAAGTTGTATAGAAGCAGACTGCTTAAAGCTCGATGCTATCGTTTTTGTTAGAGGTCAACTTTATACAAGTAAGCATCACAATGACCTTCAACCAGCAGTTATAGCGCCCGTGTATAACGATCTAGATGTCCCTATTAGAAGTTTGCCAGTATCCAACCCTTATTCATGCCCCGACGTTTATGCAGTCAATGAGATGTTCAATATGATTGACTCTCTTGGTTTTAAACCTTTTCAAACTGCAGTGAGTCAGATTTTTATGCAGGACGATTTGATGGAGCGTTTTATCCACTTTCCTGCCAGCCAGATGAATCATCATAGCGAAAAGGGTGGCTTGGTCAGACACTCTGTTGCAGTTGCAAACCTAGTTCGATGCATGATTGAGCAAAATGACACAATGATGCCAGGAGCAATGAAAGAAACAGCTATGGTTGCAGGGTTGTTGCACGATATTGGGAAAACGCAAACCTATACAGAGACAGGATACGATGAGCAGAAATCTCGCCTAATTTACCACGACGATCTCACTTTAGAGCTTTGCTCACCCGGGCTAAAATATTTAGATAAAGAGTGCCCTGAAGTCGCAGATACATTACGTCATATATGGACAGCAACTTGTTATGGATCGAAATACGGTAATGAATCAAAAACCGTTCTCGTTGAATACGTAAAGTATGCCGACCGACTTAATTCAGCATCGGACTTCCAAGCATCAATATCCAGAAATTATCAGATGAAGGGCATGGCTAAACTACCTAATGGATCGATGTTGTGGGTTCCAATCAGCCGAGAAGATGACTTTCAAAGCAAAGACTTCAATGAGAACTTTACAGTGGAGGCTGATTATGTCTAAGAAGTCACTAGGGATGAGGTATATTACCCGTTTAAAAAACGGCTACTGGGTTCGTAAAACATATAATTATGAAACATTTAAAATGTTTTTTGGCTTTAAAACTTATGGAGGTGTTAAGTCTGCTCTGGATGCTGCAATAGTCTATCGTGATCAGCTAGTTGAAAAGTATGGGAATTTATTCAGTGTCAAAACCAAACATCAACATAACAAAACGGGGGTGATTGGCATTAACTGGAACTGTCGTACCAACCCAGTACGCCCTTCATCTGTTATCAATACGTTTCGCGCTCAGGCACCGGCAAAAAATGAGGAGTCTAAAACTGCGACAACTTTTTCGATTAAGAAAGAAGGGCTATGGAATGCCTTTTACATGGCAGTGACTTGGCGATTAGATCGTTTAGGAGCATTCGGAATGTCGCCAATGTTATTTGAAGATACAAAATTAGCATTTTTTGATTTTATTCACTACTACATTGCACGAATCAATGAAGAAGGGGATGTTCGTGTTCGACAAGAGATGACGTCAGTCATCTGCAAATTAATTGAAGATAAGGTAACGCCTGACGACATCAAGAACTATGTAATCGTTAAATGGGTACCATTAGTGGACATGTAATGATGAAGTCGAGTTATGTGTCTAACTACTGGGGGTTGGTCTTGTGACCAATCCCTCATGAGTAGCATGACAAATCATTATGCTGTATCCGATCAAACCCCATTAAATCATACCAAGTCCGATCTGATCTGATTTACACAAGATTCGGACTGTGTAATGATCTCAACGAAAGACCGTCAATCTAACTATCTGATGGAATATGTCCCATGCCCGAGCAATGGCTTTCAGTCGAAGAAATAGCCAGTCACCTTGGTGTCAGCAAAGATACTGTTTACGCCTGGATCAACAAGAAGAAGATGCCCGCTCACCGTATTGGTCGCCTTTGGAAGTTCAAAATAACCGAGGTTGATCACTGGGTAAGATCAGGTGGTGCCGCAGATTTGGGTGGTAAACGTGAACAACAAAAGTAATCTTGAACATTTTGGCTTCAGTCTCTCAAAGAGTGGTGCACATCTATCAAGAACGATGATGCTTCCTGAGTTGACGTTGCTACTCGATTATGTATCCCAAGAAGCCTCAAATAAAGAAGTCTACTTTGATGCTGTTGTTAATGATAACTGCTTGTCTAAACGCTCGGCTCGAACGCGTTTTCTAACGGTAAGGCATCTAGCGGATCTATACGGATTAGATGATTCGTTCCTTTTATTTCGCGCACTAAAGTTTTTTTGGTATCGTTCTGAAGAAGCTCGTCCGCACCTAGCCTTGCTCATGTCTTATGCCCGAGATCCCATTCTACAGATGAGCGCTAATCACATTTTATCAGCTAATATCGGAGAGCAAATTCAGCGCCAAGAGATTGAAGATATCATCAGTAGTCGATTCCCAGATCGTTTCAGTGAAGCTACGCTAAAGTCGACTGCGCAAAATATTAATGCTACTTGGACACAGGCTGGATTTTTGAAGGGTAAAGCTAAAAAAATTCGTTGCCACTCTGACACTTCTGCAGCAGCGGTTAGCTTTGCTCTATTAATGGCATATGTTCGAGGCAGCCGAGGAGAAGAGTTGTTTACCAGTGAATATGTGCAGCTACTTGAATGTAGGCCAGATAAAGCGTTAGACCTGATCGAGTCTGCAGCGCGAAAGGGCTGGGTGGTTTTAAAACGAGTTGGCTCGGTTGTCGAAGTAGCATTTCCTTCTCTCATCAATCAACAAGAAATGGAGTGGGTGCGTGAGCAAGCTTAAACGCCTTGTCGAAAACTATGGCAATTACATCGCAACGCCTTGGAGTGAAGCGGCGGCAGCTCAACGTGTCATTTTTTGTGTTTACAACGAAAATGATGAATTGCGTTTGCGCGTCTCTATCGATGAGTTTGAGCTAGTAACCAAAGCCAAAGGTCATCAGTGGTGTCATTTTGATCTCACCAATACTTTTGCTGATTGGCTGGCTAGTCAGAAATATGCCAAGAGCTATTTTCAAAAACCGCAGCTGATCAACACGCTGCTGCCAAAGTACGCAGAATACATCGCTGCCCAATTCAAAGAGTATATCGAACAAGCGGGAGCCGATCACGGCACCGTTGTTGCCGTGTCGGGTGTGGGCAGTTTATTTGGATTTCAAAAGGTTAAAGACATCGTCGATAAATTAGCGCCGATGGTGCCTGGCCGCCTGCTGGTTTTTTTTCCAGGCAGCTACGAAAACAACAATTACAGATTACTTGATGGTTACGACGGCTGGAATTACCTTGCCGTACCGATTACTGCTGAAAAGATTTACTAAATAGGACGCCAAAGCATGATTAACCAGGATATTTATTTAACCAGCCCATCTAGTCGTAAATTGGTTAACGAAGGTGTTGCCAGCGTTAATGATGATAAAACCCAAGAAGCACTCAATGTGCTTAGGTACGAACTGGAAACCTTCGTTTGCGATGGCCAGTACGAAAAAGGCGTCGAAGATATTTTAGATACTTACCTCAAGAATGTTGATCAAGCTCAGCAGCCTGCAGTATGGATCAGCGGTTTCTATGGCTCCGGTAAATCGCACTTGGTAAAAATGTTGCGCGCCTTATGGACGGATCTGATATTTCCAGATGGCGCCACTTCGCGCGGTATCGCCAAACTGCCGCAAAACGTCAAAGACTTACTGGCTGAGCTAACCACTCAAGGCAAACGCCACGGTGGGCTGCATGCTGCGTCGGGAACCTTGGGCGCTGGTGCAAGCGGCAGCGTGCGTTTGGCCCTTTTGCGCATTGTCTTTAAATCGGTTGGGCTGCCAGAACAATATCCCGTTGCCCGCTTTGTGATGTGGCTCAGGTCGGAAGGTATCTACGAGCAAGTTCAACGTCATGTAGAAAACAATGGCCACGATTGGGATGAAGAGCTCGATAACTTCTACGTTGCAGAGGGTTTGCATGAGGCCCTGTGTGAGGTAAAACCCAATTTATTCTCGTCGCCTGTTTCCTGTGTTGAAACACTCAACAACCTATACCCCTATGTGCAGGATGTCAGCTCAGATGACATGATCAAAACCATCAAGGCGGCCTTATCGAACAATGGCAAGTTTCCGCTGACCCTGATCGTGCTCGACGAGGTTCAGCAGTACATTGGTGAAGACAGCCAGCGCTCTATCGATGTGCAAGAGGCTGTCGAAGCCTGTTGTAAAAATATAGGCGGCAAATTGCTATTTATTGGTACCGGCCAAACTGCTGTAACGGGTACGTCTAACCTCAAAAAATTGGAAGGTCGTTTTACGGTCCGTATCGAACTGTCGGATGCCGACGTGGACGCGGTTATCCGCCAGGTGATTCTTGCGAAAAAAGCAGAATCATTGCCCAAAATCGAACAGACACTTCAGCAAAATCTGGGCGAAATATCCCGCCATTTGGCGGAGTCAAAAATTGGCCACCGTCAGGACGATATTCAGTTCTTTGCCCAAGATTACCCCATCCTACCAGTACGTCGCCGCTTCTGGGAAAACACCCTGCGTGTGTTGGACCAAACCGGAACCGACAGTCAGCTGCGTAATCAGTTGAGCATGATCCACAAGTGTATCCAATCTAACCTTGATAAGCCCCTTGGCAGTGTAATCCCTGCGGACTATCTCTACTTCGACGGTGCCGACAAACTCCTGCAATCACGTGTTTTGCCGCGCAAAGTGCATGAAAAGACCTTTAGCTGGATGAAAGGCAACGACGAGCAACAGCTATTAGCCAGGGCCTGTGGCCTCGCCTTTTTGGTCGGCAAACTTCAGGCCGAGAACAAAGAGATCGGCATCAAAGCCAATCTGGAAACCCTTGCCGATCTGATGGTAGAGGATTTAAACCAAAGTAGCTCGGCATTGCGCACTAAATTGGCAGGCTTGTTGGACAACTGCGAGTTGCTGATGAAAGTTGGCGATGAGTACCGCATTCAAACCGAAGAAAGCCAAGCCTGGAACGATGCCTATTTGCGCCACCGCAATACCCTAGCGAACGAAGCGCACCGACTAGAAACCGAACGCACCGACCGCATCCGTAAGAAGTTCTCTGAGCGGGTGAAAAAGTTCTCCGTCAATCACGGTCAGTCTAATGTGCCGCGTGCGCTGTCGGCGCTGTTTGACGCCTCTCTGCCAGGCGATGCAGATAGCAAAATTTATGTTTGGGTACGCGACGGCTGGAGCATCGATGAAAACTCAGTACGAGTGGATGCCCGTCAGGCAGGCAATACCGCCTCTACCATTTACGTTCATATTCCCAAGCGCTCTGCCGATGACCTGCGCCATCATTTAATTGACCTAAAGCTACCACTGCCACCTTGGAAGAAAAAGCTCACCGGATACGCCAGAAGGCAAAGAAGCCCGTGCCGCCATGCAAACCGCTCAAGGCATCGCAGAGTCAAAAGTGAATGATCTTTTAGGTGACATTCTCGATGGCGTTCGTGTATTCCAGGCTGGCGGCAACGAAGTATTAGGTAACGATCTGCAAGAGATGATCCTAGAAGCGGCTGAAAATTCGCTCACTCGCCTCTATCCGCAATTCCATGTCGCCGACCATACCGGTTGGAGCAAGGTGTACGACAAAGCCAAAACCGGTGCCTCTGATGCCTTAAAAGCGG
This sequence comes from Nitrincola nitratireducens, assembly GCF_000585235.1. NCBI lineage: Bacteria > Pseudomonadati > Pseudomonadota > Gammaproteobacteria > Oceanospirillales > Oceanospirillaceae > Nitrincola > Nitrincola nitratireducens. Next base: position 13,482 of record NZ_AONB01000030.1, on the reverse strand, counting down.
TGGGTGACGACGGCGAGCCCGCCAAAAACCAGGTTTGCAAAGCGGTGATTAACTTTTTAGCCGGCGGTAAAAAAGGCGCGGATATTCGCACCCAGTTTGAAAGCGCGCCCTACGGTTGGCCAGGCGATGCGGTGGATGGTGCTTTGCAAGTGTTGGTGGTGGCAGGCGTGGTGCGTGCCCAAACCGATCGCGGCCAGAACATTGAACCGCGCGAACTGGAGCGTAAAAAAATCGGCCTTAGCTTCTTTAAGCTGGAAACCGCCGTGGTGACCACACCACAGCGCATTCAAATTCGTAAGCTGCTGCAACAAGTAGGCTGCCAGGCTAAGCAGAATGAAGAGCTGGCGGTACTGCCAGAGTTCTTACAAAAACTCAGCCAGCTGGCCGATAACGCTGGGGGTGATGCCCCGCGCCCGGCTAAGCCTAACACCAGTCACTTGGACGATATTCGCCGTGCAGCCGGCAACGAGCAGTTACTGGCGATTTACAACCTGCGTGACGATCTTAAGAAACAAATTGAAGACTGGCAAGCACTGAGCGTCAGCATTCAGCAGCGCCTTCCGGCCTGGCAAACCCTGCAAGTTTTTGCCAATCATGCCAAGTCGCTCGATGGTGCCGAGGTGCTCCAAGCCCAGGTCGATCAAATTAAAGAACAGCGCCTACTGCTGGCCGAGCCAGACCTTATCGCGCCGCTTATGGCCAGCTACACCCAACTGCTGCGCGATGAACTCAATAGCCTGCAACAAGCTTATGATGCCGCACACGCTAAAGGCATGCATCGCTTAGGAGAAGATAGCAACTGGAAACAGTTGGAACAGGAACAAAAACACCAGTTCCTGGCCGAGCAAAAGCTTACCGCAACCGACAAGCCCGAAATCGCTGTCGGTTCCAGTGACGACATTCAAAAAACACTACAGCGCATCAGCATTGGCATGCTGGCCGAGCGCATTGCTGCCATGCCGAGCCGCTTTGATGCCATATCCATCAAGGCCGCTGAAGAGATGGAGCCCAAAGCGCAATTCGTTTCGTTACGCCGCTGTACCTTAAAAACAGAGGCTGAGATACAGCAGTGGTTACTGGATGCTGAAAACCAACTCAAACAAGCTCTGGCCGAAGGGCCAGTAGTTTTAAGGTAGGTATAGAATGCTCACTCAGATCTCCTTTGAGAATTTTAAGAGCTACAAGGCAGCTACTTTGCCATTAGCTTCTATTACTTTTTTAATTGGTGCCAATGCATCAGGGAAAAGTAACGCACTCGAAGCCATTCGGCTGTTGAGTTGGTTAGCAAAAGGCAGTCGGTTGGACGACATTGAAAAGGCTATTCAAGGTGGCGACAGCATTGTTCGTGGTTTGGCAAAAGATTTATTTCGTGACGAGCTCATTGCTTTCAAGCTTGGCTGTCACACCTCCAATGCACCTGACGGCTGGAGTGATTTTAGCATCGACATCAAACAGCTAGCCGAACAGCTAGTTGTTGAAGGGGAGAGTGTCACCAGCATTAACCAAACAGTGCCTCTCTACAAAGTCGACAGCAAACCCAATCAGCATTCAGATGAGTTGAGTATTGCTTACAACAACTTTCTCAAGGGTAAAAACAAGCCTCATATTCCTTGTTCTAATCGCCAGGCAATCTTTTATCAGCTGGAAACCCCTGGCCGATTTAATAAAAAAGACAAGAAATCACAAGAAGTCATTCCTGATGTAACCAAATCGCTGCGAGAAACGTTAAAGGACATCGTCTTCCTAGACCCTCGCCCGGCACTGATGCGTTCATACGTCTATGCCAAAGACGATGACATCAAAGAAGATGGCAGTAATCTTTCTGCTGTTTTGTACAGCGTGTGCCAACAAGGCGAAGCGGAAAAACTACAGCTACTCGATTTTATCCGCTCACTGCCCGAGCAGGACATTTCAGACATACTGTTTATTGAGACCGAGCGTAAAGATGTCATGGTACGCTTAGAAGAAAGCTTTGGCGCTAAAAAGCGCACAGTAGATGCCCCCTTATTGTCTGACGGCACTTTGCGAGTGCTGGCCATTGCCGCTACTTTGCTCACCGCCAAACAAGGTGCCTTGGTCATTATTGAAGAAATTGACAACGGTGTGCACCCTAGCCGGGCCAAATCCTTAGTCACGCAAATTCAAGCCTTGGCCAGTGAACGTCAGCTGCGAGTGTTGCTAACCTCCCACAACCCAGCACTGCTAGATGCGCTGCCAGATGAGTCATTGGCCGATGTCATTTGTTGTTACCGTGACCCGAAAGAGGGTGACAGCCGTTTGGTCAAACTGGGCGATTTAGAGCGCTACTCCGAATTAGTCGCCCAAGGCCCGCTCGGCCAGTTAATGACGCAACGTGTACTGGAACGCTTCTTAAAAGATGACACCACCGCCGAACAGCGCCAACAGCAGTCCTTAAATTGGTTGGAGTCGTTAAAACAAAGTACGGTCAACCCAGAGCCCAACGGCGGTAATGAATCATGACCGCTATTTGTTTGATTGATACCTCTATTTTTGTAGAAGTGCTGAATGTACCATCAAAAGCAAGCCAGCATGACGCAATTGTGGAACAGCTTGGGCAAAAATTAACAAATCGAGAAGAGCTGTTCTTGCCCATGGCTACTATTATTGAAACCGGTAATCACATTGGTCAAAACGGTGATGGCACTCTGCGCCGTCTGTGCGCGGAGCGCTTTGTTGAACAAGTGAATCAAGCCTTAGAGGGCAGCTCGCCTTTTAAACCCATCAGCTTTTTAAAGCCCGATGAATTAAAACAGTGGTTAGGTGAGTTTACCGACCATGCCATGCGTGGCAGTGGTCTGGGCGATTTATCTATCATTCATGATTGGCAGCGGCTATGTGCTCAGAACTCCAGCCGTCGAGTTTATATTTGGTCATTGGATGCTCATTTGGCCGGCATGATCAAGCAGCAAGGATTTAACCTATGGCTTTAACGAATAACCACCTGCAACCATTGGATAAAAAGCTGCGCAGCCAGCTGGAAAACACCGTTAAAAAAGCCCGCGATATTGCCGAGGAAGCCACGCTGGCAGTATTAGAGCAATTGGGGGTGGGCGAAAAAACCAAGCCCAGTTACCTTGATGAGCCCCAGCAAAACCTGCGGGTGCGCCTACGTGCCCATGCACGTAGTTTGGGCGATGCGCGCAAAGCCGATGGCGAGCAAAGCATTGAGCGCCTGCAAGAAGAGGTGGCCTATGAGCATTGGCACCGCATGCTGTTTGCCCGCTTTTTGGCGGAAAACAACCTGCTGATGTACCCGGACCCAGACGAGCCGGTGGCCATTACCTTGGAAGAATGTGAAGACCTGGCGGCTGATGAAGCGCTGCCAACGGCTGGGAGCTGGCCGGGCGTTATGCCTCACAAATGCTGCCGCAAATCTTCCGTGTCGACTCGCCGGTGTTTGAGCTCAAGCTTGCCCCTAACCATCAACTGGATTTAGAAAAACTGCTGATCAGCCTGCCCACGGAAGTCTTTACCGCCACCGACTCATTAGGCTGGGTGTATCAATTCTGGCAAGCCAACAACAAAGAGCGCATCAATAAATCGGAAGTGAAAATCGGTGCGCGGGAATTGCCTGCCGTCACCCAGCTATTTACCGAACCCTATATGGTGAGCTTTCTGCTGGATAACTCATTAGGTGCCTGGTGGGCAGCGCGGCGTTTAAGTGAAGACGATTTTAAAAACGCCGGCAGTGAAGAAGAGCTGCGGCGAAAGGCGGCCATTGATGGCGTGCCCTTGGAGTATCTGCGGTTTGTACAGGGCGAAAATGGCACTTGGGAACCAGCCTCCGGCATTTTTGACGCTTGGCCAAAACAATTAAGCCAACTCTCAACCCTCGACCCCAGCTGTGGTTCCGGCCATTTTTTAGTGGCCGCTTTCAATATGCTGGTGCCACTGCGCATGGAACTGGAACAGCTGGATGCACAGCAAGCGGCGGATGCCGTGTTGCGCGATAACATCCACGGTTTAGAGCTAGACCAGCGCTGTGTCGAGTTGGCCGCTTTTGCCTTGGCGCTGAGCGCCTGGAAATACCCCAACGCCGGCGGTTACCGGGTATTGCCGGAAATCCAAGTGGCCTGTTCCGGTTTGGCGATTAACGCCGCCAAAGACGAATGGAAACAACTGGCTGCGCACATGGGCGGTAAACACAACCTCAGCATCGCCATGGATTGGTTGCACGACAACTTTAAAGACGCGCCCGTACTCGGCAGCCTGATGAACCCCGCAAAAAGCAAGGCGGCCGGTTTGGTCAGCTGGCAAGAACTCTCCGAAGCCTTGGATAAAGCCCTCGCAACGGAAAGCGCGCAAGAATCCCAAACCAACGAACAGCATGAAGCCGCCCATGAAAATGCCGTCGTTGCCCAAGGTATGGCCAAAGCCGCCAAGCTGTTAGCCAGCCAATACCAATGGGTGGTTACCAATGTGCCTTATTTAGTTAAAGGGAAACAAGTCCAGCGACTACAAGACTACTGCTCACAAATGTATCCATTATCAAAAAATGATTTGGCAACTGTATTTCTCGAAAGGTGTTTGGAGTTTTGTGCTGTTAACGGCACTGTTGGTGCTGTTCTTCCCCAAACTTGGCTATTCCAGAAGTACTACGAATCATTTCGTAAGAAGCTCCTGATAAATGATCGTTGGCATTTAGTAGCAAGATTAGGTGAAGGTGGCTTCGAGTCTTCGGCAGCAGCGGGGGCCTTTGCAACGATGGTAACCTTGAGTCGAGGTGGTGAACAACAGCTAGCACGTTCTAGTGGTCTTTTTAAGTCGCTTGAAGAAAAACAAGCAGTAAGAGGATTAGATGTTTCCCAGCCTAAAACTGCTCCTGAAAAGGCCATATTGATTAAAGATGGCGAGATAAGGACAGTTCTGCAAAACCAGTTACTGGAAAACCCTGATTCAAGAATTTCAATTGAAGATATTAAGAAAACCGAATTATTGTTGGACTTCGCGATGAGCGTTGAGGGTCTTTCAACTGGCGATGGAGAGCGGTTCGTTAATTCTTTTTGGGAAATTGAAATAGAAAAGAACGAACTATGGGACGTTTTCCAACGGTCTCCAGAGAGCAAGTCACATTATTCTGGTTTAAGTTCGGTATTGAGGTGGGAAAGAAATGATGGAGAGTTATCAAAATCGAAACAAGCGCGTTTGCAGGGTTACGCTGCTTGGGGAAAATCCGGGGTACTTATAAATTTAATGCGTTCGTTGCATGCAGCAATTTATTTCGGAAATAAGCATGACAAAATTACAGCAGCCTTGGTCCTAAAAGATAAGGAAAGTAAGGATTTTTCTCGGGTACAACTTGAAAGTATGATTTGGGCATATTGCTCTTCCCCAGATTTTAACATTGAGGTTCGTAAATTAAATCCCGCATTGCAGCCTGGAACTGGAACGTTAGTGAAGGTTCCTTTTGATATTGGTTACTGGGCTAAAGTAGCTGAGGACAAATACCCCAACGGCTTGCCCAAACCCTATACCGACGATCCCACCCAATGGATTTTCCACGGTCACCCTTGCGGCTCTGTCATTTGGGATGAAGCGGAAAAGTGGACGACTGATGGTCCGCTTCGCACCGATGAAACCGTTTTGCATATCGCCGTAGCCCGCTTACTCGGCTACCGCTGGCCTGCGGAACTTGACGCAACCATGGAGCAGGCCGATGAACAGCGCGAGTGGGTGCAGCGTTGCGAGGCATTGCTGCCATTGGCCGATGAAGACGGCATTGTCTGTATTCCCGCCGTGCGCGGCGAAGCTTTGGCGGCTGACCGCTTAATCAATCTATTGGCCGCTGCTTATGGTGATGCCTGGACGCCAGCCACGCTTAACCAGCTGCTCTCGTCAGTTGCTATGCCGGTAAAACCCTAGATGCTTGGCTGCGCGATAAGTTCTTCGAGCAACACGTCAAACTGTTCCAAAACCGCCCCTTTATTTGGCATATCTGGGATGGCCTGAATGATGGCTTTGCGGTGCTAATCAACTACCACAAGTTCGATCAAAAACTGCTGGAAACCCTGATTTATACCTACCTGGGTGATTGGATCAAACGCCAGAAAGACGAAATTGCGGCGGGTGTGGATGGCGCGCAGGAACGTCTGGCGGCTGCCGAAAACCTGCGCAAGCGCCTGATTAAAATCCTCGAAGGCGAAGCACCGCTGGATATCTTCGTGCGCTGGAAGCCGCTAGAGCAACAACCCATCGGCTGGAACCCGGATTTAAACGACGGCGTGCGCCTGAATATTCGCCCCTTTATTTTAGTGGATGATGTCAAAGTCAGAAACGCCGGTGTACTGCGCAATAAAATCGCCAGCATCAAATGGACCAAAGATCGCGGCGCCGATGTCGAAAGTGCTCCCTGGTATCACCTCGGCCCGCAATACGGCGGCAAAGAAGGCGACCGCATTAACGAGCATCATTTAAGCCTTACTGAGAAAAAAGCGGCGCGCGAAAAAGCTAAACAAACGGAGGCTTCATAGTGAACTCCAACCAACTGTCACGCATTGTATTAAAGGGCTTTAAGTCGATTAAGCAATGTGATTTAGATTTGCATGAGTTGAATGTGCTCATCGGCCCCAATGGGGCGGGAAAATCGAATTTCATCAGCTTTTTTAAGCTGATTCAGCAAATGCTCGAAGGCCAATTGCAGTTGTTTGTTAGCAAACAAGGCGGCCCCGATGCCATGTTGCATTTTGGCCGAAAAGTCACTGAGCGTTTCAGTGCCGAGCTGTATTTTGGCAATAACGGCTATAAGTTTGCGTTGGAGCTACCACCGATAACCGCATGATGTTTGCCAGTGAAAACCTGTGGTGGAACGTCAGTGGCGATAAAAGCGTAGGTGCTGGGCATTTTGAAAGCCGCGTCGAATCGCACAAATCGGGCATCAAAGAGTATACCGTGCCTGCCATGAAAAGCTGGCGGGTTTACCACTTTCACGACACCAGTGACAGCGCACTGGTAAAGCAACGTCACGGCATTAACGACAACGCCTATCTAAGGCCGGATGCACGCAACTTGGCGGCGTTTTTATATCATCTAAAAAATCAGCACGAAAAAAATTACAACCGCATTATCAAAACCATTCGTTTAGTTGCGCCATTTTTTGGCGATTTTCATTTGCGCCCGTCACCCGATGCCAAAGATCAAATCGAATTGGAGTGGGTAGAAAAAGGCCAGGATATTCCGTTCAAAGCCCATACCTTGTCTGACGGCACATTGCGTTTTATGTGCTTGGCCACGGTGTTAATGCAACCTGAAGCATTCAAGCCAGAAACCTTACTCATCGACGAGCCGGAATTAGGTTTACACCCGTTTGCCATCCATTTGTTGGCGGGTTTGTTGCGCTCAGCCTCAAAGAGCCATCAGATCATCATCTCAACGCAGTCGCCCGACTTGCTTAATGAATTTGAAGTTGAAGATGTGATTGTGGCCGATCGCGGCGAAGGCGTGACCAACTTGCATCGTTTGAATGAAAGCGAGCTTAAAGTGTGGCTGGAAGATTACACCTTGGGTGAGCTTTGGCAGAAGAATATTCTGGGTGGGAGACCAGCCAAATGATTCGAGTGCATATTTTTTGCGAAGGGCAAACGGAAGATACCTTTGTACGCGAAGTGCTTCGACCTCACTTTGACCGCCTGAATATTTTTGTGAACCCCATTATTTTACGTACCAGCAAAGAAGGCAAAGGCGGTGTGGTGAGTTATGGCAAGGTAAAGCACCAGGTGGTGCAAAAGTGCAAACAAGATAGCACGGCCTTCGTGACCACCTTGATTGATTATTACGCTTTACCTGCGGATTTTCCTGACTTTGCCAAAACAGCCGACTCCATTGCCAATGTCAAAGCGGCGAGCGCGGCCATTCAGGCAGATATTGGCCAAGCGAATTTCATCGCCAACCTAGCTGCTCACGAGTTTGAAGGTTTATTGTTTAGTGCGCCTGAAGCGTTTGGTGAGTGGTTTGACGATGAAGACGTCGTGACTGAGCTAACAAAAATTCGCGGCCAATTTGCAACGCCAGAACATATTAACGACGGACCTCAAACCGTGCCGTCAAAACGTATTTTGAAAGTCTGTGAAGACTACGACAAGGTAGCCCATGGTTCGCTGATTGGATTAGACATTGGTCTGGATGCCATACGGAGAGAGTGCCCACTGTTTAATGCCTGGGTAGAACAGCTGGAAGCATTAGGAGTGGCTGCATGACCACTGTATTAGCCGCCTTAGAGCACGCCTTACTGAATTCAGGTTCTTTCAACCCGGATATTGAAGTGGCCCCCGCTGCCGTGCTGTGGCCGGACAAAGACCGTTTATGGCAGCCCATTATTGGCCAGTTGCAAGCGAGACTCCCGCAATTGTGGACCTTAGGCGACTATGCGCCGGAGCAAAAGACTGGCCCGGCTATTTGGCTGCGCTGCGCGATGGCTAATCGGGTAGACGGTATTGAAGCAGCTGGCGCTATCCCAATTTTGTATCTGCCGGGTGTCAGTCGCCAGGAAATCAGGGCCATCGAAAGTTGCCCTGAATCCCTTAAGCCCTTGGCAGAGCTGCAGTACCGAGGCGTGATCTGGTCGCAAGTAAATGCCAAAGACTGGACCATTCTCGCTTTTTTGCGTTCAGACCAAGGTGGCTTGGGGCTGGACGTAGCCCAAGATCGCGCTGCTTTGCATGCCATGCAACTGGCCTTGTATCGCCTGCTGGATGTTGACGTAAGCCTGCTTAAAGGCAAGCGCTTAGATAAAGACTACTTCAATACCTTATTGATTGATGGCGACCCGATTCGTGATCTGTTGCAGTGGTTGGATCAGGGCGATGCCTTTAAAGCCGCCAAGGGCGATACCGCCTGGCGAGCCTTTGTAGAGATTATTAAATCGCAGTTGGGTTTTGACCCAGACAAACAAGGCACATTGAGTGCGGCCGCTTTATTGGCAGCCCACGATGGCCCTTGGCAACCGGTTTGGGATAGATACGGCGAAGCGCCTAAGCGATACCCCAATATCCCTGCGCAGCTGGAAAAAACAGCGCTGCCCATGGATATGTTTGCCGATAAGAGTGGTTGGCCACAGTGGAATCGGCAACAAGAAAATGAATTGCGCCTGGCACTGGCGCGCCTGGAGCAGGCATCCCCTGCGCAAGCCCGCAAATCGATTGCAGATTTGGACAACACCCACGGTGAACGTAGAACCTTGGTGTGGGCAGAGCTCGGCTTGTCGCCGCTGGCACAGTCATTGAAGTGGCTCGAAAAGCTGGCCGAAGTGACTAAAAGCTCGATTGCGGGTGGCAGTATTGCGGATATGGCCAATACCTATCAAACCGTCGCCTGGCAGGCGGACGATGCGGTTGTGCAAGCGTTAAAGCCCATTGATCAACAAGAAGACTTTGATGCGGCCTCTAAGGCCATTCGGGCTATGTATACCGATTGGGCGCAAGACGCTGCCCGCTATTTACAAGAGTCCGTGCAAAAACATGGCTACCCTGGACTCATTGCCGCCAACCGTAAGCCGGTTAAGTACGCCAAAAGCGAGACGGTATTTTTTGTGGATGGTTTGCGCTTTGATGTGGGCAAGCGTTTTGCTGAAGCACTGGAAGCCAAAGGCTACAGTGTCGAGTTGTCGACAGCATGGTCCGCTTTGCCCAGCGTAACAGCGACGGCTAAACCCGCTGTATCCCCTGTGGCGCAGCAAATTTCCGGCGTGGTTGGTAGCGAGGCTTTCGAGCCTTGCGTTAAGGAAACCGAGCAAAAGTTAAGCGGCCATCATTTTCAAAAGCTATTGGAAACCAGCGGCTGGCAGAAGTTGGCGAAAGCTGAAACCGGTGAAAGCACTGGACAAGCCTGGTGCGAGTATGGAGACATAGACTCTGAAGGCCATGACCGGGGTTGGAAGCTGGCAAAACACATTGATGCTATTTTGGTCGAAGTTGAAGACCGCATTACGAGCCTGTTGAACGCTGGTTGGAAGCAAGTCCGCTTGGTCACTGATCACGGTTGGTTACTGCTACCTGGCGGGTTGCCGAAAACAGAACTGCCTTCGGCGTTGGTGGATAGCAAATGGGGGCGTTGCGCCTCGATTAAGCCCGGTTCCCACACCGATGAACAACTGTACCCTTGGCATTGGAATGCTGACCAGCATTTTGCACTCGCCAACGGCATTAGTTGCTACAAGTTAGGTGAAGAATATACCCACGGAGGCCTCAGTCTTCAGGAATGCTTAACACCGGAATTGATCATCCGTAAGGCGGGCAATGTTGATGTTAAAGCTGAAATCACGGATGTTTCCTGGCGTGGCCTGCGTTGCAATGTGGCCGTAGAGGGTGTGTTTGAAGGTTTATTGTTGGACGTTCGCTTAGATGCTGGCGACGCTACGACCAGTAAGGTTATGAGCATAAAGCCGATTAAAGATTCCGGCGTAGGCTCTGTGGTTATTGATGATGAAGAATTAGAAGGCGTTACTGCAGTCATCGTGTTGCTTACCGAAAGTGGTGAGCTAATCGCCCAGCAGAAAACGTGTATTGGCGGAGAATAAACAATGGAATTAGACCAACTCGATCAAATTGCCGCCGCGCATTTGGAAGGTTACTTAGTTCGTAAAGATTTGGTGCGAACCTTTGCTCGGCAATTTCCTGTGCCTACCTATGTGGTTGAGTTTTTGCTGGGGCGGTATTGTGCCAGCACCGATCCGGACGAAATTGAGGAAGGGCTGGAAATTGTTCAGCGGCAATTGGAGTCGCGTACGGTCAGAGCCGGTGAAGAAGAGCTGTTTAAAGCAAGAGCCTACAAGAACGGTACGGTAAAGCTGATCGATTTGGTCAGTGCCCGATTCAGCCAAAAAGATAATGGTTACGTGGCGACTTTACCCAGCGTACAGCTCAATCGTGTTCGTATTAACGATAATGTCGTAGACGATAATGAGCGGCTGTTAACGGGTGGGTTTTACGCCGAAATCACCCTTGAATATGACTCATTGATCGCCGAAGAAAAAGGCGATGCTTTTGGTATTAAGGACTTACGCCCCATTCAGCTTTCGAAGCGTGACGTGCTCGATGATTTGGCGGAAGCTAGAAAGCAGTTTACCAGTCAGCAATGGAAGGACTTCCTGCTGCGTAGTATTGGGCTTGAAGCAAATGCTTTGAGTGACCGGGCCAAAGATGCCAATTTGCTGCGTATGGTTCCCTTTGTAGAGCGCAACTATAACCTTGTGGAGCTGGGGCCTAGGGGTACAGGCAAGAGCCATCTCTTCCAGCAGGTTTCCCCTTATGCGCATTTGATTTCAGGCGGTAAAGCAACTATCGCCAAAATGTTTGTGAATAATGCTTCCGGTGCGCGCGGCTTGGTATGCCAATATGATGTTGTCTGTTTTGACGAAGTGAGTGGAATTTCCTTCGATTCCAAAGAAGGGATCAACATCATGAAAGGTTACATGGAGTCCGGTGAGTTTTCACGAGGAAAAGAGAGCATCCGAGCTGATGGTTCCATGGTTTTCGTAGGTAACTTTGATGTTGATGTTGAACATCAACAAAGAGTTGGTCATCTTTTTGGCCCTTTACCCCCTGAGATGCGAGACGATACCGCTTGGATGGATCGTATTCATTGCTATCTTCCTGCTGGGATGTGCCGAAAATGAATAAAGAGCTTACGACCGATCACTTTGGGTTGGTCAGTGACTTTTTCTCTGAGTGCTTAAGTCGCTTGCGTTTCCAGAGCCGAGTGAGTGTTTTGCAAAATCGTGTTCATTTTGGTGGCGCTTTAAGTGGGCGTGATGTAAATGCCGTTAACAAGACCGTCTCTGGCTTGCTGAAACTGATGTATCCCTCACAGGACATGGAGATCAGTGACGAAGACCTGGAATGGGCGGTAAGGCTGGGACTGGAAGTACGTCGTCGCGTCAAAGAGCAGCAGAAGCGCGTGGGTGCAGCAGAGTTCCGTAACACCCACTTCAGCTACTTCCTGGGTGATGATGGTGTCGAGAAGTTTGTCGCCACGCCTGAACTGAGGTCCGATAACGAAATTGGCGACGATCCATTAGAGCCCGGCCAGATTTGGACGGTCAGCGAGGGTGGCCAAGACATTGACGACAACCCTGGCTTGTATCGTATTGAAGTCAATGAAGGACCTGGCTCCGGTGTCAAAATTTTAAATAACCCAGTACCACCACCTTTCAGAGAATCGGTTCGTTACGCTGAACAGAACCTTTACTCTCGCTCTATGCAACTGTTAGGTGATCGAGACCCCCGAGCGCACGAGTTCACTATACAGCTCAGGGCTTTTGATTCATCGAAACGAGGTTCAAAGCTAGGAGTGGCATCATTGATAGCCATGTGCAGTAGTCTTCTCAAAAAGTCTGTCAAAGGTGGCTTGATTGTAGTCGGTGAAATAAACCTAGGTGGATCAATAGAGCCCATTCATAGTGCAGTTAATATCGCAGAACTAGCGGTAGAAAAAGGGGCTTCGGCACTGCTAATGCCCGTTACCAGCCGTAGGCAGCTTTATGATCTCTCTGATGACATGGCAACAAAAATCGACATTCAATTCTATCAAGATGCACGAGATGCATTATTGAAGGCTATTGTTGAGTGATTTATAAATGAATCGTAAGTCAAATCTAGTTTAGTGGTTCAAATAAATGAAGTTCTCAGCAGTTAAGGGCACTTTTTTCTGAAACCAGTTAGCTGAAGCGTAAAATTGATTAAACAAATACCGCATAACTTCAAACAGCTATGACAACATGTTTCATTTTTAACTTAGATATTTATGTTTAATACATTTGAGCACGTAGTTGAAATGGCTATTGAAGGTAATTTGCCTTAAAAGGAGAGAGACAATGCTGGATTTTGGTAAACTAAATACAGGATCAAGTACAAATCAGACAGACCCTCGAAAGATTTTTACTACGTTAAAACGTGATAACCGCTTCAAGCGTCCGCTTGATGAACAGGCCGATGTTCTAGATGAATGGTACTCACGCAGAACAGCCAAAGATTTAACGATTAAAATGAACACGGGAGGAGGTAAGACAGTAGTAGGACTTCTCTGCCTTCAAAGCTCACTCAATGAGAATATTAAACCCGCCGTATACGTTACTCCTGACAGCTTCTTGGTCGAACAAGTTTGCAAGGAAGCTGAGGCATTAGGAATCAGTACAACGGTCAGCGAGAGAGATCCAGATTTCATAGCTGGTCGTTCCATTTTGGTAATAAATGTTCACAAACTTTTTAATGGTCGTTCTGTATTTGGTGTTGCAGAGCAAAAAATACCAATTGGAAGCATCGTAATAGATGATGCGCATGCTTGCCTTGGTGTCGTCTACGAACAATTTTGTATCCGATCGTCTATTGACAGCCCAGTCTACAAAGGACTTTTTGAAATATTCGAAGAGGATTTAAAGGTTCAGTCTCCATCCGGCCTACTTGATATTAAGGCCAACGATACTGGCATTGTAATGACAGTGCCATACTGGGCATGGCAAGCTCACCAGGA
>NZ_AONB01000029.1:0-26503 GCF_000585235.1 Nitrincola nitratireducens | reverse complement strand
CGGTTACGGTGGCGTTATCGTCGCTTAGCAGATCTGGCCTTTGTCAGTGCCGTGCTGGTCAGTCTGGTTGTGCCTGAATACGCCTATGCAACCCCCTTTTCGGTACTCCAGGGTGCGGTATCCATCTGCTGCCTGTACCTCGGTTTCAAAATTTTACGCACGGGCTTCTCCCCTGCCACACTGTTTTTGGTCGCCTGGTCGTTCTTCATTGCAGGTGCTGCCATTGGCGGTATGGTATTTCGCAACCAATTGCCTTTTAACACTTTCACCGAACACGCCTTGCTGATCAGTACTGTGATTGAGCTGCTGTGCTTTTCATTCAGTCTGACTCGACGCACCCAATATCTGGAGACCGAAAAAAACCAGAAGCTGCTGACAAGCCCGGTTTCAGGATTGGCCAACCGGAACTTTTTTATCAACCACCTGCACCGACAACATGCGCTACCCAATGATACGGTACATCTGGTACTGATTCAGTTATCTGGTATCACCGAACTGAGCGAAGCCGTGGGACCGGAAAGTGCGGAGAAAGCCTCGGCAACGCTGGCACAGCGCATCAATCAAGCGCTGGAGTCAGAACCTCATATTATTCGCCATCGTCTGCCAAACCTCTGTCATGCCAATGTGATCGACATGGATCAAGAAAATCTGGTGTTTCTGTGTTATCAAGTGGGCAGCCCCGGAGCGATTATTGAGCATCTTGAGCCCGTGTTGAACCAGACGATTCATCTGAAACAGCTTGAGTTCCAGCAACTCTTCTCTATCGGCGTGGCATCAGGCGATCTGAATACGATGGATGTGACGACGCTCTACCAGCATGCACAGCTGGCTGCTCGCGCCAACTGGCACTCAACGCACCTGTGGAGTCCCTATCAGCAGGATCTGCAATCGCACCAACATCGACAGTTGATGCTGGTGGCTGAGATGAGCAAAGCGATCCGCAATCATGACTTCCACTTTGAAATCCAACCCAAAGTCGTCCTGTCGACAGGCCAGATCACCAGTGGCGAAGTGTTATTACGCTGGAATCACGCAACGCTGGGCAAGGTGTCACCCGCTGATTTTATCCCACTGGCTGAACATGTGGGGCTGATCTATCAGCTGACGCAACTGATACTGCATCAGGTCCTCAGCTGGATGCAGCAGCATGCAAATCAACTGCATGGAACAACGCTGGCCATCAATATTTCTGCACGCGATCTACTGCAGCAAAATTTTGCGACGGGCGTCATCGAACTCTGCAAGGGCTATGGTATTTCACCTAGCAGTATCGTTTTGGAGATTACCGAAACATCTGTGGTCAGTGACAGTGGGCTAGCCGTTGATAATGCGGCCCTGCTGAGATCAGCAGGGTTTAGTCTGTCTATCGATGACTTCGGCGCTGGCTATAGTTCCATGCAAAACATCCACCGCCTGCGGCCAGACGAAATCAAGATTGACCGCCTGTTCGTGTCAGACTTGGACAGTAATCCAACGAACCAAACGTTGTGTCGTAGTCTGATTCAACTGAGCCTCGATCTGCACATTCATACGACAGCAGAAGGGATTGAGACGGAGGAGCAGTTGAAGCTGCTCTCTTCCTGGGGTTGCCATTCCGGTCAGGGGTATTTTTTTCATCGTCCCATGTCGCCAGAGGAATATCTTAGTCTATTATAACCAGCAACACTCTGGATCAAGTATTAGAACCCCAAAATTGGCATATAAAACCGGACTTTAAAGCATGACTGACATCACCCTCTATCAATTTCCTATTTCACATTATTGTGAGAAGGTACGCTGGGCGCTCGATCTGAAAGGACTCGACTACAAAACCTGTAACCTGATACCCGGTTTCCATATCAAACGGATAAGCCAGTTATCCCGCTCGACAGCCCTTCCACTTCTGGTACAGGGCGAACAGATCATTCAGGGATCTGCGGCTATTCTGGACTATCTTGATCGTTTACAGCCCCCTCTGGTTCAGGGCAGTGAGTCTGAAATACAGCAAATCCAGCACTGGGAGTCGCGACTGGATACTGAAGTGGGTACCGCTGTGCGGGTCTTTGCCTATCATTTTCTGCTTAATCGACCAGATATTCTGGTTCCCTGGCTGACAACAGGCTCACCGGCTTACAAACGCTGGCTATTCCGACTGCTGTTTCCAAAAATAGCGCAGGTGATGCGCAAAAAAATGCGTATCAATGCGGCCAATGCCGACACCGCGCGCCAGACAATTGAAAGCAGTTTAGGTGAAATCAGTGAGATGTATCGTTCAGGACGCTACCTAGCAGGAGATCACTTTTCCCGTGCTGACCTTACAGCCGCCGCACTGTTTGCCCCGCTGTTTATGCCAGATGGTTATGGTATCGACTGGGGTAATACTCGACGTTTGCCGACAGAGATGCTGTCATGGATGGATAAACATCAATCAAACCTGAATGAACTGGCAGACATTTATCAGCGATACCGCCACCTGAATTTAAACCCCCTTACAAGTGCCTCTGCAATTACATGAGAAAATGTTACGGGTACTGTATTTTGGGTTGCTGCTATTGATTGCCCCCAAGTACGAAAGCTCTCTGTGTTACTGTGTTGTATAAATGCGTTTTGTTAAAGAGCGAAAGATTATTGCCCACCCTCACCCTTTTGATACCCGACCTTATGCAGTAGAATTAAGTGTTTAAATGCGATGACAGAGTTGTAGAAGATGCCCCGTACTGATGATGAACCCGATTTTGCACGTTTGATGTCCGACGTCAAACCCATACAAAATACCAAAGCCGATTTACGTCCCTCTTTTTCAGCTCGCAAAGACCCGAAGCTGGCGTATCGTCGTTGGGTGGCAAGCAAAGAAGAGGAATCGCTTGTCGATGGCTTGTCCTCAGAGGTCTCTAAGCTGGTGGAGTCAGAAGAAGAGTTAATTTTTGCTGTGCCCGGTGTACAGATCAACCGCATCAAAAAACTGCGTCAAGGCCATATCCCTTGGGAGCAAGGCATTGATTTGCACGGCTTTTCAATTGATGAAGCCCGTGATGAGCTCAGCCGATTTATTCGCGATGCTATTCGACTTGAACATCAATGCGTCATTGTTGTACATGGCAAAGCTATAGTGAAGGTGGGCAAGCGGCGATGATCAAGTCGTGCGTGAATGATTGGTTACAACAAATCCCTCAGGTGTTGGCATTTACATCAGCTCAACCAAAAGACGGTGGCACTGGCGCTGTTTACGTTCTCTTAAAGCGCAACAAAGATAAGCGATCTTAATACGGACAACAAGATCGCTTCAGCTTAAAAACCAATAGCGAGAGAAGCTAATCTTCTTTAATAACCATAACGGTTGCAGAAGAGGTTCTGCCCTGCCACGCTTCAGGCGCTAAAGATCCTGCTCCATATATGTCGATTCGGTCAATATTAATACCCAAATTGACAAGAGCGCTTAAGAAGGCTTGCGCTTCAGCATTGGTTTGAGTCAAAAGAGGCTCGGTTGAAAAGCTAGCTCGGTGCAATACAACTCGTAAACGTTGCGTGGGATGTTGGTCCAAATAGTCTTTTAACGACGCTTTTGCATCCTCTGCCCTATCGGGCCAACCTGGCAGCTGAGCAAAACCCTGTGACTCCATCAACCTTAACCACGAAACATCGGATGAGCTCTCAGGCGCCTCCGAACGAATATCCCTGTCGCTAACTTGAGGTTCTGGAGCCACAGCTTGGGAAGCTGCGGGTTGACTTGGATCCACTATATAGTCCAAATGTAAATACACTCGCCCATTACCTCTACGAACAGCATAAAGAGCCATGTGCCCTGCTTCGACTTCAGCTGCAAGGTAGTATTGACTGCTATCGACACCTAATAAATTGGCATAACCAAATATTTGGTTGGCCCACAAATTGCTGGCACCGCATTGTCGAGAGCTACATTCATAGAGTATGTTTGCCCCCTGTGCTATCAACTGCTGCTTGACATGATCGAATCCTTGTTCGGGCCCATGACCTGCAGCTAACTGCCATGTATGTCGAATTAATGTCCCATTGAGACGTCGTTCGTTTTGCGTTCTTAATAAGCCCTGTATCCGTGTAATCTGACTCAACGCCAACAAATAGTCGGGCTCATTCTTTTGAGTTCTCATCTCAAGAGAGGACAAAGGAAAGACTTGAAACCAGTCAGGCAAACCCGAAGGTTGCTGCGCAAACACCGAAGAGCAGCTCAAAACTGAAAAAAGGCTCACCACTAACACATAACGTAAAATTTGCATAACAACCCCTGTTGTTTTTAGAGACATAGGTTCAACGTATTGCAGTCGTAATATGTTCATTTATAAGACACGCTAATTGCGCAGCCGTTTCATTTTTCATGTGAAAATGGTGTTGGCCAGCTTTAACGTCTATTCGGTGATTAGGTACGAGTTTTATAAGGGAATAGGTTACCTCTGTTGCGATTCCATTCTCAGCTAGACATACCAACACGGGCGCCTGAATATGTTTTAGTAAAGCCTGAACTTGGGCATTCGACAAGCGTAAAACGGATGCCAAACGTAATCTTGGATCCGTATGCCAATACCAACGCTGACCTCGCATCGTCAGCGCACGTTTGAGCAGCGCCACGGCAGACACTTGATCAGGCAAAGGAAAACGCCCTTGCATTCTGGCCTCAATTGCATCCTCAAAGCGGGAATAACCGACAGAACGCTTTTGCGATACGCGTTGATATTGCTGCATAGCTAGCGCCATCAGCTTAGGTAAATCAGCAGGTTCATCTGTTAATGGCGCAATACCATCAAGCAGGCTCACCGATAACACTCGCTCAGGAAATAGCGATGCAATTAAGCTACAGACGGATGCGCCCATGGAATGCCCAAGTAAATGAAAGCGCTCAAGGCCCAAGTGATCCGCTAACGCCATGATATCTGAAACATTATCCCAAAGGTAATAGGGAACGCCTTTGGTCGATGCTCCGAAAAACCATGACCTGCTAGATCAACTGCAATCAGGTTGACCTGAGGCAAATGCCTAGCAAGCGCTCTAAAGCTTGCCGCATTGTCCAACCAACCATGTAGTGCGAGAACCGGGGGCGACCCCGGCTCACCTTGGACCAGTGCTGACAAGGTGATATGTGGCAATTTAAAGTGGGTTTCTTGCATGAATATCCTTATTAAGAGGCTTCAGTAAAGACACCAATCAACGAGGCACCTCACTGCGCGCTAACACAAACTCAACATCTGTACTTTGCACATTTAACATCATGTTACGCGCCACTTCCTTAACAGGTAGACCTTTGAAAACAACATCATACAGTCCACACACTAACGGCATGTAAATGTCTTTTTCGATTGATTTATCACGAACTTGCTTGAGGGTATTCACGCCTTCAGCCACTTCACCAAGGACGGAAACTGCCTCATCTAGACTTTTTCCTTCACCTAATGCATACCCCACTCGGTAATTACGACTTAAAGGCGACATACAGGTCACAATTAGATCACCTACCCCGGCAAGCCCTAAAAACGTCATCGGATTTGCACCCATGGACACCGCAAAACGGCTCATTTCAGCCAGAGACCGTGTCACCAACATACTTCGAGTGTTTTCACCCATACCTAATGCTGCACTAAGCCCCGCAGCAATGGCATAAATATTTTTTAACGTTCCCCCTAGCTCTACACCATAGGTGTCTGTACTGGCATAGACTCTAAAATATGGACAGTGCAATAAGGCCTGTACCTGCGTCCTGACCTCTTCATCTTCACTGGCGATCACCGTTGCCGCCAACTGCCTCTGGGCAATTTCTTTGGCTAAGTTTGGCCCACTCAAAACGCCAACGTTGGCATTGGGGACTTCTTGCTTTAGGATTTCGCTCATTAAGCAAAAAGTATCTGCCTCTATCCCCTTTGTTGTGCTCACCAGCAACTGCCCATCACGCAGATAGGGTGCCGCTTCAGCCACGACACTGCGAAAGGCACTGCTCGGGATCGAAACAAAGACAAGCCGTGCCGACTCCAAAGCATAGGCAAGATCCGCCGTTGCCTCCAACGACGGCGCTAAAGAGTAGCCTGGCAAATAACGCGCATTCTCTCGTGTTGAATTAAGCACGTCGGCTTTTTCTTGATCTCGCATCCACAAACGAACGGGTAGATTTTTTTCCGCCATCATGTTCGCAATGACAGTGCCAAAACTTCCTCCGCCGAGCACTGCAATTGGCTGATTGGATTGAATCAACGTAACCACTCCTTCACCTTACTTGGATGTCTGATCCAGTTGGTCTAACAACCGACCAATACCCATAAACAATAACTTAACCAAAAGAAATGCCACAAATGCTAGACCAAGAAACAACAACAGCTGCATCACATCTTGGGTACGTTGATATCCCGCAATGCCAACGGCTGCGAAAAATGCACTTAACGCGACACCGACTACACGGCTTAACACATGCAGTTTATGTTTATCTTCAACCTCTGCCATAGGACAATCTCATCAAGATACGGGTGGCTTGCTGGGATCTGATGCCTGTTCAGATGTATTTTCGACTCGCCACTCAGGGTCAGGTTCCGCCGACTGCGCAATCATTTCATCAGGTGTTGAAACCTGTGGCACGTCTGATACGTCTGAGTTCGGCAACGCTTCAACCCTCGACGCATCGTTTAGAATTGGCGCACTGGTGGGGTTCTCTGCTTTTGCAGCCTCCTCCATGGGTTCTAGTGTTTCGGTAAGCGTGGCGGCATCTACAGATACTTCCGGTGACTCGTCAACCAATGCCTGAGCCACTTTAGCGGCTTCATCAGCAGCAACCTCGGTTTCCACTGGCACAATCGTCTCTTTCAACGTTTCATCCTGCTGCTCCTCTATCGGAAGCTCAGGCTGTGTCGTTTCTATTTCGGGCGGTGAAGACTCAGGGGCACCATCTACCTCAGATACTTCAGATACTTCAGATACCTCAGATACCTCAGATACTTCAGACACCTCAGAGCGTAACTTAAACGCATCAGGATCTTCCAAGAGTTCTGGACTTGGGTGGATACACTCAAGTTTAACACCCGTTCCCATTTCAACTTCCGAAATCAGGAAGGAATCATTTTCACACGCAAAACAAATAGAGGTGCCCTGTGCTCCAGCGCGGCCTGTTCGGCCTATACGATGCACGTAATCGTCGGCATCTTCTGGTAATTGATAGTTAATGACATGCGTCACACCATCAATATGAATACCACGCCCCGCCACATCGGTCGCAACTAAGACTTGGATCTTGCCATTACGGAAATCTTCCAGCGTTTTTACACGCTTATTCTGGGGAATTTCACCCGACATCAGCGCAGCCTTATGGCCATCCTTCTGCAGTTTTTCTGCTAAGGCACGCGTTTCATGGCGACGATTGCCAAACACGATAGCACGCTCAATCTGATTTAACCGCAGATAATTACGCAACAGTTTATACTTGTCTTCCGACGCCACAAGAAACACTTTCTGGCTGATGGTATCAGACACTTGAGCATCCGATTCGATTTCAATTTGCACGGGGTCAACCGTCCATTGACGTGCTAAACGCATGATGTCGTCTGAGAAAGTGGCACTGTAAAGCAAGGTTTGACGCTCCGGCCCTTTGCGAGGAGTATGGCGAATAATGGTTCTGACGTCAGGAATAAAGCCCATGCTAAGCATTCTATCGGCTTCATCGAGTACTAACACTTCAACTTGATACAAGTCGATGTCTTTTGACTTAACAAAATCAATTAAACGCCCGGGAGTTGCGACAACAATATCCACTGGATTGGCAGATAGAGATTTTCGCTGCTTATCGAAATCCATTCCACCGACTAACGCCACAACATTCAAATCAGTGTGCGTTGTTAATGCCTCTGCATCGGCCGCAATTTGCAAGGCAAGCTCTCGTGTGGGGGCAATAATCAGTGCTCGTGGCTCTGCTAACTTTCGAGGTTGAGGTAAAGGATAATCCAGTAGGTCCGTAATAATACCAATCAAAAATGAAGCCGTCTTCCCCGTTCCCGTCTGAGCCTTCGCAATAAGATCCTTACCCTGTAAAGCCAATTCGATTGTGGCCGCCTGGATCGGTGTTGTGTACTCAAAACCAAGATCCGCGATCGCATGCATAAGATCGTCCGGCAGATTAAAGTCATGAAATCGCTTTTTATCTAGCACCTCAGGAACAACGAACTCTTTAGGAGTCCATTTTTTTGCACCCTCGGACCGCGGATCACGGCGTTTACGACGCGGTTTACGGTGAGTGTTCGAGGTGTTTTCACTGGACTCGGAAAGGTTAACGTCTGTATTCAAAGTCATGCCTACTGTTATCTATCTAATTAAGTTACGGGCGTTTGGCTAAAATATTTGACGAAAGGGCGGCAGTGCGTTCAACAACTGTCGACCATAGCGCTTTGTAACCAAACGTCTATCTAAAATGATCACTCGTCCTTGATCTTGCTCGCTGCGCAACAAGCGACCAACGGCCTGTGTCAAACGCATTGAAGCGGCTGGAATCGTCCATTGAATGAAAGCGTTACCGCCATTTTGCTCTATCCATTCCGACATTGTGGCGTCGACGGGATCGTCTGGCACACTAAACGGCAATTTGGTAATGACCACATCGGTTAAATAATCTCCAGGTAAATCTACACCTTCTGCAAAAGAGGCCAACCCAAAAATCACACTGTCTAACCCCTGATCGATACGCTCACGATGCCGACGAATGATTTCAGACTTAGGGTAATCACCTTGCGCCATCAGTCTATTCTTTATTGTTTCATCCATTCTATCAAGCACTGTCAGCATTTGCTTCCAAGAACTGAATAAAACCAACACAGCCTTCGTATTTATCAGATATTGCTTAAGAAAGTC
This sequence comes from Nitrincola nitratireducens, assembly GCF_000585235.1. Classification (NCBI taxonomy): domain Bacteria; kingdom Pseudomonadati; phylum Pseudomonadota; class Gammaproteobacteria; order Oceanospirillales; family Oceanospirillaceae; genus Nitrincola; species Nitrincola nitratireducens. The sequence goes on along the minus strand of NZ_AONB01000029.1, from coordinate 17,677 downwards.
TGCCACCTCCTCCGTATGCTCTGCGACAGAACTGGGATCGCTCCTCATCGACGGGATCTCTAAAGTGGCCGCATTGAAATAGTCAAAGGGGCTGTTCAACTGCAAAAAATGACTTTCAAAGGGTAATCCTAACCCTATTTTCACCCGATCAAAATTACCCAAAGATGTTAAGGTCGCGGAGGTCAAAACCGCACCAAAGCATGGATTCCAAAGATGCTCTTTTAGGGTTGCGGCAACGGATACCGGGCTACTGCAGCACTCATAATCGGTATAACCCGCCGAGTCATGTTTAACCACCCAACGCGCCACAGGCGTTTTTCCTTCTGCATCCACTTTAGCATAGGAATCGGCCAGCCAGCCAATCTGCTGAATACGCCCCCAGAACATCCCCATCAGCGGAAACAGCCCCTCTGCGAGACGTCGGTCTATGTCTTTGATGCTGCCCTCCATTGCATCTTTGAGCACACCCACTAACTGCTCAAACAGGGTTTCTAGACGAGCACACCCCATGGACAACTCTTTTGCAGGACCAAGCCAGTCATCTGGTTGCCGCCCACCTACAAACCGATGCCGCGGCAACCGCCCTGTGTCGTCATTATAGGCGAGTACTTGGACTAAATCTTTAAATGTTCCCAAGACTAAAAGTAAATCACTCACGGGTTGATGAAAACGACTCACTAAATCTTCAATTAAGGGAACTCGTGCTTGCTCATTAAATTGCAGTAGTTTTTTTTCTAAGTTCGCCAGCAATCGAATACTGCTCTCAATACGCATCGCATAGGAAAAATGACTCCCTGCTTTATCGGCAAGGTGGTGGCCTTCATCAAACACATAAAGCGTTTTACCGGGCTCAGGAAGAATCGCTCCCCCGCCCAAGGATAAATCGGCCAAAACCAAATCGTGGTTTGCAATAATCAGATCCGCCTCATCCATACTCTCGCGGGCACGATAAAAGGGACATACACTGAAGTTCAAGCAACGCCGATTGGTGCATTGCATATGATCACTCGTGAGCAACTGCCAACGATCATCAGGAACGGCTTTCTCTAATCGATCACGATCACCATCCACTGCCCTGTCGCATAGACTTCCATTAAGCCTTGAACATCCGCCAAGACCTGAGGTTCAAGACGCTGCTCAATTTCATCCGCATAGAGCGCCATTTGCCCCATCACCTGCTGCTGTTCCAACAATTGCTCAGCTTTAGACAAGCACAAGTATCGCCCCCGCCCTTTTGCAAGCGTGTAACGAAACTCAAGGCCTGAGTGCTGCAACAGCTCGGGAAGGTCTTTGTTCACTAACTGTTCCTGAAGGGCAACGGTAGCCGTCGAAACAATTAATTTTAACCCTTTGGCTTTTGCAATTGGCAAGGTTGCTAAGAGGTAGGCAATCGTCTTACCTGTTCCGGTTCCGGCTTCTATAACAGCAACATGCGCTTCCCCAAGGCGTTTACCTTGATCATCAAAACGAATACTGCCCAATGTCCTTGCAACAGCTGCAATCATTTGTTTTTGAGCAGAACGCGCACGCAAACCACGGCTTTCCAAAAAACGCGAGTACGTCTGTTGGATCGTTGTTTTTATTGACTCATCTAGCAAACGCATGTCCCTCTCATAAACCTTGCGCCTATTTTAACAAAATACTGGATATACAAACAGATAATACTTGACCTAATGAAAATACTGTACAAAAATGCAGTAACTGTACACAAAAACAGGCAAAAACATGAAATTAACTCAACGACAAACCCTAGTGTTGGACTGCATTCGTCAACACATTGAAAGCACAGGCTATCCCCCCACTCGCGCAGAGATCGCACTTAAGCTCGGCTTTAAATCCGCGAATGCGGCTGAAGAACACCTGAAAGCGCTGCAAAAAAAAGGGGCGATCCAGATCATACAAAATACATCGAGAGGGATACGCTTGCCAGATGCCGAACCCGATCCGGATGTCCATAGCGACATCAATCAACTGCCTGTTATAGGGTCTGTCGCGGCAGGATCACCGGTTCTTGCCGTTGAGCATATTGAACGCCGCTGTGCCATTGCTCCCGACTTTTTTACGCCATCCGCACACTATTTACTTCGTGTACGTGGCATGAGCATGAAGAACATTGGCATACTCGATGGGGATTTACTGGCCGTGCATCAAACTCAAGACGTGCGCAATGGGCAAATCGTGGTGGCTCGTATTGGCGATGAGGTCACGGTTAAGCGTTTTGAACGCAAGGGTAAAACCGTAAAATTGATCGCCGAAAATGAAGACTTCGATCCAATTTTGGTCGACCTAAGTCAAGAAGAGTTTGTCATCGAAGGGATTAGCGTCGGAGTTATTCGTCAAGGCAGTTAAACCTCGACGAAAAATGTGTATCAAGGTTTAAGTCCGGCTAAGGTTGACCGGACTTTAACAGGCAGCTTACCACTCCTGCATACCGGCTCTTTGACGTTCAAGCAGCGCTCTAAATTCAGCCAACCAAGACGTGTACTCCTGATAAACACCACTGTCTTCAGAGTGGTCAGGATTAACCTGCATAACTTGAATTTCAGATAAGCTTGTTTGAGCAGACACCTCTTTTACTTTATCAGTGGCTACCCAACAGGCTTTGTAAGCATTGTGCAGTTTGTGTAACCAACTCACAGGGTTCTCTTGCAACGCCAGCAACTCAGACAACTCTGATGACTCAAAGCCAGCCTCATCAAATGCCTGTTGTAATGCATGAATTTCGGTAATGCTCTGAGCGTTGACTCGATAGCGCTCCGCAATCTCTCTAAGAAGGGACACATAGGCTGACATCAGGTGAAACAAGATTGACTCTTGATACGATTCAATCAATGCATGCTTACTCCATCCTGATGACGCCTGAGCATTCGCTAACGCCTCTAAATGCAAACGCGCGAAGGTCAACTTCTGATTGGTTCTAGCAAGGTATACTTCTGCCATCATTTTCTCCTAGCCTACTTGGCCACCCAATTAACTTTTGCTAGATTTTTTAGCTGGGGCATCCACTTTCCAGACACCGTTGGTAAAGTAGGCCTTCCAGCCTGTTGCCTTACCCTCGACCTCCGTCATAACGTACTGCTCTTTTGTTTTGCGACTGTAACGAACAATCGTTGGATTTCCATCACTGTCTTGAACAGGCGCACTGAATAGAAACGCGTATTTACTATCAATTTCCGACTGATGAGGCAGTAATTCGGACACTAAAGGTGCACGTGTTTCTCGATTTTTCGGAAATTGACTGGCCGCCAAAAATAAACCACTGGCACCGTCACGCAAGATATAGGTATCGTCAACTTTCTCGCATGCCAATTCAGGCATAGGCACAGGATCCATTTTCGGAGGTGCGGCTTCACCATTTTTAAGCAATTTACGGGTGTTTTTACACGCCGAATTGGTGCACCCAAAAAACTTACCAAAACGACCGGTTTTCAACTGCATATCCGAACCGCACTTATCACACTCAATACTCGGGCCATCATAGCCCTTGATGCGATAACTGCCCTCTTCAATCTCGTAACCACTGCAATCTGGATTGTTACCGCACACGTGCAGCTTACGCCCCTCATCCACTAGATAAGAGTCCATTGCCGTTCCGCATAATGAGCAACGATGCTTATTGCGCAAAATTCGAGACTCTTCTTCATCGTCGCCATCCGCACTGACCACTTCATTGCCCGGAATGAGGTTAATGGTACATTTGCAGCGCTCTTTCGGTGGAAGGTTATATCCCGAACAGCCTAGAAACACGCCCGTGCTCCCAGTTCTGATCATCATTTTACGGCCACACTCTGGGCAGTCAATGTTTGTTGGTGTTGGGGTATTTGGACGCATTCCGTGCTCATTATCCTGAGCTTTTTCAAGGTGCGTGACAAAATCAGCGTAAAAACGATTGAGCAACTCTCGCCAATCCAACTGCCCTTGAGCAACCTCATCTAGATCGGCTTCCATGCGTGCCGTAAAGCTGTAATCCAGCAAATCAGCAAAGTTTTCATTCAGGCGCTCGGTGACTATATCACCCATCTTGCAGGCGTAGAAACGTCTGGATTGAGACTCAACATACCCTCTATCTTGAATCGTTGATATGATCGAAGCGTAGGTAGAAGGTCGTCCAATTCCACGCTTTTCCAGCTCTTTAACTAAACTTGCTTCGGTGTAACGAGGTGCAGGTTTGGTAAAATGTTGTTTAGGATCAAGTGATTCAAGCGCTAAGACCTCACCTTTTTTTAGGTCAGGTAAAATAACGTCTTCATCGCCTTTGGACTTGCTTGGCATCACTTTGGTGTAACCATCAAAGCGTAAAATGCGTCCTTTAGTGGAAAGTTCAAACTCGCCTGCTTGCACAATTAAGCGTGTACTGGTGTACAAGGCAGGCATCATCTGACAAGCCAAAAACTGACGACGTATCAAATCGTAGAGCCGCTCGGCATCCGACTCCATCCCAGATAAGTCTTTGGGCAGCAGCGTAACATCCGAGGGACGAATCGCCTCATGCGCTTCCTGTGCGCCATCTTTGCTTGAATAACGCACAGGGGCCTCAGGCAAATAGGCTTCACCAAACTGGGTCTGTATATAGGCTCGACAGGATTCTACGGCATCAACGCTTAAGTTGGTTGAGTCAGTACGCATGTACGTAATGTAACCGGCTTCATACAGGCGCTGCGCCATCATCATGGTCTTTTTAACACCAAAACCTAACCGAGTACTGGCTGCCTGTTGCAGTGTAGAAGTGATAAAGGGCGCCGACGGCTTACTGCTGGTCGCGCGATCTTCACGAGACACCACAGTAAAGGTTTGCGTTTTGAGCAGCTCTAGATAGTTGTTCGTTTCGGACTCAGAGGTGGGACGGAACTCACCTTCTTTATATTTAACGACCCCTAATCGCAATTGATCGGCTTGAGCCGATTGCGTTTGAGCGAACACTTCCCAGTACTCTTCAGGGTTAAACGCTCGGATTTCACGCTCACGATCCACGATCAACTTAACGGCAACGGATTGCACTCGCCCTGCAGATAAACCTCTAGCCACTTTTTCCCAAAGCAGCGGTGAGACCATATAACCCACCACACGATCAAGAAAACGCCGTGCTTGCTGAGCATTAACGCGACTCATGGCAAGATCACCCGGCTCTTCAAAGGCCTCTTGAATCGCTTTTTTGGTGATCTCGTTAAAGACCACACGCTTATAGCGTGTTTCGTCTCCGCCAATGGCTTCACGCAAGTGCCAAGCGATAGCCTCTCCTTCGCGATCCAAGTCCGTAGCGAGATAAATAGCATCTGCCGACTTGGCAAGCTTTCTTAATTCCTCTACAACTTTTTCTTTTCCTGGCAGGATCTCATAGCGAGCATCCCAGTTATTCTCAGGATCAACCCCCATTCGTCGAATGAGCTGTTCATGTGATTTGCGCTTTTTGTTCTCCGCTTTTTCTTCTGGAGAAAGCTTACGGGTCAAAGCCGCTTGACGCGCCCGCTCTTTAGGATCGGTTTGCGTACCACTGCCACTACTGGGCAAATCGCGAATATGGCCCACACTGGATTTAACCACGTATTGGCTACCGAGGTATTTGTTGATCGTCTTGGCTTTTGCCGGAGACTCGACAATAACGAGGGTCTTTCCCATTAAACTAGATCCTTAAATGCAGAGGTCTGCCCTGAAACATGGGTGCATATATAAGTGCTGTTTAGCAGCGGGTCAAGTAAAGTTGTATAATTCATTCAGTTTATCTTTACGAAAAAAAAACGATAATAGGTTCAATGCTGTTAACCTTTACCTATCAGAGTGCCAAACAGAATGCTCAGTGACAACCTCATTTTTCTTTTTTTGATCGCCGTGCTTGGACTTTTAGCACTGATATTGAACTATGTCATTACGACGCGCGAAGAAGAAAAAGCAGCGAAAAGCGCGCGCATGAAGTGGCTTAAAGATCAATCAGAACATACACTTAATGCACTATCAGTCTTGAAGGAAATCAATTGTCGATCCGACATTATTGACAAGCTAAATCAACACGCCTTGTCGCTAATAGAAGAAATCGGCATTTTGGCTCCTGACTCTGACTTGATGACCGATATCAGCAAAATCAAGGATTCCACCGACAGAGCCCGTCCCAAACCAGAAGCCTTCACAAATGACCGTGCGGTCAGAAAAGCTCAGATTTATATACGTTTTGCTGAAAAACTTTTTAGCGAAATGGTGAGTAAAGGAAAAATTACAGCCTCGTTGGCAAAATCCTATCAATTGGAACTTTACTGGCTAAACATTACGCTGGTAGCCGATGCGCACTACGCGCACGCCATGGATCAAATACAGAAGAACGATAAACTCACCGCCTTGGCGCATCTAAAACATGCAAAAGCCATGTTGGTGAGAGCCACCGTCCCTAAAAGACAAAAGCAAGAGAGGCTCGATAAGGTGCAAGTTCAACTCGATCTGCTCCAGCCCCGAAAAGATTTTGGACGTGGGGCATTGGCTGATTCGATGGATACCTATCATGAGCAAAAGCAGCGTCAGCTATAAGCCCGCTGCTAAGCTCTGAAACCGAGGCACTCTATTGCCATTACTGTCGACAACCTCTTCACAGAACAGCGTGACAGGGCGAATCCAGAGCCTCTGTCACCATACAGAGGACGATAGACAACATACCACTCTTCTGTTTCAGAATGACGAGCACATTCAATGACCTCGTATTCCGCCCCTTTGAAATGACGATAGCGTCCAGGCGTTGGATTCAACATCATATTCCTCTTAAAACTTGGCTTTTAGAACAGGCTCGATAGCCGCTTTAATTTGATCTAGCACCTCGGGCCCACCTGACTCGCGCCAATAGACCGTAAAATGCATAGGCGATGACTCGAGTGCAAATACCGACTCTGGCAAAGACTCTATGACAACAGACAGCATTTGACACTGTTCCGACGTCAATATCCCCTCACCGCGCTTCCAAGACCACTGGCTTGGCAACCCCTGATTCGCAACATTTTCCACACGAAATGCCTGCCAGGAATTCCACTGGTCTTTTTCATCGCGTGATAGATCCGATCGTAAAATCCGATACGCCGGTAGACGCTTTCGCTCAACATCCATCTCCCCTTTGGCCCGGGGTGTCTCGATGGTTGCTATTTGCACAATGAATCCCAATGCTCGCGCATGCAGACGAATTTGCGATTGCATGCGCTCTCTTGGGCTAGGCTTGATCCACATCACAGAACCAACCAATGAAAGCATGACAACTATAGAGATTACCCATTCCATACTGCTATCCTATAAGTACACACATCGACGCGCTTAGGCTGCGTCATTTTTAGACCAGACTGAGAAAGGATACTAACATGAGCACTTACAACCGCATTTTGTTAGCCATTGACTTGTCCGATGAATCCGCGCAACTCATAACCAAAGCCGCTGATCTTGCCAAACGTTATGACGCGGCCCTCAATATTATTCATGTTGTTGAGCCACTGACCTTTGCGTATGGAGGAGATGTCCCCATGGACTTATCCACCATACAAGAGCAACTGGACGAGCATGCTCAACAAAAACTTGATACCCTGTGTGCCGCGATTGATCAGCCTGTAGAGCAGCGCCATATAGTGACTGGGCATACCGAGTCTGAAATACACCGTGTCGCCAAAGAAATTAATGCCGACCTGATTGTCGTCGGCAGTCACGGTCGTCACGGCTTAGCGCTACTGCTGGGTTCAACAGCAAATGGCGTGCTTCACGGTGCCATATGCGATGTTCTAGCCATCAGGGTAAAAAGTTAACCTTGCTTGAGGCCATCCATTTACATGGCCTCAAGTTCTAACCAACGCTCCATCAGCTGCTCTGCTTTTTGCTCAAGCTCCTGAAGCATCTGCAGTTGGCTCGCGACCTGATCACGATCCTGATTGTAAAAATCAGGTGCAGAGCAGATTTGTCGCATTTTCTCCAACTCAGCTTCTGCGTTTTCCAACAGGCCTGGCAGCGTTTCTAACTCGCGCTGAAGCTTGTAACTCAGTTTAGTGCGCGCTGGTGCACTTTTTGATTCTGTGGCACTAGACACCGAGCTTGGCGAAGAAACGGGCGGCGTTGCGTCAGCCTTAACTGAGGCGCTTTTTTCCAGAACAGGCCGTTGACGCAACCAATCCTGATAGCCACCGACATACTCCTGCACCTTGCCATTACCCTCAAAGACCAGAGTACTGGTGACAACATGATCCAAAAAGGTTCGGTCATGGCTGACAATTAACAAGGTCCCTTGAAACTCTAAGAGGATTTCCTCTAACAGCTCTAGGGTTTCTATATCCAGATCGTTGGTTGGCTCATCGAGGACAAGAATATTGGCAGGTTTACTGAATACTTTTGCCAACAACACTCGGTTACATTCCCCACCCGAGAGGGCTTTGACAGGCGTTCTCGCACGTTCAGGACTGAACAAGAAGTCAGACAGGTAACCGATGATATGACGGGCACGACCATTGATTTCAATGCTTTCTCGACCGCCTGACACATTGTCGATAATGGTTTTCTCGGGGTCCAACGCATCACGCATTTGATCGAAATAAGCGACTTCCAGCTTAGTTCCTAAGCGCACCGTCCCGGTGTCAGGCTCAAGCTGACCCAACAAGAGCTTTAATAACGTACTCTTACCTGCGCCATTAGGACCAATCAAGCCGATACGATCACCGCGCTGAATACTTAAGGTCAGCGTATCGATTAAACATTCGCCTTTAAACGACTTGGAGACGGCCTCCAACTCAGTAACCAATTTACCTGAGCGCTGAGCCTCGTCCATTCCAAATTTCGCATTTCCTTGACGCATACGTCGCTCGGAGCGCTCTTTTCGCATTTTTTCGAGTGCCCTGACACGCCCCTCGTTACGGGTACGCCGTGCTTTAATGCCTTGACGTATCCAGCGCTCTTCTTGAGCGAGCTTTTTATCAAACTCAGCCTGATGCCGCGCTTCTTCTTCCAACAGGGCTTGTTTTTGCTCTAAATACTGACTGTAGCTGCCCGGAAAACGCGTCAAAATTCCGCGATCCAACTCAAGAATAGTGGTAGCTAAATGCTCCACTAACGAGCGATCGTGTGAAATAAACAACAAGCCGCCCTGGAAGTCGAGCAGCATCTTTTCCATCCACTCAATCGCTTCGATATCCAAATGGTTGGTTGGCTCATCGAGTAACAACAAATCAGGATTCTGAACCAAGGCAGCACCCAATGCCGCTCTTCGACGCCAACCTCCAGACAACTCCGCCATTTTTTTGGTTGGATCCAGGCCAAGTTTCGCAATAATTGTGTCAACACGCTGCTCTAACTGCCAACCATCAACCGCCTCCAAAGCGTGCTGCAGGCGATCCAGTTCGCGCATATCGGATTCACTGGCCGTCATCGCCAAGGTTTCATATTGCTCTCGCAGGCTAGTACATCCGCCAACCCAGCCGTCACAACATCTCTAACGGGTCGTTCATCGGCAGCAGGCAACATTTGTGGCAATTGAGCAATGCGTAAAGATGGAGCACGCCATAAAGTGCCATTATCAGGCTGCTGCTCACCGTTAATCAGTTTTAAAAGGGTTGATTTACCTGCGCCATTTAAACCGACCAATGCAACACGCTCACCTGCCTCTATCTGCAAGGAAGCGTTGTCTAGGATAATTTGTGTACCAAACGCAAGCGACAACGAATCTATTCGGATCAGTGACATGAAATTCTCAAGGGTCTTGAATCAAAAAATACTATTCTACCCTAAAGACACGAAATCGGCCTAATCTCTTCTCTAAAAGCCTAAAAAAACGCTACACTCTCTTTAATTCAGTGTTAAACAATCGGAGTCATCTTATCGTGCCTGGTACCCAGTTTTTTTGTGCGCTTACGGCTAGCGTTTTGCTCTCATCCTGTGTTCAAGCCACCCCCTCGCTTGAGAGCCAAAGAACACTTTACTTATCAACATTAAATGCATTGGAAACAGGCAATCAAACTGACTATATCAATGGCTTGAAACAACTACAGAACTACCCACTTCTGCCCTATCTAACCTTTTCGGAACAATCTAAACAATTGCCCAGGCTTAATGCTGGCGAAGTTGAAGAACTCTTGGACCAGTATCAAGGCACGCCTCTCTATAACCGCCTACTCAACAGCTGGACATCTCAACTGGGCCAACAGCAGCGCTGGAATAGTTTTCTTGAATTTTACCCAAGGGTCAAACACCCCAATCCAAGGCTAAATTGCTTTGCAGCCAGAGCCGCCTTGGCGCAAGGTGATAAAGCATCTGCGTTTCGTCAAGCAGAACAACTCTGGAATGTGGGCCAGTCTCAGAACAATGCCTGCGATCCTCTATTTGACGCTTGGATCAATGAACAAGGTATCTCGCGCGAACTGGCCTTTGATCGCTTCATGAAAGCGCTCGAAGCGGATAACATCGGTATTGCACGCTACGCTGAACGGTTTATCACCCGTGATCAAGACAAAGCCCATCTGAATCTAATCTGGTCAATTTATAATTCGCCTGAAACACTGCAAGCACAACCTAACCAGCTCACACGCAACACACCCCACCATCGTCGCTTAGCAATGCTTGCGGTGAATAAGCTGGCTCCTAAAGACTTAGAAGGCTCTTTAAAACTTTGGATTTCGTTAACGCGAAGTCTAGCCATTCCAACGGAAGAGCAAGAGGCCATCAGCGTTAGACATGGTGTACGCTATGCCAAAGGGTTCCATGCCAATGCCCCCCAATTGTTGGCTCAACTTGACCCGAACTTTAATTTTGCAGAGCTGACGGAGTGGCGCATACGCTTAGCACTCACCGAACAAAACTGGACAACGGTTAGCCAGCTCATTCAGCGCCTTCCAGATCACGTTAAAAACACACCACGCTGGCAATACTGGCACATGGTGACCCAAATGCGTCTTAACCAACGCCCAGCACCAGAGCTTATACAAACCTTAGTGGCGGATCGCAGTTTCTACGGATTCATTGCTGCGGAAATGCAAGGCAAGCCTTTCTCAATCAATCACCAACCCAAGCAGGCAACAACGGCTGAAATCGAGCGAATTCGAAAACTGCCAGCTATGCAGCGCATACATGAGCTTTATCACCTCGGCTTTGAAGATCTAGCTCGGTCTGAATGGAACCATGTCACCGCACACCTTTCTGATCACGAACTGCATATTGCCGCCCATCTTTTTAAATCCTGGGGCTGGTATTTTCAAGGCATCCGCGGCGCCATTGCCAGTGATCGCTGGGATGATTTAGAACTACGCTTCCCCGCACCACACGCGCGACTCTTTGCGGATGCGACCCGTGAGTTCAATATCCATCCTGCGTGGGCCCTAGCCGTGACTCGACAAGAAAGTGCATTTCAGAATGTCGCGCGCTCTGGGGCGGGCGCAAGAGGACTGATGCAGCTCATGCCTGCGACCGCACGCGAAACAGCGAGACGCTTTGAGATCCCACTGGACGATCTGGAGCGCTTGAACGAGCCTAACACGAATATTCGCCTAGGTTCAGCGTACCTTTCTCAGATGCTTGGCTTTTTCAATGGAAACCGCGTCCATGCGACCGCCGCATACAATGCAGGCCCTGGCCGAGTTCGCCAATGGTTGTCGGCTCGCGGACACTTACCCTTGGATATTTGGGTAGAGACCATCCCCTTTGATGAAACCCGCCAGTACGTGCAAAACGTTCTTACTTTTGGTGTCATCTATGCTGAAATGCATAACTACAGTGCCAGCATACTGAGCCAAGAGGAACAAAGACAATTGGCTTGGTATTCAAATCGCTAAAAGACCTTCGCGCCGACCTAAGCTGGTTTTTCAAACACAGCTTAGCCTTCTAACACGGATGTTAGAAAGGCGTGAACATCTTCTGGTGAAAATGGCCAATCCAGCGCTTGCGCTGTTGATGGACAATAGAGCACGGGGATACGCGTTGCAAATTGATCCATGAGCGCATCGTCATACGCAATATCCACCCAGTCGATCTCAACCTGGTCAGCCGGCAGCGACAGCTGTAAAACGGCTTCAGCCTCATCACACAGATGACACCCTTCCGTACTCATCAACTCAAGTTTCAACATCTATCGATTCCAGCCCATTTGTATAATTGCTGCAGATTAATAACATTAACACGACTCTCGGGGTTTACGCACTTTCACCTTAATGATAATGTCATTCAAACATCGCATGCTATAAGGTGTATGGTGATCACAGCGTGATCAGACAACCCTCCGGACAGATAGGCGTATATTATGGAACAAAAGAACAGTAAAGTTTCTGATCCTCAAGAGTTTATCGAGTATGTAAGCCAAGAAACCAGCAAAATACTAGAGATGTATTCGGCAACGGGGGGGGATGATATTTTCCGCAACTTCACCCAGACGTGGACCGATCTCGCTACCCGCTCATTGAAAGACCCAACCGTATGGATTAAAGCCATCGCAGATTATCAGCAAGCACAGCTTAATCTTTGGCGCAACCTGTTTACTGGCACAACTGAGACAGTTGCAGCACCAGCGCCGGGCGACCGCCGCTTTCAGAGTGACGAATGGTCTAAAAACCCAGTGTTTGACTACATCAAACAATCCTATTTGCTGTCTTCAAAAATGCTGACTGAAATGGCAGCAAATGCAAAGCTATCTGACGCAGAGCAACAAAAACTAGAGTTTTATACTCAACAGTATTTGGATGCCATGTCTCCGACGAACTTTGCCTTCACCAATCCTGAAGTGATCAACCAAGCCATTGAAACCAATGGTCAAAGCTTAGTAGATGGTTTGAAAAATCTGCTGGGTGATATCGACAAAGGTCATATCACCATGACAGATGAATCTGCCTTTGAACTCGGCAAAAACATCGCCACCACTGAAGGCGCTGTGGTTTTTCAAAACGATATCTTCCAGTTGATTCAATACAAACCGGAAGGTGAACAGGTTTTTGAAAAACCTCTTTTGATTGTACCGCCGAGCATCAACAAGTTTTATATTCTCGACCTACAACCGCACAACTCCTATGTCAAATACTGTGTCGAACAAGGACATAACGTTTTCTTAGTCGCTTGGGTCAACCCAAGCAAAGAAATGAGAACTCTCAGCTGGGACGACTACGTCGAGCGCGGTGTACTAAAATCAATCGAAGTCACCAAAGAAATCAGCCAGTCTGAAAAAGTGAATGCGGTTGCTTGGTGTGTTGGCGGAACCTTACTGGCAACAGCGCTGGCCGTTATGGCTAACCGCAAAGATAACAGCGTGTTGTCGGCAACCTTCTTAACAACCCTGACAGATTTCCGCGATCCGGGCGATCTTAAGGTCTTCATTGATGACTACCAAGTCAAACAGTTGAAAGAAAAGGTCAATAAAGAAGGCATTTTGCACGGTCGTGAGTTGGCGACGTCATTTAATATGCTTCGCTCAAACGACTTGATTTGGTCCTATGTTGTTAACAACTACCTCAAAGGCCAAACGCCTGCACCTTTCGACATCCTTTACTGGAACAGCGACCCAACGAACTTACCTGCTCGCATGTACACTTTCTACATAACGAAAATGTACCTAGAGAACAAGTTAGTTGAGCCTAATGGTGTCTCAATTTGTGGCGAACCCATTGATTTAAGTAAAATCAAAGTACCCTGCTACTTCTTATCCACCATTGAAGACCACATCGCACCATGGAAGAGCACCTTTGCCGCCACTGAGCTGTTTAAAGGTCAAATGGAGTTCGTACTCGGCGCGAGCGGCCACGTTGCAGGTGTTATTAACCCAGCATCCAAAAATCGCAGACATTACTGGATTAAAGGCGAACTCGGAAAAGGACCTGATCATTGGCTCGAAACAGCTGAAAAACAAGAAGGATCTTGGTGGTCCAATTGGGCGGAATGGGTCAAACGCCGCGCAGGTAAGAAAATTGACGCTCCGAAAGAGTACGGTAACGCCGATCATACCGTGATTGAGGCGGCACCTGGCAGCTACGTCAAAGCACGACTCGACTGATATCCGGTTTACGTTATGGCATACTATAGGGCACTAACAGTGCCCTTTTTATTGGCACTCCCCCTACCTTTACCTATTATAAGTTCAGACCATGCGATCCAGCCCCACTCAAACTGCGTCTATATTTCATGAAAGCAAAAGCCTTTTAATGCTGGCTTGGCCAATCATGATCGCTCAACTTGCCCAGAACACCATGGGCTTTGTCGACACCCTCATGTCTGCACGCGCGGGCAGCGAAGACCTCGCGGCAATTGCACTCGGAAGCAGCTTATGGCTTCCCATCTTTTTGGCGCTGGCCGGAATTCTCATGGCAACCACCCCTATTGTGGCACACCATGTTGGGGCCCAAGACACACACAAAGTCCGCTCAACATTTTACCAAGGCCTCTGGGTAGCCCTATTTTTGGGGGCGATTTCAGTTTTCTTATTGCAAAACACCTCAATTATACTGTCAAGACTCTCTCTTGAACCCAGCCTACAAGCCAAGACTGAGGGCTATTTAGCGGCGATTTCGTGGGGATTTCCTGCCTTGCTGCTCTTACAGGTCATTCGTGGTTTTAGTGAGGGACATGGAAGAACAAAAGCTGTTATGAAAATCGCCTTGCTTGGCCTTCTATGCAACATACCACTGAATTACATTTTCATTTTTGGAAAGCTAGGATTACCCGCTTTAGGCGGTGTGGGATGCGGCATTGCTAGCGCCATAGTAATGTGGATCATGCTATTTGCAGGCACTCTTTACCTTAACAAAAGCAAATTTTTTGCACATTTAAGCTTCAAATGGCAAGTGCCTATCCCCTCTCAACTCATCGCTTTTTTAAAACTTGGTACACCTATAGGCTTTGCATTACTCATTGAATCCAGCATGTTTAGTGTCATCGCTTTGCTCATTGCCCCTTACGGCGAAACAGTAATTGCGGCGAACCAAATCACAATCAGTTTTACGGGGCTGATTTTTATGATTCCATTAAGCATCGCAATGGCTCTTACGATTCGGGTCGGACAGCTTGCGGGTGCCAAGCAAATACTGGAGGCTCGCAAAGCCGCCTTTACCGGCATTTACTTAACACTGCTTATCGCATTTTTTACCTGCCTCTTTGTCTTTCTATTTGTGCGCTCAATTGTGGGTCTATACACATCAGAAACAAATATCGTGTCACTGGCCACACAACTACTACTCATAGCCGCCCTTTTTCAATTTTCAGATGCCATTCAAGTCTGTGCAGCCGGCGCACTTCGTGGATATAAAGACACTGCCGTCCCTTTACTATTGGTCTTTATCTCTTTCTGGATTATAGGACTTCCATCCGGGTACATTTTAGGATTAACCGACATTATCTTGCCTGCCCAAGGTGCTGCTGGTTCTGGTATGGATTATTGATCGGACTCAGCTTTGGCGCCGTAATGTTGTTGAGTCGATTACACCGAGTGTCCAAACATGACTATCAGAGCCGCTAGCCTACTTACTCTTTGTCTGTATCTTGTAGGGTGCGCAGAACCTAGCGCTGAAAAAATGCTGGAGAACTACGTCTCACGCGTCAGCAACGCGCTCGATCAGCCTATCGAGTTCAAGCCCAACACGTCGGCAAGACTGCCCGCTTTCCCCTTGCGCAGAGAGCGGCTGCTTGAAATTGTGCCAATACGTGAAGGCTTACTGGATGTATTGGAGTTCAGACAGTGCGACTTGCTACCACTCATATCCGAACGTAACAGTAACCTAGGCCGCGTCATGCAACCCTCCCAGCAGTTACGCTACGAACTGCGCTTCTTACCCGCACTTTATGACTGCAGAAGGCAGCTGATGGAGGATCAACACGACAACTCGTCGATTTTCATCAACAGAGTCAATGAGATCATTGCTCACAAAGAACGAGAGTTACCTAAGCTGATCTGGAACAGTATTTATACCAGCTCAGAAATGGAACAACAGTTTTCCCTAGCCAAAACCGCGCTCCCACTTGAAAGCCAAGGCCGTATTAGCGACATTGAAATCGCTTTAAATGCTTTCATTCAGATAAGTGAGCTGACTCAATTGAGCGAATGGCCAGAACCGAAAATAGCTAAGGATATAGAGACCTATTACGAGATCTTATATAGGAATGCATCGGGCGGCGAGTGGCTAAAAAGCCTAGATTGGCTCACCTACACACTAAACCAAGTTGCTGATGGGATTGAAGCGCGCTTAAACCGCAGAGCGGTTTGTTTTAACCAACAACCGAACAATCAATCCGCCATTATCAGAAATGTCTTTCTTAATTTTTATGCGGGAGAACTCCAGCCCTACTTAAGTCAAGTACACCAATTCGGTGAACGCTGGCTAAGCGGCCATGAACGTATTCTTAAGAACCTCCCCCTTCCTGATGCCATGCAAGAGTATCAACAGAAGGTATTGAGTAAGACACATTCTCATGGAGTATGGCAAGCCTATGTCCAAGCCAGAGATCGACACACTCTAGCCTGGCAACAATTACTGAATCAGTGCGGGATGCTTCCCAGTGCACCTATCGTGCTTGACGATTCAGCGTAAGCAATTGATCGAGCTTTGAACTTAAGCGCTCTTCTTTTTCCTTACGACGCGCTTCTTTCTCTTGCTCAGCTTTACGCTGCTTACGCATTTGATGAAACTCTTTGAGCTTCCCTTTCGCATGCTCTGCTTCTTCTGCTGTCACTTTTCCGACAGGCGAGGCATCGATTCCGATACGATCGACCCCTTCTTGCAAGCTTTTCAAATACTGGGGAGAACGCACGTAGGATGCAAGCGCACGCTTAATTTTACTCTTAGATACCTTGTCGTCAGCAACCAAGTCTTCTTGAATGCCAATTTTCAGAGGCTTTACTGACTCACGAGAGAAAACTGCCGGGTACTGCTCCATTAAGGCTTGCAACGCTGCCAAGTTCGCCGCACGATTTTTTGAAACTGGCTTACGCTGACCATTATTGGTTTCAATTAACGCTGTATCACTCACTATTTTTCTCTCGACTGTTGATTCCTGCTGAGACAAGCTCTGCTCAAGACTATTCAGACGCTGCTCGCATTCGCTGAGCAAAACATCCATTTTCAATTGCATTTGTTCAATTTCAGACAGAACCTTTTCGGATATAGTATTCATACACTTGACCCTGATGACTCTGACTGATTAATTCGTGTCCCAAAAATGTACAAAACTTGGGAATATCCCGTTCTGTCGACGGATCTGTCGCCTTAACATGCAGCACATCACCTACCTGCATTTTTCTGACCTGTGCATGAAGCATCATCACAGGTTCAGGACAGAGTAGACCCGTTGCATCTAAAAACTGATCAACAGTAATCGTTTCCATAACCTATCTCGTTGGGATTACGTCGCATATTCTCTCAAATATCCTAAGCCATATAAACCAATACTCGGATCTTTTTTTAACTTTAATGCCTTAAGGATGCCTTAAAACAGAAAATCTTAATCAAAAAAGACCCATCAGTCCTTACGCAAATCTAAATAACAGGTAATTTCTTCACGATCATGATAAAGATGCCTAGCGGAAAGCTTAAAGTTAATTGAATGTTCATTCAATCCATCTTTCAATCGGTCTAAGCACTGAAGGGTTTCTTTATAGCGCTGTTTCATCGGCAACTTCAAGTTAAAGACCATTTGTTCAGCCCACCCATTGATTGCCCAATCCAACATTAACTCTGTCACTTGGATGGGTTTTTCAACCACATCACAAACCATCCAA
>NZ_AONB01000028.1:0-49311 GCF_000585235.1 Nitrincola nitratireducens | reverse complement strand
TTCCCCCGGAAGGGCTTGTCTCTCAAGCGAGGCGCGAATATTAAAGAGGTTTTTGGGAGAGGTCAACTACTTTTTTAAATAATTTAAAAAATGACCTTCAATACCCACATAGAGAGTCACTGGACGACAACTCTGTTGTTGCGTCAATCCCCAAGCGCATACGACACTCAGGAAAATCTGACTGCATTCAACATTGCCGCCCACCTTAATCATGATAGCGGCGACAGCTCACCTAACAACCATGACTGACTTATGACTATGCCTCACCACATGTGATGAGTTAGGGCCTAGCACGTAATCCACCAAATTTCGTTTATTATGGGCCGCCATTACAATTAAATCAGCATCAACGTCTTTACTGATCCGAATAATTGTCTCCCATGGTGAGCCATCTGCTACGATTCTTTGGACGTGAATACCTTCTGGAATATGCTCAGCAACAAATTTTTTTAACTGCTCTTTTAATGCTTGATGTGCTTTAGTACTGAAATCTTTCGGAAAGAAAGACCCAACCATAGGCATACTAACCTCAGGCAGAACCGTTAAAATATGCAAAGAGGCTCCATAGGTACGACACAAGTCAATCGCAACAGGTAATGCTTTTCGCCATGAGCACTCTTCATTCAATACCACTGGCAATAATATTTTTGTGTACATCGTGAATACCTCTTTTTATGCCTTAGCGAATTGATCATCAGATGCGCGTCGACGATATTGAAGAAGATATATCATTAAAAACAGCGCGAAACCCGGTATCCATATCCACTCTTTAGCCCAGCGATCAACAGGCGCACTGATTTCGAGAATTTCTTGGTCAAAATCGAAGCAATATCAGCCGCCAGGCTACCAAAATCAACCAAATCAACAATCGCTCTTTCTCCTTCAATCATCAGCTGGAGCCCTAGATTACTCATTCGCTCTTCAGCCGTTGCTCCAGAAGGCACAGGCACTAAATAATAGGTAATGAGGGGATCACCAAAATCATTTTCACCTTCAACCCGAACCCTCAAACTACTTCCTGACTCAACGCTCATCAACGCTTGTTCAAACTGAGCGGGGGGGACTTGCTGATAGGGATCATGTATTTTGTCCATCCAGTAACCGGGCCTGAATAAAGTGAAGGCAACCAGTAATAGCAGAACCGTCTCATACCAACGATTACGCGTTAACATATAGCCTTGGGTTGCTGCCGCAAAAATCAGCATTGCGATCGTTGAAACGATAAAGATAAAAATCCCTTGCATAAACGTCACATCAATCAACAACAGATCGGTGTTAAATATAAACAAGAAGGGTAAGGCGGCTGTTCGCATGCTGTAGTAAAAGGCTTGAAAACCCGTTCTTAACGGATCGCCTCCGGAAACAGCGGCTGCGGCAAAGGAAGCAAGCCCAACAGGGGGCGTAACATCCGCCATTATCCCAAAGTAAAACACAAAGAGATGCACAGCAATTAAAGGGACGATTAGACCATTTTGCTGACCAAGCAATACAACAACAGGGGCCATTAATGCAGATACAACGATATAGTTCGCGGTTGTAGGCAATCCCATACCTAAGATTAAGCTTAGCAATGCTGTCAACACTAGGATCAACATCAGATTACCCATCGCCAGCAGCTCAACAACATCAGCCAAAACCAAGCCTACACCGGTTTGTGATACGGCGCCCACTATGATTCCAGCGGCGGCTGTCGCAATCCCGATACCAATCATGTTTCTGGCACCTGCAACAAGACCAATCCAGAGATCGTTCACACCTTCTTTTAAGTCGGCCGAAAGCTGACTGCGCTGTCTGAAGATTGCAATTAAAGGACGCTGGGTGAGCATGATAAAAATCATAAACACTGTCGCCCAAAAGGCTGACAAACCTGGGGAGAGGCGCTCAACCATCAAGCACCAGACAAGAACAATCACGGG
This sequence comes from Nitrincola nitratireducens, assembly GCF_000585235.1. Classification (NCBI taxonomy): domain Bacteria; kingdom Pseudomonadati; phylum Pseudomonadota; class Gammaproteobacteria; order Oceanospirillales; family Oceanospirillaceae; genus Nitrincola; species Nitrincola nitratireducens. The sequence goes on along the minus strand of NZ_AONB01000028.1, from coordinate 47,395 downwards.
AAGTATATAATGCAATCCTACCATCACCGTCGGACGTGTTTGCGGCAGCTTAACCACATCAGAATTGGGATCATCCAACTCTAGTTCAGGATATCCTGCACCGATTTTCAGCAATAAAACATAAACAACCGCCAGAACGACCGAAACAACCCAAGGCGTTGTATCACCTAATATCGGTTTGAGCCAACCAAGCCCGTAGTAAACACCAAAAGAGAGTATCATTAACAAGATCAATCCTGTCATGAACCCTAATACTTTATTTAACAAGGGACGGACAGGGTTACTTGAAGGTAAACCCTTCATATTGGCTTTCAAAGCCTCTAAATGCACAATGTAAATTAAGGCGATGTAGGAGATAACGGCAGGTAAGAAGGCATGTTTGATCACTTCAACATACGAAATACCAACATACTCCACCATTAAAAATGCTGCAGCACCCATCACAGGCGGCATAATTTGTCCATTGACAGACGATGAGACTTCAACAGCACCCGCTTTTTCGGAACTGAAACCTACCCGTTTCATCATGGGTATTGTGAAGGTTCCTGTCGTCACCGTGTTGGCGATCGACGATCCAGAGATCAATCCAGTCATTCCAGAGGCTACAACTGCAGCTTTTGCAGGCCCTCCGCGATAGTGGCCTAACAGCGAGAAGGCAACTTTAATGAAGTAATTGCCCGCACCCGCTTTATCAAGCAGCGCTCCAAAAAGCACAAAAAGAAACACAAAGCTTGTCGATACGCCTAAAGCAATACCAAACACACCTTGCGCAGTTAACCATTGATGATTGATTAATCCATTTAGACTGACGCCTCGATGAGCGAGGATGCCCGGCATATGGGGTCCGAAGAGGCTGTATAGGATAAAACATAATGCCACAATCACAAGCGGTGGCCCTAACGCTCGACGCGTCGCCTCTAGCAGCAGACACAACCCCATAACACCTATCACGACATCTTGTAAAATAGGCGCACCTGGACGTCCAGACAGCTCATTATAAAATAAGAATATATAGCCAGCACCAAAAGCGGCTATACCACCTACGATCCAATCCAACGCTGGAATACGATTACGAGGTGAATTTTTAAACGCAGGATAAGCCATAAAAGCAAGCAATAATGCAAAGGCCAAATGTATGGAGCGAGCCTCCGTTGCATTAAAAACACCAAACCCAACCATAAAAGGTAAGGGTGATGCAATCCAAAGCTGAAATAGTGACCATGCCGCCGCTAAACTAACTAATAGTTTTCCTGGAAGACCATCAGGTGATCTTGAACCTGTGTCAGTTGAGGCAACGAGCTCATCTAGATCAACTGTTTCAGCCGATGAATGTTTTTTATCATGTGTCATAGACGTATCCTGATGTCATTATGCTGAACACTGAATGTGCCGTATAAGTACTCTGTAAACTTACGAACCATGCACCCTTGAAACCCTGCCGACAGGACAGCTGCTCTTCTTTAGACTAGCGGCTTACGCCGTAAATACAAATTCACCGCCACATCTACCTGTCACGTCACACGAAAGCTTACAGCTGATTCGTGGGGCACGATTTCTTAGGTTCTCGCTAAACAAAAAATGCGCGACATCAGCGCGCATTTTTATTAACGTCAAGTTTAACTAGGCTTGATTACTCTTGAATCCAGCCACGCTCCACGTAATAACGCTTAGCACCATCATGCAAGGGTGCTGTCAAACCGTCGGAGACCATGCTTTCTTCATTCAAATTAGCAAATGCCGGATGTAAACGCTTGAAACGGTCAAAGTTTTCAAACACGGCTTTAACGGTTTGATAAACAACCTCATCATCTACACCCGCATGGCTCACAAAGGTTGCAGCCACACCGAACGTTTCTACATCGTTATCATTACCGCGATACAAACCACCTGGAATCACAGAGCGCGTATAGTAAGGGAACTCTTCAATCAGACCGTCAATTTCCGCTCCAGTGACTGGAATCAAACGAGCGTCAACAGTGGTCGTTGCTTCTTGTATTGATCCATTTGGATGTCCAACAACATAGATCATTGCATCGATGTTGTTATCTGATAATGCAGAAGCCTGTTCGGCTGCATCCAATTGTGATGCCAATGCGAAGTCACTCACTGTCCATCCCATACGGCCCATCACTAAGTCCATAGTGTTACGTTGTCCTGAACCTGGGTTACCAATGTTCACTCGCTTGCCTTTGAGGTCTGCAAACTCGCTAATACCGGAATCAGCACGTGCAATCACCGTCAATGGCTCACCATGCATGGTGAACACAGAACGCATTTCACCCCATGCACCACCTTCTTCAAAGTTTGCTTCACCGTTATAGGCTCTGTAGTGAACATCAGACTGAACAACGCCCATATCAAGCTCACCACTTTTCATGCCATTTACGTTAGCAACGGAACCACCAGTAGAAGGTGCATTACAACGCACACCATGCTCATCACTATTGCGGTTAACCATTCGACATACGGACTGACCAACGACGTAATAAACGCCTGTTTGTCCGCCGGTACCAATGGTAATGAACTTCTGATCCGCAACCACTTGTGTTGAGAAAGTCGTTGCAGCCAGAACGGCCCCTGTCAACGCAGCGGCTGAAAATGTAAGACGCTTCATACATACACCCCTTAAGGATTATAGTTTTTATTACTAACCTAAGACATTTAGTTGTTAATAAACAACTCTATACATTTTAAAACAGAGCAACAAAAACAACCAAACATACTTAATCTTTACACTAAAGTTTAACCTTAACCGATTCAGCGCTAGATGAGAAGCTTGATGATAAGTCAGAACTTATTCTATCAGCCCCACTTCTTTATAGTAGCGTTCCGCTCCCGAGTGGAAGGGGGCGCTTAAAGCTTCATTTACCATAGCCTCTTTTGTCAAAATCGCAAATGCCGGATGCAAGCGCCGAAATGCAGTAAGACTCTCAAAAACGGATTTAACCATTGCATAAATCACGTCATCACTGACGTTGGTTGTGGTCACTAGCGTGGCAGCCACACCAAAACTGACTACATCCAGACCATTTCCTCGATAGAGTCCACCGGGAATGTATGCCTGCCTGTAATACGAATGACGACTTACTAAATCATCAACATCGGCATCTTTAACATCAACCAATTTTGCATCACAAATGATTGTCGCCTCTTGTACAGAACCACTTGGGTGTCCCACTACATAAATCATTGCATCAATTTTTCCATCACACAGTGCACTTGCTTGTTCAGCAGCACCCAACTCAAACACCTCCGCAAAACTAGTCGTATCCCAGCCCTTAAGTAACATCAGCCGTTCCATCGTTGCTCGTTGACCCGACCCTTTGTTGCCAATGTTGACACGTTTACCCACTAGATCATTTAAAGAGCTGATTTGAGCATCGTCACGAACGAGAAGCGTAAAGAGTTCAGGATGCAAAGAGAAAACAGACCTCAGCTCATGATGCGGACCTGCCGCAGAAAACACATCGCTTCCCTCGAACGCATGATATTGCCAATCAGACTGCACAATCGCTAAATCAAACTCGCCGGTTCTAAGCCCCGACAGGTTATAAACCGATCCACCCGTTGTTCGCACGGCACAACGAATGCCATGATCCACTCGATCGCGATTCACCAAACGACAAATTGCACCTCCTGCAGGATAGTACACCCCCGTTACTCCACCCGTCGCAATGGTGACAAACGACTCTGCCAATACGGTTAGTGAAAGCCCCCAGCACAGTGCTAGCACACCTATGCATCTACACAGAACACGATACACCATTCACTTCACCTCAATCATTTTAAAATCAAAGCCTTCACCTGCGGATTCTCTCAGCATCTGCTAGACTTCAGGTTAGTTATAGTCATAACTCGATGATAAATACAGGTGCTTTATGTATGATTTACCCACGCTTGAACCCATTCGCCGTTATAAATCCATTGCAGTTCTAACAAGTGGTGGTGACGCTCCCGGTATGAACCCAGCGATTCGAGGTGTTGTAAGAACAGCCTTACATCACGGTATCAAGGTATACGGTGTGCAGCGTGGCTATAGCGGCCTGATTAACGGAGACATTCACGTCCTTTCTAGCAAGGGCGTCTCCAATATTGTTCAAAAAGGCGGCACCTTTTTGAAAAGTGCGCGTTGTTCTGAATTTCATCAAGCCACGATCCGCGCCAACGCAGCGAGCCAACTTCGTAAACTGGGTATCGAAGCACTGATTGTTATTGGCGGCGATGGTTCGCTGACAGGAGCACACTTGTTTGAAGAGGAGACAGGGTTACCCGTCATTGGAATACCTGGGACGATTGATAACGATATTTTTGGAACAGATGATACCATCGGCTTTGACACGGCTGTTAATACTGCACTCAATGCGATTGACAAAATACGCGACACAGCTGACTCCCATGAGCGTTATTTCTTAGTCGAAGTTATGGGACGAAGCTCAGGGTTTCTTGCCGTACATGTTGGCATCGCAGCAGGTGCGGAGATGATTGCTGTCCCTGAGTTTGCCGTCGATGTAGAGGCAATTTCATTGCAATTGGCAACCTCTAAACGGAAAGGCTTAGGATCCAGTGGCATCATTGTGGTTGCTGAAGGCAACGCCCCAGGACTAACCAATCGTATTGCTGAACAAATGGCCCATCACGGGCATACACCTTACGTTTCGATACTGGGCCATATACAAAGAGGAGGACACCCAAGTGGCCATGACCGAGTACTGGCCTCATGCTTAGGCGCCAAAGCCGTAGAATATCTACTGGCCGGTTATAGCGATATGATGGTCGGTGTTAATCAAGGTCAAGTCGTTGATGTTCCTCTCGATAACTTGACTCGATATCGTAAAGGCCTAGATCCTGAACTTTTGAAAATAGCTTTACAGTTACACAAGTAACTCCTTAACCTCGATGATCGGCCACAAAGGGATTATGTTTCCTTTCTGCACCCAGCGTTGACATGGGGCCATGGCCTGGAATAAACCTGATATCATCTCCAAGCACGAACAGTTTTTCCTTAATGGAGCGAATTAGATCTTGATGGTTTCCTCGCGGGAAGTCTGTTCGTCCAATCGAACCTTGAAAAATAACATCACCCACTTGCGCCAATTTCTCGTCCGCATTGTAAAAAATTACGTGACCTGGTGTGTGCCCCGGGCAGTGCAACACTTCCAGTACAACTTCGCCAAAACGTATCTGATCTCCATCATTTAACCATCGATTAGGCACGAAATTGCTTACTTTGGGAAAACCAAACATGGCAGACTGCTGATCCAATCCTTCAATCCAAAACTGATCGTCTTTGTGAGGCCCTTCAATGGGTACATTTTTTAGGATGGCCAATTCAGCCGTACCACCGGCATGGTCAATATGTGCATGAGTTAAAAGTATTTTTTCAAGAATCAGCTTCTCAGTCTCGAGTAGATTCACAATTTTATGCACATCTCCACCAGGGTCTACCACAACTGCTTTAAGCGTTTTTTCACACCACATAACCGTACAGTTTTGCTGAAAGGGAGTAACTGGAACAATTTTATATTTCATCACCGCTAACCATTCTCGCGCTCTGCTCTAAAGGTCAGATTATTGCCGATCGAGACATTGATTAAAACAGGGCTACAGCAAACAGGACAATCTTCTGTGTATTCTTGCTCGTTTTCGGAGCAATCCACAGTAAAACTAATCGACTCACTGCAATAGGGACATAAAAGATCAATCGTTTCTAACGGATTCATAGGGGACCTCGCTAATCATCGCAATCCTATTAATAGACTAGCGTATTTTTATATTTTTGCTCCATTTGCAACACACGTTTAGCGCTTGCATTCAGACTGAGAATAAGCGTAGACTAAAAATGATCATCTTGGTCGGGGTGCCCTTTGTGGGCTGAGATTACACCCGTTGAACCTGATCCGGCTTATACCGGCGTAGGAATATCGAGACATGCTTATTACAGCACCTATTGTATTCACGGCACCCCTGTCAGGCTTTTATCCTACAGGAGCGCTAGATTGACAATTCAAACATTTCCCATTGCACTCACCATTGCGGGATCAGACAGTGGCGGGGGAGCAGGCATCCAAGCAGACCTTAAAACCTTTTCAGCTTTAGGGGTCTATGGTTCATCCGTCATTACAGCCATTACTGCACAGAACACCTGTGAGGTGCGCTCTATCCATTCAGTGCCCATCGACATCATTGAAGATCAAATTCGGTGTGTGCTTGAAGACTTATCCATCGCTGCCATTAAAATAGGCATGATGGGTAATGAAGCCACCATAACGGCTATCGCACAGTGCTTGTCGAACACCACACATATTCCGATCGTTCTTGATCCTGTCATGGTCTCGAAGACTGGGAAAATGCTACTGGCATCAGACGCAACTCAAGCACTCATGCATCAACTCATACCCCAAACAACGTTAATCACTCCCAATCTACCCGAGGCCGCTGTCCTCTGCCAAAAAAGTGAAGCTCAATCACTTGATGATATGTATACGACACTGGATCAGTTAATGGGCTTAGGCTCTCAAGCCGTGTTACTGAAAGGTGGTCACCTCGCATCTTCTGATCGCTGTTTCGACCTTCTAGGCACACCATCCGGTATACATCGCTTTGAGTCTACTCGCATTAAAACGCAAAACACTCACGGAACGGGCTGTTCAATGGCATCCGCCATCACAGCCAACCTTGCAAAGGGCTTCCCTCTTGAGCAGGCCGTAGAGAGTGCTAAAAACTGGTTAACCCAGGCAATCGAGCAGGCTAACCGATTAAATGTTGGACGAGGTTTTGGGCCCGTTCATCATTTTCATAATCTCTGGTTGTAATGAGTTGCTCCAACCCAGCCATTCACGCATATACTAACAAGGATAAGGACTTTTTCTATGCTTAACCCAAATGCTCGCCTTAATCAAACAGCGCAAGTTGATACGCAGTCTGTTCAACCCTTTCCGAACTCACGTAAGGTCTATATCAAAGGGGAGCGTCCCGATATTTTGGTGCCCATGCGTGAAATTACGTTAGCGGATACACCAACAGAGCAGGGGGTCGAAAAAAATCCGCCCTTGTACGTCTATGACACCTCTGGACCTTATACCGATCCTGAAGTCACCATCGATGTGCGCAAGGGGTTAGCGCCACTGCGCGATGCTTGGATTCAAGAACGAGAGGATACAGAGCAGCTTTCTCAACTCAGCTCTGAATATGGCCGCACACGTGAAGCCGACTTGCGTTTGGACGAGCTCAGATTCGAACTAAAAAGAAAACCTAGGCGCGCCAAAGCTGGCAAGAATGTTACCCAGTTGCACTATGCTCGCAAAGGCATCATCACTCCTGAAATGGAGTTCATTGCCATACGTGAAAATATGCGGGTTGCTAAAGCACATGCCGAAGAGCCCTTGTTATCGTTACAACACCCTGGCCATAGTTTTGGCGCTAAACTCCCAGAAAACATTACACCCGAATTTGTACGGCAAGAAGTAGCAGCAGGGCGGGCTATTATCCCCTGTAACATCAACCACCCTGAGTTAGAACCCATGATCATTGGTCGCAACTTTTTGGTGAAGATCAATGGCAATATAGGCAACTCCGCCCTTAGCTCTTCTATTGAAGAGGAAGTTGAGAAAATGACGTGGGGAACACGTTGGGGGGCCGATACAATTATGGACTTATCCACAGGTAAAAACATACACGAGACGCGTGAGTGGATCATTCGTAACTCACCTGTTCCAATCGGCACAGTCCCGATTTATCAAGCTCTGGAAAAAGTAAACGGTATTGCGGAAGATTTAAACTGGGACGTATTTAAAGACACGCTGATTGAACAAGCAGAACAAGGTGTCGACTACTTTACCATTCATGCAGGTGTATTATTACGGTACGTTCCTCTCACCGCTAAGCGCATGACAGGTATCGTGTCTAGAGGCGGCTCCATCATGGCAAAATGGTGTCTTGCTCATCACGAAGAAAACTTCTTATACACGCATTTCGAAGAAATATGTGAAATCTGTAAAGCCTATGATGTTGCCTTTTCCTTAGGTGATGGCCTTCGCCCTGGCTCTGTGTATGATGCCAATGATGCGGCACAATTTGCAGAATTGGAAACCTTAGGAGAACTCACCAAAATTGCGTGGAAGCACGATGTTCAGGTCATGATCGAAGGCCCAGGTCATGTTCCTATGCACATGATTAAAGAAAATATGGATAAACAGTTGGAAAGCTGCCACGAAGCCCCTTTTTATACACTAGGGCCTTTAACAACCGATATTGCTCCTGGATATGATCATATTACCTCAGGCATAGGGGCCGCTATGATTGGTTGGTACGGCTGTGCAATGCTCTGCTACGTCACACCGAAGGAGCACTTAGGCCTTCCGAATAAAGACGACGTCAAAACCGGTATTATTACCTATAAGATTGCCGCTCATGCAGCGGACTTAGCGAAAGGTCATCCCTGTGCCCAAATCAGAGACAACGCCATGTCAAAGGCGCGCTTTGAGTTCCGCTGGGAAGATCAATTTAATATCGGATTGGATCCCGACACAGCCCGAGCCTTCCATGATGAAACCTTACCCAAGGAATCTGCGAAAGTGGCTCATTTTTGTTCGATGTGTGGACCCAAGTTTTGCTCTATGAAAATCTCGCAAGAGATTCGAGCCTTAGACGATCAGCAAGTCGCCATGATGCAAGACTCGGTCAAACAGGGTATGCAAGAAAAGTCAGAGGAATTCAAAGAAACAGGCTCACAGCTGTACCATAAGGCCTAATTAAGACGAAGGTTAGGGTGCTCGCCTGAGCCTCTAGCCTTCGCAAACACAATTGCGTCCAGCCGCTTTGGCTTGATACAGTGCTTGATCCGCTGTCTTCAACAAAATGTCGGCAGCATCGTTAGCATCAACAATTTGATACACAAAACCGATGCTGACCGTCATTTGAATTGAAACACTCGCATCATTTTCCAAGTAAATAACCCTTTGGCTGCATTCTTCTCGTATCGCCTCAGCAATTCTCCACACATCAGAGTGAGTAATCTCCGGTAGGATCAAGGTAAACTCCTCACCACCGAACCTCGCAGCTAACTCACCTGTGCGCTGGCTATAGCCCTTTATCACCTGAGCAATGACTTTCAAACAATGATCACCAACTTGATGTCCATATTGATCATTTAAACGTTTGAAATGATCAATATCGATCATCAACAACGCAATTGCGTGCTGGTGTCGCATAGCTCTATTCATTTCCTCTTGCAAGCTTCATCTAAATACCGACGATTCGCCAAACCTGTCAGCCCATCTATACGCGATAAATTTTCCAACTCTTGGTTGGTCTTTTGCATACGGAAGACCAAGCCCGAGTAATCCTCAATCGATTCTCGAATCGTATCCAACTCTTTAAAAAAAAGCGGCTTTAATATAATGGTTTGATTGCCTTGCTGCTCAATTGCTTTCAAGCCAGCAACCAAGGACTGTATCGGTCTAAGCAACGTATTCTTGAAAATAAAAAATAAAAATAAGAATAAAAGAACAACAATACTCATGAAAACAATCGAATATTGCGTAATACGCTCTATGTCTTTGCCAATATCTGTCGCCAAGGTTTGCGCTTTCAACGCGGCATCTGAGTTTAAATAGGTAGACACACGCTCCAATCTGGCTTTTGTATCAATCAACATCCAGTCCAACTGTCGATTTAGATCCGAAATAAATAAAATACGTTGTTCAATCTCTTCGAAGGATGAAAGAGATGTTAACTCGTCAAAGGCACTGGGCATTTGACCTTCACGAATCTCTCGCTGAGGCAGAGCTGATAGTAGCCCACGAACCTTAATAACCGTTGGCTCATGATATGCGCTTAAGACTTGTATCGCTTCATTCTGCAACGTGCGTTGTAATTGACGAATACTCGCGATTTCACGAATATCATGGAGGATATTACTGGCTTCTGACGCCAAAAATGGATCGTTCTCAAATAAAAAACTATGAATCAATACTTGAGACTCTAAACGATAGTTACGTTCTAGGTTTCCATTTTGTACCCAATAAATTAAATCGATGTAAGAGCGGATTTGTTCAATTTTTAGTAAATTATTATGAGTATGCACTAGCTCAGGTAAAAGCTCTTGGCTGGTTTCTTGAGTCTTAGCCGTGATACCTCGTAACAATCCCAAGGAAAAACCGACACTCACCAAGAATATTACGACAAACACCAACGAAGCAACCAAAACGGTTACAGATAATTTGGGTCGAATAGCTGGCCGCTTAAGAGGCATATCAGTAAATACTGAAGGGTATGTACTTGCGATTTATTTGATCGTATTGACCAGTGAATCGAATTTTTTTCAGCCCCTCATTAACTGCTAAAAGCAGTTCTGGATGATTTTTGCGTACAGCTATATGCGCATAATCCACGAGTAGCTCATTGACTAGGGGTTCTGAAATAAAGTCAAAATTCTCACCATCGGCCGACTGTAAGAAGTGAAGCTGACTAATACTGTTCGACAATACGAGATCAACCTCTCCCTTGATTAGGGCATCAATGGCCTCGTCATGACTATTCAAAAGGTGAATATTTTCATGAGGGTAGTTAGCGACTAAGTACTGCGATTGCAGAGTGTCTTTCCCTGTGGCAATTCGCAGATGCTTTAAGTCATCATAATGCTTCTTCGAATGCAGTTTTGGATCACCGACAAAAACCGAATGGGCTCTATAATAGTAGTCTGAAAAATCAGCGGACTTCTCGCGTTCGGGTGTCTTGCCCATACTGGCTATGATTAATTCATAATCACCTGCAACCAAGCCTGTGAGTATTTCAGACCACTCGACCAACACCATTTCACACTCAACCCCCATGGCCGCACACAGCGCATGCGTGATGTCTATGTCGAAGCCAACCACTTGGCCTGAGTCATCCACGTAACTGAACGGTGGGTAGTTTCCTTCAATCGCCACTCTTAGGGGGGCTGCAACAAGTGACACAGATATAAATAACAACATCCACATGAATAGGATTTTTCTTTTTATTCTTCTCATGTATGCCGCACCTCTATGCGCTCTATTGTCTCAATCCAAGAGTATCATAAACGCATTTCAATGCCACGCGCTTGCATGTACCGCTTCGCTTCAGGAATTGTGTATTCATTAAAGTGAAATATAGAGGCCGCCAATACAGCATCCGCTTTCCCAATCAAGACACCATCGACTAAATGGTCTAAGTTGCCGACCCCACCCGAGGCAATCACCGGCACATGAACAGCCTCACTGATCGCACGCGTGACGCCTAGATCAAACCCAGACTTCATGCCGTCTTGATCCATGGAGGTGAGTAATATTTCACCCGCACCCAAGTTGACCATGTTTTGCGCCCAAGCTACCGCATCTAACCCTGTTGGCTTGCGTCCACCATGGGTGAAAATCTCCCAACGATCCTCTTCGCCCGGCAACGAGACTTTTTTGGCATCAATCGCGACCACTATACACTGTGAACCAAACCGTGATGCGGCCTCGGCAACAAACTCAGGGTTGAAAACGGCGGCCGTATTAATCGATACTTTATCGGCACCCGCATTGAGCATACGACGGATATCTTCACAGGTCCGAATGCCGCCACCAACCGTTAAGGGGATAAACACTTCCGATGCCATACGCTCAACGGTGTGCACGGTTGTTTCACGTCCCTCGTGGCTCGCGGTGATATCAAGAAAGGTGATTTCATCAGCGCCTTGCTGTTCGTAACGCCTCGCGATTTCCACTGGATCGCCCGCATCACGGATGTCTAGAAACTTAACGCCCTTAACAACACGCCCATTTTCAACATCTAAACACGGGATGATTCGCTTTGCCAGACCCATATCTGCTCCTTAAGCACCACAGAGTTGATCACTAAGCGCTTGTGCCTGCGCCACATCCAACGTACCTTCGTAGATGGCGCGCCCCGTAATCGCACCCAGAATCCCTTGATCTGCTACGGCCGCTAAACGACGTATGTCTTCAATATCTGTGACACCACCTGATGCAATCACAGGAATGCCAGCATACTGCGCCAGAGCAACCGTTGCCTCGACGTTCACGCCTTGCATCATGCCATCACGACTGATATCGGTATACACAATCGAAGATACGCCGTCATCTTTAAACTGTTTAGCTAAATCCGTGGCCTTAACCGACGATATTTCGGCCCAACCATCGGTTGCGACAAAGCCGTCTTGAGCATCGAGTCCAACAATGATGTGGCCAGGGAAGGCTTTACACATGTCTGTGACAAAGCTCGGCTCCTTCACTGCCTTGGTTCCAATAATGACATAGCTGACACCTGCCTTCAGGTAGGACTCGATAATCTCCGCATTGCGAATCCCCCCGCCAATCTGAATCGGTAAATCAGGAAAAGCTCGAGCGATTTCATTCACGATCTCGCCATTGATAGGCTCCCCTGCAAATGCGCCATTCAGATCAACCAAATGAAGACGGCGACATCCGGCTTCAACCCACTTTGCAGCCATTTCTACCGGGTTATCCGAAAACACTGTCGAGTCATCCATACGCCCTTGACGCAAGCGCACACATTTTCCGTCTTTTAGATCAATCGCAGGTATTATTAACATGTCGTTATCCAATAAAAGCTAAGAGTAAGGGTCAAAGAGCCTAGAGGCTTTAGGGTTGCCCTTGCCAATTTAAAAAGTTCTTCAGTAACTGCAAACCCGCATGTTGACTTTTTTCGGGATGGAACTGCACCGCAAAGACATTTTTATGCGCCAGCGCGACATCAAACGGAACACCGTATTCGCAGGTTGCCGCCACACGCTCAGCTTGTGCCAACTTCACATAATAACTGTGCACAAAGTAAAAGCGGCTATGATCATCAATTCCCTGCCACAGTGGATGGTCAATTGTTTGAGTAACTTGGTTCCAGCCCATATGAGGCACTTTGAGCGGTGTGTTATCTTGATCTAACAGCGTATCACCAAAGAAATTCACACGTCCTGGAAACTCACCCAAGCAGTCCACTCCGCCATTTTCTTCAGAAAAGTCCATCAATGCTTGGAAACCAACACAAATCCCTAAAAAGGGTTTGCCCGATTTGATTGCTTCCGCCACTTCGGCATCAACACCTAAGCGACGAATTTCAGCCATGCAGTCACGAATCGCGCCGACACCAGGAAGCAGTACTCGGTCGGCGTCTCTGACTTGCTGAGGATCAGCGGTTACTCGGACTTCAACACCCGGCTGTACATGCTCTAGGGCTTTGGCAACCGAGTGCAAATTGCCCATGCCATAATCTATGACCGCGATACTGCTCATCTTTACAAACACCCTTTGGTTGATGGCATCATACCAATCGCCCTTGGATCTTCTTCCAGTGCCATTCGCAGTGCACGACCAAAGGCTTTGAAAATCGTTTCTGCCTGATGGTGGCTATTTTTACCTTTGAGGTTATCAATATGCAGCGTGACTTGAGCATGATTGACAAACCCATGGAAAAACTCACTGAACAGATCGACATCCAAGCTACCAATACGTCCGCGTGTGAATTCAACGTTCATGTCCAATCCAGGGCGTCCAGAAAAGTCGATGACGACACGTGATAAGGCTTCATCAAGAGGAACATACGCATGACCATAACGACGAATGCCAGTTTTATCACCGACGGCCTGCTTGAATGCTTGCCCCAGTGTAATGCCGATATCTTCGACGGTATGGTGATCGTCAATATGTAAATCGCCAACCGCATGTATATTGAGGTCGATCAATCCATGACGCGCGATTTGATCCATCATATGATCGAGAAAGGGAACGCCTGTATCCGACTCGAATTTACCGGTACCGTCCAGGTTGATACTGACCGTAATCTGGGTTTCCAGTGTATTACGTGTGACACTGGCTGTACGCTGCGCCATGAGTTTCTCCGCAAACTATTTAACATTTCCTGCTATTATACAGGCATCTGAGTAACAACGGCAGATCATCTGGTCGATAGTCGTTGAGTAATCGCCTACAGAAGGTCACGAAACCTTAACAAACGGTCAGGGAATTTCAATGAGACGTATTTCTAAAATTGTGCTTGGTGTATTAGCGCTCCTCATCACACTGATGGCACTTGCGCTTTTTTACGTGACATCCGTATTTAATCCAAACGATTTTAAATCAGACATCCAACAATGGGTGTTTGATAAAGCCGGGATTGAGCTCAGGATCGAGCAGGACATTGAATGGTCCTTATACCCTTGGTTAGGCATAAAACTGAGCGCACTCACCGTTAAGTATCCCGATAAGCCAACTCTGGCCTCTATCGATAACGCACAGGCCTCCCTCGACTTAATCGCATTATTATCTAAACGGATTGAAGTGGATGCTATTTTACTAGATGGCCTGCGCATATCCTTACACACGGACACAGATGGTATCTCCAACTGGCATGCCGCCAGCCCTGATGCCGACACACCTCGAACGGTGGACGCACACGCATCAAATCCATCAGATAGTGAACTGAACCCGTTTACAATTCAAACTTTTACACTGAAGAATGCGGATATACGCTACGAAAATGCTCTCGACAACACCCTAATTGAGCTTTCACATATTCAACTCAAAACCGGTGTGATTGCACATAACACTCCGACCAACATCGATTTCGAAACGGGCATTCAATACTTTAAAGAGCGCCAACGTCTTTTTAAAGGTCAAAGCCAATTGAGTGGGCAGGTTCGCCTTTCACCCACCTTCAATGAAATTACCATTCTTCCTTTTTCCATGTTTCTTGAGGCGCACGACCAACCGAACCGATCCACCCCTCTTCGTCTAGACCTAACAGGAGAGTTCAAGCTGAATCGTGAGGTGGAGCAATTACAGCTTAAGAATCTAATCGCAAATATCGAAAACCTATCCCTCCGTGCCGAGCTGGATATTACCAATTTCAGCGAGTTTGACGTCGTTGGAAATGTCGCGTCTGACCCTTTTGACCTAAAACACTTTCTAAATACCATCGGTATTGATGCCCCTCAAACGGCCAATCCTCAAGCGTTACGCACTGTGCAATTTGATGCTCAATTAAAAGGCACACCGGCGCACTGGCATCTATCGCCCCTGAATATTGGTATCGATACTCATACATGGACTGGCTTGGCGTCCTTTGAAACAGCAACGGCGCAGCCTCACCTGGAGCTATCAACGCCGAGGCTAAATCTGAATGACTACTTGCCGGCACCAACTGATCAGAGCACTCAGCCGAGCACAGCAAGCACCGAAACTCACGAACCCTCTGAGATCTTTAACCCAGATGATCTACGCGCGCTGAATCTGAGTGCCAATATTGGGATAACGGAGCTGAAATACGATCAATATTTACTGCACAACCTGCGTTTCAATATGCAAGCGCAAAACGGCAATATTGACGTTAAACAGCTCGATGTTGATGTTTTTGGTGGGCGTATTCGCAATCAGGTGAGCCTTAATGTTAACCAAACGCCTGCAACCATCGCACTCAAAAATAGCGTTTCGGAGCTTAACTTAGAAACAGTGCTCCTAACACTGGCCGATACCAACACGTTAACCGGAGCCTTAAGTGCTTCTGCAAACCTCACAGCACGCGGTCATACGACACAACAGTGGCTGAACACCTTATCGGGCAAAGCGGATGTTCGCTTAGTGGATGGTGTCATTCAAGGCATCGATATGGCGCAAACCCTGTGCCAAGGTATTCAATCAGCCCTTGCCCTTGGTATAAATCCCGTTCAGGTGGATCGATCGACGCCATTTGCGAACATGGGCGGAACATTTGATCTAAACCAAGGCGTTGTTTCGAATAATGACCTACGCGCGTCTATGGATGCGATGCAACTCACAGGGTCGGGCACTGTTAACTTACCTCAGCAAGCGCTGGACTATCGATTGGGTTTTAAAGTAACCGAAAATTTGTTTAAGCAAACCTGCTCAGTTAACAATCGTTTGGAGGGTCTTGAGTTGCCTATTCTGTGTTCAGGTCGTTTCGACACCCCACCAGCCGATATGTGCAAGCCCGACACGCGCGTTTTCACGCAACTCTTGCGACAGGAGTTGCAACGTAAAGTTGAAGAAAAGCTGGGAGGCCAAGTCGAAGAGAAGCTGATTGAACGCTTGGGTGGGGATGAAGGAACACGTAATTTAATACGAGGATTAATCCGTTAAATGTTATCGTCTGAAGCCTTTAGCCAAGCCGTGCTCAACTGGTTTGATGAACACGGCCGCCATGATTTGCCCTGGCAAACGAACAAGTCACCCTATTATACTTGGGTGTCTGAAATCATGTTGCAGCAAACGCAAGTGAGCACAGTCATTCCTTACTTTCTTCGCTTTACCGACACTTTTCCGGACGTACATGCATTGGCCAAGGCGCCTCTGGATCAGGTTTTACATCTGTGGACAGGGTTAGGCTATTACGCTCGAGCCCGAAATCTGCACAAAACAGCACAGATCCTGAGCCAAGAGCGCGACGGCGTTTTTCCTAGCACGCTGGATGAAATGGAAGCACTGCCCGGCATTGGACGCTCGACAGCTGGCGCGATTCTTTCAATATCCATGGGTGTACGTGCCCCAATTTTAGATGGGAATGTCAAACGTGTGCTAGCACGCTTCTATGCGATTGATGAATGGCCAGGCACCCCAAACGTTCAGGCCGCGCTTTGGAAATATGCCGACCATAACACGCCTGAACATCGTGTTGGTGACTACACCCAAGCGATGATGGATCTGGGTGCAACCCTATGCCGACGGTCAAAACCAGCCTGTCTTCTGTGTCCCATCCAATCCCATTGCCAAGCCTATGCCTTAGGTCGTACACATGAATTGCCTAAAGCTCGGCCCAAAAAGCATAAACCGCTTAAAACCACCATTATGCTTATACACATGAATGAACCGGGCGAAGTATGGTTGGAGCAACGTCCCGCCAAAGGTATTTGGGGTGGACTCTGGAGTTTGCCTGAGTCAGAGGAGTTACCCAATACGCTACTTAAATGTTTACCCGTCATTAAACATAGTTTTAGTCATTATGATTTGGAAATTACGCCAGCGCTTGTCAAAACACCAGAATGCTTTCGTGTTGAAGAAGCTAAGGGCCTTTGGTACAACTTAGATCAGCCTCAGCAGTCACTTGGTTTGGCCGCTCCCGTGAAAAAGCTACTGGCTAGCCTTAGATAGCGAGCCCAGCACTTTTGCCTAGAGAGTACTTTAACCTGAATCATGCTTGAACCTAGAGAGCAGGTTAAACTGGCGAGTATTTAAAACCTGTATACTCGCTGTTTGCTTCTGTACTATACGCCCATCATTCGAGTTGGAGAGCACTATGAGTCGCCAGATTTTTTGTTGTAAGTATCAAAAGGAAATGGAAGGACTGGATCGCGCACCTTTTCCAGGTCCCGTAGGTCAGCGCATTTTTGACAGTGTATCCAAGCAGGCATGGCAAGAGTGGACCGCGCATCAAACCATGTTGATTAATGAAAAGCACTTAAACATGATGGATGCGCAAAACCGTAAGTACCTGCAGGAACAGATGGATAAGTTCTTAACCGGAGATGATTACGAGAAAGCAGAAGGCTACGTCCCGCCTAGTGAAGCATCGTCTGACAAAGACTAGCGTGACATGTAATCGCTAGAGTTAGATTCGCGCTGTCATGCGTTACCTTAACAGCGCGAATCAAAACCGATTATTCCTGAACCGGTTGGCGACGTTTTTCTTCCGCCCGACGCATCCAGAACCACGCCAAGAACGCCACGATTGAAACAGCTAAAATAATCAAGGTTGCCAAGGCATTGATCTTGGGCGATACACCTAAGCGAACCGATGAAAACACCACCATGGGCAATGTGGTCGCACCTGGCCCTGACACAAAGCTCGCAATCACCAAATCATCCAGTGACAAGGTGAACGCCAACAGCCAACCAGAGATGAGGGCAGGGGCAATCATCGGTAAGGTGATCAGGAAAAAGGTTTTGAAGGGAGTTGCGCCCAAGTCCATGGCCGCCTCTTCAATTGACAAATCCAACTCCCGTAAGCGGGATGATACGACAACGGCAACGTAGGCACTGCAGAAGGTCGTATGTGCAATCCAAATCGTCGCCATACCTCGATCTGCAGGCCATCCAACCACCTGCGCCATATGCACAAAGAGCAACAAGAGCGATAGCCCTGTGATCACTTCAGGCATAACCAAAGGTGCCGTTATCATACTCGACAGCATTGTACGCCCACGAAAGCGGCTGAAGCGCGTCATCACAAAGGCAGCAAGCGTCCCTAAGCATACGGCCATAGACGCGGAGTAAAATGCGATACGCAAACTCATCCACACTGCTGAAAGGAGTTGTTGGTCGCGAAACAGCTCAGCATACCAATGGGTCGAAAATCCAGCCCAAACCGTTACCAGCCGTGATGAGTTAAATGAATAAATCACCAAAATGATCATCGGCACGTATAAAAATAACAAGCCAAGAATCAGCATGAGCGTCGAAAACCGAATTTTTAGGAGCTTAGCCATTCTTTTCCAACTCCTTTGACTGATAGCGGTGGAACAGCGTAATGGGGATGATCAATAGAAGTAACATCACAATCGCTAAAGCCGATGCCACTGGCCAGTCACGGTTATTGAAAAACTCCTCCCACAGGACTTTACCAATCATAAGTGTATCTGGACCGCCCAACAGCTCGGGGATCACAAATTCGCCGACGGCTGGGATAAACACCAACATAGAGCCTGCAATAATGCCGCCCTTCGACAGGGGGAGGGTAATTTTCCAGAAGGTGTTTACTGTTCGCGAGCCTAAATCTGAAGCCGCCTCAAGCAAACTGGTATCGAGCTTTACCAAATTTGCATACAAAGGCAAAATCATGAAGGGCAGGTAGGCATAGACAATGCCGAGGACAACTGCAAAATTGGTATTCATCATCCGCAAGGGTTCTTTAATGACGCCGAGCCAAAGTAAAAAGTTGTTCAGTAAACCCTGATTGCCCAAAATACCCATCCAAGCATACACACGAATGAGAAAAGAGGTCCAAGACGGCAGCATAATCAGCAACAGCAATACCAGCTGCAACTGCAGAGGTGCTCTGGCAATGGCATAGGCCATCGGATAGCCAATCAATAGACACACTAGAGTTGATATAAACGCAATTTTCACTGAGCCCCAATACGCCGCGACATATAAGCTATCGGATGCTAAAAACAGGTAGTTCCCAAAATTTAAAACAATATTTAAGGTTTCATTGATATAACTAAAAACAGGTTGATAAGGCGGTACTGCAATGAGCGCAGACGAAAAACTGATCTTAAGCACCAGTGCAAAAGGCAATAAGAAAAAAAGTAACAGCCAAATAAATGGGATACCAAAGACCACCGTTCTTCCGCTGGGAAGCCTAGACCGCAGCTTACGTAATACTTCAGGCATACATCCTCCGCAGAATCATCAATGCCATAGCACCATAGGACTATCGGCTTCCCAGTACACATAGACCGGATCATCCCAAGTTGGGCGCTCACCGCGTCTTTCGGTATTCGCCATACTGGCCTGCACCAACTTGCCTGAAGGCAGTTTCACGTAGTACACCGAGATTCCGCCAAGATATGCGATATCGTGAACAGTACCCTGAGCACAGTTCTTCGACGTATCCTCTGGCGCGTCTGCACTCACAAGTGTTTTTTCAGGGCGCAAGGCCACCAGTGCTTGCATGGTTTCAGCAGGGGTCGTCACACCGCGATCAATAAACACGGGGGCCGCAAAGTCTGGGCACGAAAGCGTCAAACTGTCAGATTCATCCTCAAGTATCGAGCCTTCAAAAATATTCACACTGCCAATAAACTCGGCAATCATGCGACTGTTCGGGCTCTCGTAAATATCCACAGGCGAGCCCACCTGTGCAATCCAACCCTCGGACATAATGGCAATACGATTGGCCATGGTCATGGCTTCTTCTTGATCATGAGTAACAAGAACACAGGTCACGCCGACCTTCTCAAGAATATCCACAACCTCTAACTGCATTTCCGTACGCAGTTTTTTATCCAGGGCTCCCATCGGCTCGTCTAACAGCAACAGCTTCGGACGCTTTGCCAAGGATCTCGCCAAAGCAACTCGCTGGCGTTGACCACCCGACAGCTGGGCAGGCTTTCGCCGTGCATATTTTTCCATTTTCACAAGCTTCAGCATTTCATTGACACGCTGCTGAATCTCGCTTTTGGGCATTTTGTCTTGTTTCAAACCAAACGCTATGTTTTGTTCCACCGTCATATGCGGAAACAAAGCATAGGACTGAAACATCATATTAATCGGACGCTCGTAGGGAGGTAGATGTGTAATATCACGACCGTCCAGTATTAATTTGCCGTCACTCGGTTTTTCAAAACCCGCCAACATCCTTAACAAGGTTGACTTACCCGATCCAGACCCACCCAACAGTGCAAAAATTTCGCCTTTTTTAATGTCAATGCTGACATTGTCTACGGCCAACACATCATCAAAATACTTACTGATGCCTTGAATCTGCAGCAGTACTTCAGACTCCGTATTTTCCGCCATGGTTTTTTTTAAGGCTCCCACTGCTCCTGGCATTGGACGCTACTCCCTAATCAGAGAAAAACAGAAAACGTCCGCTGGAGGGTATCCACCAGCGGACGTCAGTTGATTAACGACCAGATTTAACTCGATTCCAGCTACGTGTAATCACACGCTGTGTATCCAGTGGACGCTCTTTGGCAATAAACAATTTTTTCATGACGTCATCAGATGGATAGATGGAGTCATCTCCAAGAACCTCTGGGTCAACAAACTCATCCGCTGCTTTGTTTGGGTTGGCGTACATCACATAATTGGTGATGTCGGCAACGATTTCTGGCTCTAAGATGAAGTTAATAAAGGCATGCGCATTGTCGTAGTTTGGTGCACCTTTTGGAATCACCATCATGTCAAACCACAATGCGGCACCTTCTTTAGGGATGCTGTACTCAATCACCACACCGTTATCGGCTTCATCAGCACGATCTGCGGCCTGCAAAATATCACCCGAGTAACCCGCCGCCACACAGATATCACCATTGGCAAGATCAGAAATGTAACGAGACGAGTGGAAGTAAGTGATGTGAGACTGCACAGCACTGATCACGTCCGCACCTTTATTGATGTCGGCCGCATCGTTGCTGGTTGGATCGAGCCCCAAATACGCCATGGCGGCTGAAATCATCTCATCACCCGAGTCCAACATGGTAATGCCGCAACCACCAGCGGCCAACTTCGCCGTCACTTCTGGATCAAACAGCAATGCCCAAGAATCAGTGGGCGCATCTTCCCCTAAAATCGCTTCGATACGGTCAACATTGTACCCAAAGCCATTGGTGCCCCACATATACGGGATTGAGTAAGTGCTGCCAGGGTCAACCGCCTCTAGCTGTGCCATCAAATCTGGATTCAGATTGTCTTTATTCGTTAGTTTCGAATGATCAATCGCCTGAATGGCTTCTGCTTTTATATACTTAGTGACGTAATGGTTAGACGGCATCGCCAAATCGTAACCGGACCGACCCGATAACAACTTACTCTCTAACACCTCGTTGCTATCATAGACATCATAAATAACCTTAATGCCCGTTGCGGCTTCAAACTTTTCGATGGTGTCTTCGGCGATATAATCTGACCAGTTATACACACGAACTTCTTTAGCCTGAACGGCGGTTGCACCCATGGCAACGGCTACGGATGCTGCTAACACACTGAGTTTATACTGTTTAATCATGTCTTAACCTCAAATTCGAAAGTGGCGGCGAAAATGGCGGGGCATTTTCATCACTTTTATGTGTTTTTAAAATAGCTTTTTACATCTTTTTCAAAAAAACGTCGTTACTCACAGACTAAACGCTTAACAACAAAAACTCACGCTCCCAGGAGCTAATGACTTGTTTGAAGTTTTCATGCTCAACGCGTTTCACCGCGATGTAGCCCTGCACAAAATGACTGCCTAAATACTCTTCTACAATTTTGCAGTTTTCCATACGCTCTAGTGCAGCCTCTATGGTGATAGGAAGGCGTAGGTTTCTGCGCTCGTAGGCTCTTCCTTGCACAGGTGCTGACGGGTTGGTTTTCTTAACCATACCCAAATACCCGCAAAGCAAGCTGGCCGCAATCGCCAAATAGGCATTAGCATCCGCGCCAGGCAAGCGATTTTCCACTCGACGATTTTGTGCATCCGAATCCGGAACACGAAGCCCACAGGTTCGATTTTCTAAACCCCATTCAACGTTCACAGGTGCCGATGTATCCGGTAAGAATCGACGAAAAGAGTTCACATTCGGAGCTAACAGGGGCAGAACTTCTGGTATGTACTTTTGCAAACCACCGATATGATGCAAAAACAACTGACTCATGGTGCCATCTTCATTGGAGAATACGGATTTACCCGTCTTTAAGTCCACGACACTTTGGTGCAAATGCATAGCACTGCCCGGTTCATTTGAAATAGCTTCGCCATGAAGGTAGCAGCAACGTTATGCTTTAAAGCCGCTTCACGCATCGTGCGCTTGAAAACAAAGACATGATCAGCAATGGCTAAGGGGTCACCGTGACGGAAATTAATTTCCATTTGCGCGGTTCCTTCTTCATGGATCAGTGTATCAATTTCAAGCCCCTGCGCCTCGCACCAGTCGTACATATCCTCGAATAAAGGATCAAATTCGTTGGCAGCATCAATCGAAAAAGACTGACGACCCGTTTCCTGTCGACCAGAGCGTCCAATTGGCGGTTGTAAGGGTAAATCGGGATCTTCACAACGCTTCGTTAAATAAAATTCCATTTCGGGCGACACGATCGGCTTCCAACCCTGCTCTTCATACAACCGGAGTACGCGCTTTAATAGGTTGCGAGGTGAAAGGTCTATCGGATTACCAACACGGTCATAACAATCATGAATGACCTGTGCCGTAGGCTCCTGCGCCCAGGGAATCAAAAAAATCGCGTCTGGATCAGGATGACAGATCATATCGATATCGGCGGGATCCAAAAGCGAGTAATACACATCATCATCAACAAAATCGCCTGTTACGGTTTGCAACAGGATACTTTCGGGCAAACGCATACCCTTTTCCGCAATAAACTTGGAAACGGGCGCAATTTTACCTCTAGCAATACCATTAATATCGCTGACAACACATTCAATTTCAGTAATATTGTGTTCTTTTAGCCAGCTTTCTAGGTCTTTCATAACGAACCTGTGTTATTGAGTTAATGTCTCAGTTTGTACGGGATACTTGGCGAGCTCGGCAGGCATCACCAAATGCTTTAAATATAGCGCGATAGAACGGAAAGTCACCCACTTGATCTTTTTCTGGATGCCATTGCCATTCTGGATGCCACTGTACCGCTAACGCAAAGGCTTTTGCATGATCAACCGAAAATGCTTCAACTAAACCATCCTCAGCTTTCGCTTCAATACTCAGCCCTGGCGCCAACTGGTCAACACCTTGACCGTGCAAGGAGTTGACTCGAACCTGACTAGACTCAGGCCAAATCGAGGCCAGTAAACCACCTTTTACGATTTCAATCGAGTGGGCTAAGGCGTTGTATTGTTGATCAATGCTGGCCTGTTTATCTTCACGATGATCAATATACTCTTCAAGATCATGCACTTTTTGATGAAGTGTGCCGCCCAACGCGACATTCATCTCCTGAAAACCACGGCAAATCCCCAATACAGGCACGCCAGCATCAATGGCTGCACGGATCAAGGGTAAAGTTGTGGCATCACGCTTAGGATCATGCTCCGAATCGGCGGCACTGGGCGCTCCTTGATAATGGTGCGGCTCTATATTCGACGGTGAACCCGTTAATAAAAGGCCGTCCAATAACGCGACGATCTGCTCGATAGGTAAGTCATCCCCTAGAGCGGGAATGACCATAGGCATTCCACCCGCACCTTGAGCAACCGATTGCACATATTTTTCACCGACAATAAAAAAGGGATGTTTTCCAGGCAACCATTGGCTACAGGCATTCACCCCTATCAACGGGCGTTTCGCGATACTCGTGCTCATTTTAAACAACCTGACTTTTCAGCTATATGACACATCATAAATGACTTACCTAATTATCTTACGTTTTAACGTTCCTGTGAGCGCTTATCAAGCCTTTAGGCAGGTTATACGCAAGTTTTTTAACACTTGCCTTAACAAGGGGCAAGAAAAGTACGCAAGCCCTAAAAGCGGGCATTTCAACGACTTATTGACAGATGTCTCATTATAGAATTTACTCCATATGAACTCTGTTAGGTCATCCATTCATACCAGAGAAAAAACAACAGCAAAAAAGGTTACCCTTATGGGCTCAGATTTAGAAAACGCCAAAGCCTTTGTGCAGGCGCATCCTGAACTTCAATTTGTCGATTTGCTGATTGCCGATATGAACGGCATTGTTCGTGGCAAACGCGTTGATCCCAGTGCTATTGAAAAAGTATTCGAGAAAGGCGTCGCACTGCCTGCCTCAATTTTCGCACTCAACATTCAAGGCACCACCGTAGAAGAAACCGGCTTAGGACTGGAAATAGGGGAGGCTGACCGTATTTGCTTACCCATTCCAGACACGCTCAGCATGGAACCTTGGCAGAAGCGCCCAACCGCGCAGCTGTTAATGACCATGTATGAGCTGGATAGGCAGACACCCTTCTTTGCCGACCCACGCGTGGTTCTGCAACGCGTGGTTAAGCGCTTTGAGGAGTTAGAGCTGACGCCTGTCACTGCCTTCGAATTAGAGTTCTACTTAATTGATCAGGAAAACCTGTCAGGCCGACCACAGCCCCCGAAATCACCCACATCCGGTAAGCGTCCTGCCAGTGTGCAAGTCTATTCAATTGATGATTTAGATGAGTATGCTGACTTTCTCGCCGATGTCTTAGATGCCGCACATGAACAATCCATTCCGGCTGATGCACTTGTCGCCGAATCCGCTCCAGGGCAATTCGAAGTCAATCTGCATCACGTCGATGATCCCGTTAAAGCGTGCGATCACGCAACACTGCTGAAGCGCTTAGTAAAGAACATGGCCTACGACCATGAAATGGACACCACCTTCATGGCCAAGCCATATCATGACCAATCCGGCAGTGGCATGCATGTGCATGTCAGCTTGGTTGATAAGGATGGAAAAAATATTTTTGCAGGTGATCCTGAACAACCCAATGATATGTTGCGCTGGGCGATTGGTGGCCTACTGGCAACCATGAATGATGCCATGGCTGTTCTCTGCCCAAATATCAATTCGTATCGTCGCTTCAGCCCGGAATATTACGTGGCCAGCGCACCGACTTGGGGCGTGGATAACCGGACAGCTGCATTACGCTTGCCAGGAGGCGATCCAGAGGCATTGCGTATCGAGCACCGAATCGCAGGAGCTGATGCCAATCCCTACTTGCTGATGGCCGCTGTTTTATCTGGGATACATTTTGGCATTACCCATAAAATCGAGCCACCGCCTATGACCGTTGGCAATGCGCATGAACAACATGAGCCTTCCTTGGTCAACAATCTACGTGATGCGTTGCGTGAGTTTGAAGACTCTCCGGTTATGCTTGAGTATCTTGGCTATAAGTTCATGCAAATCTTTGTTGCCTGCAAAGAAAATGAACTCACCGAGTTCGAACACACCATCTCTGATCTCGAATACCTTTGGTATTTACACACAGTTTAATCCGCAAAAAGGGTTTAAGCTCAGGTACACTTGGGCTTAAACCTGATAATCTTGGGAAGTTTTATGTCCAACTTTCAAGAACACACCGCCTCATGGTACGCCGCGTCTCGCAAACATCATCAAACTTGGCCGAAGCTTGAAGGTCACCACGACACCCAAATTTGCGTTATGGGTGGCGGTTATACGGGGATCAATACAGCAATCGAGTTAGCTGAACGTGGCTTTAAGGTCATATTGCTAGAGGCCAACCGCCTAGGTTGGGGAGCGTCTGGTCGTAATGGCGGTGAACTGATTCGTGGCATCGGCCATTCTCTTGACCAGTTCACCAACTGTATTGGACAAGAGGGCGTCTTAGCCCTAAAGAAAATGGGGTTCGAGGCTCTGGAAATTGTCAAAAACCGGATTAGCCAGTACCAAATTGAGTGTGATTTACACCTAGGCTATGCCGATCTAGCCACCCATCATCGACATTTACCGGATCTTGATAATGAGCTAGAGGAGTTAACGCAACTCGGCTACCCTCATTCTATCAAGCGCCTTGATGTTCACGAACTCAAACGCGAAGTCGTTAACTCTTCCTTTTACACGGGCGCACTGCTTGATGAAGGCAGCGGACATCTGCACCCACTCAATTTACTGCTGGGTGAAGCCGTCATTGCAGAGCAACTGGGTGTGCAGATATATGAGCAATCCGAAGTCCTGCGAATTGAAAAGGGTGATCGTCCTCGCGTTATGACCCGTGAGGGCGTTGTCATCTGCGATCAACTCATATTAGGTGCGAACGCCTACCTCAACCCAGAGCTTGATCACTGGCTTGGCGGCAAAATACTGCCCGCAGGAAGTTATTTAATCGCAACTAAGCCGCTTGATCCCGCCTTATGCGAATCCCTGATGCCCAAGCGCCGTGCTGTCGCCGATATGCGCACAGCCTTGGACTACTATCGCATCAGTGCCGATCACCGCCTCATTTTTGGTGGACTCTGTACCTATACGGGTAAAGATCCAAAAAATATTGCTGAAGCCCTCAAGCCCAATATCCAACGCGTATTTCCTCAGCTTGAGCCACTCACAATTGCTTACCAATGGGGAGGGATGATCGGTATTGGAGCGAACCGTCTGCCGCAAATCGGCCAACTTCCCGACTGCTCGTCGATTTTTTATGCACAAGCCTATGCGGGCCATGGCGTCAATGCGACACATCTAGCCGCAAAACTTTTAGCGGAGAAAATATCAGGACAAAGCGAGCGTTTTGATTGGTTTGCGAAGGTGCCGCATATGACGTTTCCCGGTGGGCGCCGACTGAGAGCCCCCTTACTGGCCGCTGGCATGCTCTGGCATAAATTGAAAGATGCCTTTTAAAACCGATGAAGAGGGGCTCAGATGAGCCCCTAATCGTTGCTCGTGCGTTTACGCCAGCTCAATCCACGTCGCTTTTAACTCCGTGTACTTATCAAAGGCATGTAAGGATTTATCCCGGCCATTACCGGACTGCTTAAAACCACCAAAGGGCGCTGTCATGTCGCCACCGTCATAGTGATTGATCCAGACACTGCCCGCCCGAAGGGCTTTAGCCGTTTTGTGGGCTTTATTAATATCGGATGTCCATACGGCAGCCGCAAGCCCAAAAATCGTATCATTGGCAATGCGCACCGCTTCTTCCGGGGTATTAAAGCTAATAACAGATAACACGGGACCAAATATTTCTTCAGCAGCGATTTTCATCTCATTGTGGACATTATCAAACACCGTGGGTTCTACATAAAATCCACCAGTTTCTGGCAGCACCTGCTTGCCACCTTGAGCAAGCGTCGCCCCCTCTTGCTGCCCAGAGTCAATGTAGGACAATATACGCTGTAACTGATCGTGATCCACAATTGCACCACAACGGGTTTGCGGATCAAGCGGGTGACCTGGCTGCCAACGCTTTAACGCAGCGATAACTCGGCTGACAAACTCATCTTTAATACTGGCCTCAACCAATAGACGCGAGCCCGCTGTGCAAACCTCACCTTGGTTATAGGCGATCGCGGACGCCGCTTCAGCTGCCGCCTTATCTAAATCAGGAGCATCGGCAAAAACAATATTTGGACTTTTACCGCCAGCCTCTAACCATACGCGTTTCATGTTTGATTGACCGGCATAAACCATCAATTGCTTTGCAACACCTGTTGAGCCAGTAAAGACTAAACAATCCACATCCATGTGCAGCGCCAACGCCTTACCCACAGTGTGACCATAACCTGGCAAAACATTGAAGACCCCTTCAGGAATCCCTGCTTCAGTGGCCAAAGCGGCCAAACGTAGGGCGCTTAAGGGGGATTTTTCTGAAGGCTTTAATATAACGGAATTGCCCGTTGCCAAGGCGGGTGCGAGTTTCCACGCAGCCATAATTAATGGGAAGTTCCAGGGTACGATCGCCGCAACAACCCCTATCGGCTCCCGGGTAATCATACCAATTTGATTGTGTGCCGTGGGTGCTAGCTCGTCATACACCTTGTCGATGGCCTCAGCTGTCCAGCTAATTGCACGCGCCGTCGCTGGGATATCGCCTCGCAGTGCATGGTTAATTGGCTTACCCATATCCAAGGTTTCCAAAAGCGCCAGCTCATTGCGATGTTCAAGCACCAGCTCGGCAAATTTAAGCAACACTTGCTTGCGTTTAGCCGGCGCCATCCGACTCCAAACACCTGACTCAAAGGCCTGACGAGCCACACTCACCGCCAAATCCGCATCATCTTGATCGCAGCTAGCGACTTGAGCGAGTAAACGCCCATCTATAGGACTAAAACAGTCAAATGTCTTACCACTCACCGCAGGCTGATAGCGGCCTTGAATAAATGCCTGGCCTTGAATCGTGAGTGTCAGTGCCATTTCTTGCCATTGTTCACGCGTTTCAGGAGTTGACATAGGTACCTCAATTATCCTCAATCGTTGATTCGGATCACCAAAGCAAGAAAGGATAAAAAATTCGGCTTTCTTGTTTGATTTCTCTGACATAGACTTAAGAATACGTTTATCAAAGTGAGAAAGCTATGACTCAGTTTGTACCTGCACAATCCTATTATGCGGCATCTGCAAACCCTGCTCCAGAACGCCCAGCGCTTGAAGGCCTACACGAAACAGACGTCTGTATCGTTGGTGGCGGCTACACTGGGTTATCCACAGCACTTTTTCTAGCGGAAGCGGGATTTAACGTCATTGTATTGGAAGCCATGACGGTTGGTTTTGGTGCTTCTGGACGCAATGGCGGTCAAATCGTCAACAGCTATAGCCGTGACCTCGACTCTATTGAGAAACAAACCTCGGCGCCGCACCTTAAACACCTCGCGGAAATGGCATTTGAAGGCGCACAGATTATCCGCCAGCGAGTGAAGGCCTACGACATCCAATGTGATTTAAAAGACGGTGGAGTGTTTGCGGCCATTACGGCTAAGCAACTCAAACACTTAGAAAGCCAACAACAACTCTGGCGACGCTTTGGCTACGATCAACTCGAGTTACTCGATACTCAACAAATCAAAGAGGTCGTCAATACCGATCGTTATGTTGGCGGTGCGCTTGATCACACCGGTGGCCACATTCATCCCTTAAATCTTGCCTTGGGCGAAGCCGCCGCCTTTGAACAGTTAGGTGGCAAGATCTTTGAACACTCGATTGTTACCTCGTTCAATCAAGGTGAGACCGCGGAAGTCCTTACTGCAAAAGGCATTGTCAAAGCTAAATTTGTGGTGATCGCGGGCAATGCCTATCTTGGCAATCTCTTACCGCAATTAGCGGCTAAGTCCATGCCCTGTGGAACACAAGTCATCGCAACAGAGCCCCTTGATGAAGCTCTGGCACAGAGCTTAATTCCGAAAGACCACTGTATCGAAGATTGCAATTATCTACTGGATTATTTCCGTCTGTCTGGTGATAAACGCATGCTATATGGCGGCGGGGTCATTTATGGCGCACGAGACCCTGCAGACATTGAAAATATTATTCGTCCAAAAATGCTAAAAACCTTTCCACAACTGGCCAATGTGAAAATTGAGTATACCTGGACAGGCAATTTCTTACTCACTCTGTCTAGACTGCCACAAATGGGGCGTATTGGTCATAATATCTATTACTCCCAAGGCTGTTCCGGTCATGGCGTCACCTTCACTCACGTCGCGGGCAAAGCCTTGGCAATAGCGATTCAAGGCCAAGCTGAACGTTTCGATGCCTTTGCCAGCCTGCCACACTATCCATTCCCAGGGGGACGCTCTTTCCGTATTCCTTTTACGGCGATGGGCGCAGCTTACTATACTTTACGAGACAAACTGGGCATTTAAGAGAGGGAAACGAACATGCGAAATGTGACCGTTGCTGCCACACAAATGGGTTGTGATTGGCACGTACAAGACAACATCAATCAAGCCGAGCAACTGGTTCGTGCCGCGCATGCCAAAGGGGCGCAGATCATTTTGCTGCAAGAACTGTTTGAACGCTGTTATTTTTGTCAAAAACAGCGCTATGACTATTTAACCTTTGCCACGCCACTAGAGGACAACCCTGCCGTCAAACACTTTCAAGCCTTAGCCGCAGAGCTGAAGGTGGTGTTACCTGTCAGTTTTTACGAGCGCCACAATAATGCTTTTTACAATAGCATTGCGATCATTGACGCCGATGGACGCAACTTAGGCCTATATCGAAAAAGCCACATACCTGATGGACCGGGCTATTCAGAGAAATTCTACTTCACTCCAGGTGACACTGGCTTCAAAGTATGGAAGACCGCCTATGCCACCATCGGCGTGGGTATTTGCTGGGATCAATGGTACCCCGAATGTGCACGTGCCATGGCATTAATGGGTGCCGAATTGCTCTTGTATCCGACGGCCATCGGAAGCGAACCCCAAGACAGCGGTTTGGATTCACGCGATCATTGGCAACGTGTGCAATGCGGGCATGCCGGTGCCAACCTAACACCGCTCATCGCCAGCAACCGCGTTGGCCGTGAGACAGAGGGGGATTCAGCGATTACCTTCTATGGCTCATCGTTTATTGCCGATGAAACGGGCGCCAAAGTCGCTGAACTGGATCGGACGGAAACAGGTATTATCACCCATACATTTGATCTCGATGCGATCGCACATAAACGTCACTCTTGGGGTATTTTCCGTGATAGACGGATAGATTTATTTTCACCAATTCTGACCAAAGATGGAGTCACACGTTGATGGGTACCCTCACTTTGTTAAAGACACCCAAGCAAGATGGTTTCTGTATGCCAGCGGAATGGACACCTCACGAGCAGACCTGGCTCATCTGGCCGGAAAGACCCGATAATTGGCGCGAGCAGGCTCAACCTGCACAAACCGCATTCGTCACGCTGGTGAAAAGTATCGCAGAGTTTGAGCCTGTCTCTTTAGGTGTCAGCGCCAAGTCTTACGAACACGTCTACTCACTGTTCGAGAATGAAACCAATGTTCGAATCATCGAACTCTCCAGTGACGATGCATGGGTTAGGGACACGGGTCCTACGTTTATTCGTAACTCCGCTGGCGAGGTCAGAGGCATAGACTGGATCTTTAACGCTTGGGGAGGGCTGAATGGCGGGCTTTACGACTCATGGGCACTGGATGATCAGGTTGCCCAAAAAATCCTGCAAATCGAAAAACTAGCGCGTTATCGTGCGGATTTCATTTTGGAGGGTGGTGCCATTCATGTCGACGGTGAAGGTACCCTGTTAACCACAGAGACCTGCTTACTGAACCCCAATCGTAACCCTCACCTCAGCCGCAGCGACATAGAAGACAAGTTACGTGAGTATCTTGGCATCGAAAAAGTGCTTTGGATTCCGAAAGGGATTGTTGAAGATGAAACCGATGAACACGTCGATAATATGGCCTGCTTTATTGCACCCGCAGAAGTGCTCCTCGCATGGACAGACGATCAACAAGACCCTCAATACGCCGCCTCTATGGCCGCATTTGAGTATCTAAGTCAGCAAACAGACGCAAAGGGCCGAGCACTGAAGATTCATAAGATCCCCGTGCCCGGACCTCTGTACATGACCGATGAAGAAGCGGCAGGTGTGATGGTTCAAGCGGGCTCTCAGCCTCGGCAAGGGGGAAATCGTTTAGCCGCCAGTTACGTCAATTTTTTATTCTGCAATGGTGGTATCGTTATGCCTGCGTTTGACGACCCAATGGATAAGATTGCAGCCGATCTACTCAGCAAACTCTGCCCTGAACATAAAATTGTTCAAATTCCTGGCCGGGAATTATTGCTGGGTGGGGGGAATATCCATTGCTTGACCCAACAGCAACCGATTAAAAAATAACCAATTTTGCCTATAAATCACTTTTTTTACATTTTTTTCATCTTTTTTAAAAAAAGGTGTTGACGGAGGCCGTCAAATTTTATTTAATACGCGCCTCGGTTAGCCCGGATAGCTCAGTCGGTAGAGCAGAGGATTGAAAATCCTCGTGTCGGTGGTTCGATTCCGCCTCCGGGCACCATTTTCAAACAGAGTGTTGAAGATGGTGCAAACCCTAACCAACCGCTTTACATCTCCTAGAAACTCTTCTTTAGAAAAAATACTCTGATCGTTTATAAATCCGAACTAAGATAGCATTCTGGATAAGACCGTCTCAATTTAACTGAGTTTTTGCTGCCATATACATCACACCATAACTCAGATTGCCTATACACTTCTGAGATTAACGAACACAGTTGCGTCCTGCCTGTTTCGCTTCATACATTTTCAAATCTGCAACCTTTATAGCCTCGTCCAGGCCATTCGACACTTTACACAAACTGACACCAAAACTCGCCGTCAAAGGGATCGGCTGCCCTTGATAGCTAAACTCTGTCTCGACTAAGGCGGCTCTGATTTTTTCAGCAACGTGCAGCGCATCCATCACGCCACATAACGGCAATAAGAATAAAAACTCTTCACCCCCACTGCGGCAGGCAATATCTTGTTGTCGTAAATGATCCAAAAACAACTGAGCCACATGCTTTAACGCTAAGTCACCACACTCATGCCCATAGCTATCGTTCAATTTTTTGAAATGATCGAGGTCGCACATGATGACCGCTAGAGGTAAAAAGTTCTCGGGGTTTTGATTAAGGTATTTTGGAAGACTCACGGTAATAAACCGACGATTGACCAAGCGTGTTAGAACATCTGTGTTCGCCTGCTTTTCTCGACTCTGCTGAACTTGAGACATCGCCATATGGCTACGCTCTCTAAAGAAATCATTAATCAAGCTAACGATGATGACCAACGATAGAGACACCAAAAAACGACTTTTCTCTGCATCTGCATACTGTGCTTCGATAAATCCAGGCACATACAGCATGACCGATAACAGTATGAGCAGGATTATGTTCATGACTAGGGCTTTGCGAACCCCAAGCAACCCAAACAAAATGGCAGGAAATGGAAATACCCAATACAGCGCTGTGTTTTCATGGCCGCCTTGATACACCAAAGCCAACACAAATGTTCCGACTAAAATACTTTCAAACTCACACGCCTCATTTAAACGACGTGTAAGATGATAAAAAAGCACATTTCCATAAAAAACCGCACTACACCCAAATAAAATTAACAGAAGCAGGTGATTGTGATTAAAAAGATGCAAAATGCCATACACCAGCATAACGCTGCCAGTAATATAGCTAACGAATAACAAAATAGAGCGCTTGCGAGCGTCATCTATGGAGTTAGCGAGCTTGTGGCTTTCGACTTCGAATTCTTTTCGCAAACGTTGGCACCCTGCCTACTATTTTTATTTGTAGATTATCCATTTAAGATCCTCTTGTCAGCGCTTCATTCCAAGAGGGCAGTCACGATTTCAGCGATTATAAACGCATTTCCAATAAATTCAGATATTTTTTAACAAGCGTTTGATTTTAAGCCCACACAACCGATAGCATTAGGATACACAACCATGAGTGATTTAGACTACCTAGAAATCGAACCCGTCATGCCTGCACGCTATTGTGTTATATGGCTGCACGGATTAGGTGCCAACGGACATGATTTTGAACCCATACTGCCAGAGCTGGGCTTGCCCAGCAATCATAGTGTCCGCTTTATCTTCCCCCATGCGCCGACGATCCCTGTGACCATCAACGGTGGAATGATCATGCCTGCATGGTACGATATTCTCGATATTAATATTGAACGCAAGGTCGACATTCAGCAACTGAAAGATTCTGCCCAAGCCATCGAGAGGCTAATCGAGCGAGAGATTCAACGAGGCATCCCAAGCCAAAACATTATTCTGGCGGGCTTTTCGCAAGGCGGAGCCGTTGTGTATCACACAGCCTTAAATACCCACTATCCTCTAGCGGGTCTCCTAGCGCTCTCAACCTACTTTGCAACACCAAAACACACCGACTTTACCCGCCAAAATCACGCTTTACCAATCTTAATTCAACACGGTCTTTACGATGATGTTGTCCCTGAAGCACTAGGACAACAAGCCAAAACCCTTCTCACAGATCAAGGCTTTACTGTCGAGTATGAAACCTTTCCTATGGAGCACTCACTGTGTTTGGAGCAGGTTAAGCGGATTGGACAATGGTTAACCTCACGTTTAACCTAACCCTTAACTGGGTGGCTCCCTCTATGTGAGAGGGGGCAACGCTTATTACCTCCCACAAACACCTCAACAATGCTCAGTCGTATTTCAAATATTACAAAAAAACGTTTCCGGTAACATTTTCTATTCACTTTAGTCCTTTTTAATCGCTCCTAAGAGCCGATCTTTTCAAAGGATCGCTCCCAATAACGTGATTCATTTGAAAAAAATAAGAATAGGAGCGTTACCATGAACCTTAAATCCGGGCTATTAGCACTGGCTGCTTCAACCGCATTACTCTCACCGCTGGCCTTTGCGGATAAAGCCCCAATCGTTGGCTTAATTACCAAAACCAACACCAACCCTTTCTTTGTCAAAATGCGTGAAGGCGCTCAACAGCGAGCTGATGAAACGGGCGTTGAACTGCGTACCTTCTCGGGGCGTTTTGATGGCGATAACGAATCTCAAGTTCAAGCCATTGAGAACCTGATCGCTGCGGGTGCTAAAGGCATCTTAATTGCTCCAAGTGACCCTGTCGCGGTTGTTCCAGCCATTGATCGTGCTCGGGCAGCAGGCCTGTTGGTCATTGCATTGGACACACCGCTGAGTCCTGCTGACGCCGCCGATGCAACCTTCGCAACCGATAATTACAAAGCCGGTGTATTGATAGGGCAGTGGGCGGCTCAAACACTGGGTGATAAAGCCGCTGATGCGCGGATTGCGATGCTAAACCTGAATAGCAGCATGATTACGGTTGATGTCGCGCGCAATCAAGGCTTTATGGAAGGCTTTGGCATAGATGTCAATGATCCTAACCGCATCGGTGACGAGAAAGATCCACGCATTGCTGGTCAAGATGTCACCAGTGGTGCGGAAGAAGGCGGACGTCGTGCCATGGAAAACTTACTCCAGCGTGACCCAAGCATTAATGTGGTTTACACCATCAATGAACCCGCTGCAGCGGGTGCCTATGAAGCCTTGCGGGCCGTAGGCCGTGAGAAGGATGTTTTAATCGTGTCGGTTGATGGTGGCTGCCCAGGCGTGGAAAACGTGCGTGATAACGTCATCGGTGCCACCTCGATGCAATTTCCTTTGCAAATGGCGTCAATGGGTGTTGATGCCGTTATTGAGTTTGCCAAGACCGGACAAAAGCCACAAGCCTCTGAAGGGCTGGACTTCGTGAACACAGGGGTGGAGTTGATTACCGACCAGCCACAAGAAGGGCTGGATTCGAAACGCTCTGCTGAAGGCCTTGAGCTTTGCTGGGGCTAAACCAAGCCTGTATCAGGGTAGAGCGCGATGCGCCTCTACCCCTCGTAAGTGTCAGTGGAGTCCGTCATGTCAGAAAGTCAAATACTCTCAACGCAACAACCTGCCGAGCATGAGCGCATTGCCGATGCGGCATCCGGTGCTGTTGCAGAATTTAATCTACCGCAACCAACCCTAGCTGAAAAAGCGCATCGTTTCTTTCACAGCAACCCAACGGCGGCACCGTCTATTGTGCTACTTCTGGCCATAGGTGCCTTTACTCTAATTGTAGGAGAACGATTTTTACAGCCGTTTAATATGTCCTTGATCCTACAACAGGTCACTATCATTGGTATTTTGGGTATTGCTCAAACCTTGATCATACTGACGGCAGGCATCGACTTATCCGTGGGTGCCATTATGGTGTTAACCTCCGTGGTCATGGGTCGCATGGCCGTGGAAGTTGGCCTACCGCCCTCTGTAGCTTTAGGTTTAGGGCTGTTAACGGGAGCTCTGTGTGGATTTATTAACGGGCAATTGGTCACGCGCTTTAAGCTGCCCCCTTTCATCGTGACCCTTGGAACTTGGAATATCTTCTTTGCCTTGAACCTTTGGTACTCCAAAAGTGAAACCATTCGCGCACAGGCCATTGATAATGCGGCACCGTTGCTCCACTGGACAGGGCGGACGCTGGAATTTTTTGGAGCCAAACTCACCTACGGCTCGCTATTGATGTTAGCGCTGTTTTTCATCATTTGGTATGCCCTCAATTGGACGGCTTGGGGCAAACATGTCTACGCCACTGGCGATGATCCAGCGGCAGCGCGTTTAGCTGGCATTCGCACAGATCGTGTGCTTCTGTCTGTGTACGTGGTCGCTGGCGTTATTTGCGCAATCGGTGCTTGGGCTCTGATCGGACGCATAGGTTCGGTCAGCCCACAAGCGGGCATGACGGCCAACCTCGACAGCATTACGGCGGTGGTGATTGGCGGCTGCAGCTTGTTTGGGGGTCGAGGTGCTATTTTCGGAACTCTCATTGGTGCGCTAATCGTCGGGGTGTTTAGAAATGGCTTAGCCTTAGCCGGTGTCGATGTGCTCTGGCAAGAATTCACCATCGGCTTATTGATCATAGTTGCCGTCGGCATGGATCAATGGATCAGGAAGGTATAAGTATGTCAAATCTCAGCGCTCAACAACCCGTATTGCAAGCAACTCAACTCATCAAGCGTTATGGCCACGTTACCGCCCTAGACGGCGCTGATTTTGATCTCTATCCCGGCGAAATTCTGGCCGTGATCGGTGACAACGGTGCTGGTAAATCATCCTTGATCAAAGCCCTATCGGGTGCTTTGGTTCCGGATGCTGGTGAAATCCGTCTTGATGGAGAAAGAGTCGAGTTTAAAAGCCCGATGGATGCCCGCAACGCGGGTATTGAAACGGTGTATCAAAACCTGGCAGTTTCGCCCTCGCTCAACATTGCCGACAACCTGTTCCTTGGACGAGAAAAACGTCGTCCCGGTATTCTGGGAAGCGTTTTCCGTATGTTGGATCGAAAGGCCATGCATAACGAAGCGCGGACGAAGCTGAGTGAGCTGGGGCTACTGACCATACAAAACATTAATCAAGCGGTGGAAACCCTGTCGGGCGGGCAGCGCCAAGGCGTCGCCGTCGCGCGCTCAGCCGCATTTGCTCGCCATGTAGTGATTATGGATGAGCCTACCGCCGCTTTGGGGGTCAAAGAGTCTCGCAAAGTGCTCAATCTGATTAAAGAAGTGAGAGACCGTGGTCTATCGGTGGTTTTGATTAGCCACAACATGCCGCATGTATTTGAAGTGGCCGATCGCATCCATATTCATCGCCTTGGCAAACGCATCGCGGTTATTAAGCCTAACACCCACAGTATGTCCGATGCCGTGGCGATCATGACCGGAGCGCTCAACCCCGAAGACCATCCCTCTTGTACCGCCAATGCATAAGCTGTTTTTGTGAAGTGATCGCCGTACTCACTTGAGCGCGACGATCACTACCAAACCTCAGCGGCATCGAGATTAGCAGCATTCACCCAACGTGCGGGAATTAACACTTCCCGCAGGTTAAGGGCTTTTCCTTGAAGTAAATCATAGCCCATTTGCACCGCAAGCTCTGCCATCTTGGCCGGGGATTGCGTCGCTGTTCCTAACAATAAACTGTCATCTGCCTGTAAGCGGCTGATAAAGCTGGGCGCACCGTCGACACTGGCAATCACAAAATTACGTTTGCCCGCTTGCTGGCCTGCCATTTCGGCGCCAAGGGCGGCTGGATCATTAATGCTGAAGACCCCTTGAATGTCAGGATATCGGGTCAGAACATGGGTCATGGTTTCCAATCCGCCTTCACGACTGCCGCCCGTGTTTAAGTCAGATGAAATCAGGCGAATGGCTGGGTACTGCGCTAAAGCCTGCTGACACCCCTCGACACGTTCTATAATCGACGAAACGGGTGGGCCGTTGAGTATCACCACGTCTCCTTGAAAGTTGAGATGCTGCGCTAACTGATCACAGGCAAGATGCCCTGCTTGATAATTGTGTGTCGTCACCGTCGCGTCCGCCCCCAAGGCTTTAACATCGACGGCAAGTACCGGGATACCTCGCGACTGCGCGCGATCGATAACCGCTTCAAACGCGTCAAACACAGCGGCGGACACTAAAATCATATCAACAGACTGCTCAATAAAGGACTCTATTTGCTGTGTCTGACGCTCAACATCATACGCACTGGAATAGAGCAGTGTTTCAACCTGATCGCTCTCAACCAATGCCTGTGCTTGCCGCTTTGCGCCTTGAGCCAATGCAGCAAAGTAGGGATTACCCAGATCTGACACCGAAATGCCCAAACGTAGGTACGCCAGTCTATCCAATGTTTCTGCCTGTACCCAAGAAGTCATAGACAGCAGGAATATACTCAGGATAAAAGGGCAGTGCCTAGTTTTCAGTCGGCTCATGATGCTCCTTAGGGTCACAGAAAATAAGTTGTGTGATGGCAGCCGCTAAGGCTTCTCGAGAATATGGCTTTGCGATAAACGCAACCTCCTCGGTTAAACCATAGCGTTGCTGTAATAAAAATGGGTGTAAGCCCGACGTCAGTAACACTGGAAGCTCTGGATAGAGCTGGGCTAAGTGTTGCTGCAAGGCAAGGCCATGCCATTGGCTACCCAAATTGATATCCGAAAAAACCAATGCCACGCTCTGATCAGATTGGAGTACAGATAGGGCCTGCTCAGCGCCTGTAACAGGCACAACACCATAGCCCAAACCTTCCAGCAGATCTTGCGACATTTGACCTACCTGCGGATCATCTTCAACCAAGAGTATTCTCTGACCTTGCCCCAACATTAACGGGCTCACCGTCTCTGGCTCCGTGGATGGATTGGGCAGCGCCATTTCGCAAGGCAGCAGAACATCCACCTCTGTCCCTTGCCCTACGTGGCTGCGAATCTGGATATCGCCCTGAGACTGCTTCACAAAGCCATAGACCATGCTTAACCCTAAGCCACTGCCTTCACCTATCTCCTTGGTGGTAAAAAAGGGCTCAAAGACGCGTCGAATCAAGGCGTCAGGAATACCACACCCCGTATCACGAACACAAATGCGGATGACCGCCTGTCGCTCGCCATTCAGCATGGCCAGCGGCTCATAGGTGGTTTCAAAGCAGAGCTGCCCACTCCCTTGCATGGCCGCACTGCTGTTAATCGACAAATTAAGCAAGGCATTTTCGAGCTGGCTAGGATCAACGGACACAAGAGCGGGATCAGCCTCCAATGCTAACTGCAAAGTAATGCCATCACCAACACTGTACTCTATTAGATCGAGCATACCCTCAATCAGGGCATTCACATCAACCACTTCTGGCTGTAGGTAC
This sequence comes from Nitrincola nitratireducens, assembly GCF_000585235.1. Classification (NCBI taxonomy): domain Bacteria; kingdom Pseudomonadati; phylum Pseudomonadota; class Gammaproteobacteria; order Oceanospirillales; family Oceanospirillaceae; genus Nitrincola; species Nitrincola nitratireducens. The sequence goes on along the minus strand of NZ_AONB01000028.1, from coordinate 8,022 downwards.
TGCTTACGAGAAAAAGCTAAGAGTCGCTGGGTCAAATGACGCCCGCGATCTGCGGCCGCTAAGGCTCGGTGCGCATAAACAGCTGCAGGGCTGTCTGCAGCCAAGTGGTCGCCTAATAACTGGAGATTACCAAACATGGCGGCAAGTAGATTGTTAAAGTCATGCGCAACACCTCCTGTCAGTTGGCCAAGAACCTCCATTTTTTGAGATTGGCGTAACTGGGCCTCGATGGCTTTGCGCTCAGTTAGATCGGAGTAGAGTGTCACAAACCCACCTTCGGGCATGGGATTGCTTCTAAATTCAACCACCCGCCCACCTGGGAAATTGCGCTCAAAACGCTGGGTACTTTGTTGACGCAATTGATTCACTTCGTCTCGATTCAGCATGATTCCATTCAGCGCCCAACCTTCTTGAGCTTCGACAGATAAACGCGCATAAACCTCTTCAATTGACATGCCTTTATGCAACTCTTCTTCTGACAAGTCTAGCATGGCAGCGTATTGAGGATTCCAAGCAATTAAGCGGTTTTGCTGATCAAAGACGCTCAAGCCATCATTGATATGGTTGAAAATTGTTTCCAGCAGGTGTGACTGTTCCTGGAGATCTTGGCGCATGCTATCGATGGCGACTGCATTTTCCCGAAACACAGCAAAAGCACGCGCCAACTCACCCATTTCATCGCGACGTTCAATGGCTGGCGTCGGCAACAGAGTGTCACCCTTCGCAAGGCGCGACATAACCGCAGTCACACGCCCTAAACTCTCAGTGAGCTCACGCACAATCCAAATACCAGCCAACGCTGCGGTAAAACACAGCAAAGCAATCATTAAAATCCCTGTTTTACCTGAGTTCACCGCCAATCCCATGCGTTGACTTTGGTGCGTAATCTGCTGCTGAACTTGATCGACAAAGTCTTTCACTTCAAGACTTAACTGATTGGAAATCGCTCGGGTTGACGCCAGCAAAAAGGCACGACGCTGTTGCAACTCGACCTGTTCAATGCGTTGTCTGAACAAATTTGAGTCAGCGATCCCTAAGGTTTTCAAATCAGAGACTAGGGTAGAGAGGGGACGGTGCACATCGTCGTGTTTAAACGAAAAAAACTGCGCTGAAAAGGTCGTCTCTAACTCTTCAATTGCTTCAATATCATCAAGATAGAGTGCTTGGTTCAGTTGGTCAAACAGCACGAATAATGTGAGAGACAAAGGCTCAATTGACGCGGACTGACTCAACACTTTCAGTTCGTCACGTAGCTGATTCAAACTGTACTCGTATTGGCGCACATCCTCACGCAAGAGTAAGTGTGCTCGGGTTAGACCCATTAATTCCGTGATGGTCAACTCAAGCTGATTTAACAAGGGCTGTAAATTGGGTGCCGCTTCCTCTAACTGAGGAATCTGTACAGATAAGTCCAACACTTGGTTAATTTTTTCTTCGAGCGAACGATTGAGCTCACTGAGCATAGAAGGGCTACTGGTATTGGCCACATAGGGCGCGACAGCGGCCAAATTTGCAGTGCGTTCGGCCAAGGCCAAAGACTGAAGAATCGTTGGCAGTGCCTGCTGTTCAAACTCTTTGAAGGCCGTGTCTGTATTACTTAGCCCCGTCCAACCCACCAATGCCAGCAAGGTCGATGAGCTCGCTAAAATCACAAACGCAATCATCAGCCGAGAGCGCACGCCTAAACCTTGAAAGGGAGACGCTCGTCGCCAAGATGCCAGCGACATTAGCATTGTGTCACACTGGCGCAAAACATATAGCCGACACCTCGCTCTGTCTTAATGTAAGACGGCTGTCTTGGATTGGGCTCGATTTTTCGTCGTAGACGCAGGATGAGTACATCGATTGTTCGATCAAACACATCACTGTTAAAACCGCGTGTCGCCTCCAACAGCTGGTCGCGACTGAATGCTCGCTGGGGTGCGCGTACAAAAACCTCCAATAACGCGTATTCCCCTTGTGTCAGGAGCTCTTGCTGACCGTCAGGTCGATAGAGCTGTCGACTGGTCAGATCCAACACCCAATGCTCAAAACATACACGCTCATGACTGTGTAAATCGTCTCGACGCGCAATGGGTGCACTCAGCTCGAGCGTGCGACGCAGCATCGCGCGCACTCGAGCGATGAGTTCACGATTATTAAAGGGCTTCATCAAAAAATCATCTGCGGCTAGCTCTAGACCCAGAATACGATCTGTTTCATCGCCCTTGCCTGTTAGCATCATGATGGGAATACTCGATTTGGATCGAACCTCTTTAGCCAATTGAATACCGTCTTCACCGCGCAAACGCAGATCAAGAATGATAAGAGAGCAGGGGTTGTCCACTAAAGCTTGTCGCATTTCAGGGCCATTGGCCGCTTGCAGCACGCTGTAGCCATTCTCTTCGAGCAGGGATTGCAACAATTCACGCATTGGGGCTTCGTCATCTACGACTAAGATTCGCTGTCGTAATGGATCACTCATGTGTGTCCTCTTATTTTTATTTCTGTAATAGCACATTCAAGGCAAAAAAGTATTTCAATTGTTACAAACATCTGTGGTTAGATTCATTTTCTATTTATTTGAACCTGTTTTAATAGCCGATTATTTGTCCCAGATCCCAATCTGTGCAACACGCTGCCAACAGAGCGTCCTAATAATAATGAATGATCATACGCAGAGGAGCACTTAATGTTAAAAGTGATAGCGTTTGGAGAGGCTTTAATCGATATGCTCTCGACCAACACCGATTCCGGAAACTTCGCGGGCCATGAAGCCTTTATTAAATTTCCAGGTGGAGCACCCGCAAACGTTGCCGCCGCCGTGGCCAAACTCGGTGGTAACAGTTATTTTGCTGGGAAGGTGGGTCACGATATGTTCGGTGACTTTTTAGTCAAAACGCTAGCGGATTGTGGCGTTCACACCGATTACATGTTGCAAACACATGAGGCAAAGACCGCACTCGCGTTTGTATCTTTAGATGCTCAGGGCGAGCGAAGTTTTGAGTTCTATCGCTCCCCCTCTGCTGACTTGTTTTTTCAAGCAACCGATTTTGCCGACACATGGTTTACAGATGCGGGTATTTTCCATTTTTGCTCTAACACCTTGACCCATGCCAATATTCGCCAAGCCACGTATGCTGGCATACAAAAAGCGCAGCAAGCGGGCTACCTCGTCAGCTTTGATGTCAATCTGCGCCATAACCTGTGGCCTGAAGGTGAAGATACCCGTAGCGCCGTCATGCAGTGCTTAGCCAACACAGATGTTATCAAGCTCTGTGCGGAGGAATTACATTTTCTGCGTGGGCAGCAAAGTGAAACTCTGTTTATCAACGAGCTGTTAGCATCAGGTCCAAGCTTAGTACTCATCACCGATGGCGGGCACCCCCTTAAATTCTACTCAGCTACGGCTCAGGGAGAACTCGCTCCGCCTAAAGTGAGCATGGTCGACAGTACCGCCGCTGGCGATGCTTTTATGGGCGGTTTTTTATATTCACTCGCCAAAGCGAACATAGACCGCCGCGAGTTTTTAAAGCTGACAAAAACACCCACTGCATTCAGTCCCATGCTGAACTTTGCGAATGCGTGCGGAGCATTCACGGTTACCCAAAAAGGGGCCATTAACAGCCTGCCAACTCTGTCCAATCTTGACGCGTTATTGTCATAAATCCTATCTAAACTTCAAGACAGCGTTCAATCTACTGAAAGGTGTTTGAACGCTAGCACTACGACTTACGTATAAAACAAACTAACGACGTAGGAAGGGCTGTTAATTCTGCCAAAATGGGTTAATATCCTTAAAAAAGCAGGGTAAAGGAGTACTGATTCATTCATCACAATTGGTAAACCAACGTTTTGAACTTACTCCATCTAACTCGTTGTTCAGTTCTTTCTTCTCTCCGGCTTGTTTCAAACAAGAGGCTCTCTTTATGAGCCAACGTGGCACACCGATCAAACACGCAGATCACCCCTCAACAAATCATGACCTCAGATACTCAACCCGTTTAGTGTTAATTTTTGGTCTGATCAGTATTTTTGCGTTTGGTCTTTCTGCGGCGTTCTCATTTCGTACGGCAGAAAAGCAACTGGAACAAGAGGTTCAGAAAAGTCTTGAGCAGAAACATCGCTCAATCGCTAGCGCGTTAAACAACCGCTTAGATTTATTGAATGCTTACCTGAAGGGGACAACATCCAATTTAGCGATTCTGTCTGAAAGTGCGGATGCACACTCCTTCGAATCCATGATCGACAATATGGCTCATCTATTCCAAGATTCAGAAACAGGTAGTGTCTTGGATATTTTTTTTCTGGTCAGCACTGAGCAAGAGGTCTTACTCAACGCCAACCATCCAAAGTATCGCCTTGAAACCTTCATCGACCAACTCAAATCGCCGATTCACTATACCCACCAATGGCACTTAATTCCAAACGATGAATTTTCGGTCCTCATCAAAGCGGCACCTATTTTTGATCCATTGACCATCGATTTAAAAGGTTATATGTATGTAGGGTTGGCCTTGCATGCCAGTCATCCTCTTATGTTATACCTGCTCGAACAAACTCAGACAAAGTCTCTGAGTTTAAGTACTCAGCAACGCAATCTACTGAGCAACCCTGTGGATAAAGCCAATCGATTTTCAATCATTGAAACACGCAAAGAAAATCATCAAACAGGGACTGATAATACTTGCTATCTTTTTCACGACCAACTTCACTTAAAAAATGTAGACACTGACATTTGGCTTGATATAGCCGTCGATAAAAGCCACTTCCAAGTCGCGGATCGTGAGTACTGGGAGTCCTTCATGCTGCTGTCGGGTGGCTTTATTTTCTTGTTAACCATGACTGGCTGGCTCTTTCAAACCAACAATCAGCGTGCGATCAACTACCTTATTGCCTACATAGAACGTATCCAAAGAGGAGGTCACGGACTGACCTTCAAGTCCACGGGTATCTACGAGTACAATAAGATCGGCTCTGCCATTCGCAATATGTTTGCCGACCTTCACATCGCCGCAACCGTTTTTGAATCCTCAGAAGGGATGATCGTCACTGATCGACACAAAACAATTCTGAGAGTCAATCAGGCCTTTACACAGATCACCGGGTTTGAAGCGACTGATGTGATTGGTCAATCGATCGAAGTGATTTACCCTTATCATGTTTATAGCTCGGTTTATGATCAACTTATCGAAGCCATGAACGAAGGTAAAGCTTGGCAAGGCGAAATCTGGAGCACTCGCAAAGAGGGTGAAGAGTATTTACTCTGGATTAACGTCTCTGCGGTTGAAAACAAGTCTGATCAAAGCGTTTTAAATTTTGTGATCACCCTCAGTGATATCACTCAACGTAAGGAATCTGAAAATAGAATTAAACAGCTGGCATTCTACGACCAGCTTACCCACTTGCCCAATCGTCAGCTATTAATGGATCGAGTGAAACAGGCACTGCTTAACAGCCAACGAAAACACTGTATTGGTGCCTTACTCTATATTGATTTAGATGATTTCAAGACCTTAAATGACACTCGTGGACATCATGCCGGAGATCAATTATTAAAAATGGTGTCTGAGCGTTTAATTAACTGCGTACGCAAAACCGACACCGTTTCCCGCATTGGCGGCGATGAGTTTATTATTCTACTGGAAGAGTTGGGCAGTTGCAGAGATTCGGCTTCCAATATGGCTGACCTCGTTAGTCAGAAAATACTCAGTAAGTTGTCCCAGCCTTTCTGGTTTGATGGCATTGAACACTTTAATACGCTTAGCATTGGTATCACCTTGTTTGATCAAGAAAATGCTGGGATTGATGATGTCTTCGCACAGGCCGATTTAGCCATGTATCAGGCAAAAGCGGCAGGGCGTAACACCCATCGTTTCTTTAATCCCGATATGCAAGCACGTGTCCACGAGCACGCCAGTTTGGCCAACGACATTAGACAGGGGATTCAACGCGGTGAATTTACCCTCGCGTATCAAATTCAAGTTAATCATCTGGGAAAAATGCTCGGCGCCGAGGCCCTATTACGCTGGCATCATCCAGAACGCGGCAACGTATCCCCAGTAGACTTTATTCCTGTGGCAGAGAAAACAGGCCTTATTCTTCCCTTGGGAGAGTGGGTACTGCATACGGCTTGTCAACAACTCGCGGAATGGCAACTCAATCCCGCCACTCAACACCTCACCCTTGCTATCAATATCAGTGCCAAGCAACTCCACCAACCCGAGTTTGTCAGCCAAGTCATTGCTATTGTTGAACAATATCAGATTAACCCAACGCGTATGAAGCTTGAAATCACCGAGAGTATGCTCTTGGTCGATATTGAAGACACGGTGGATAAAATGGTTCAGCTGCAAGCTCTTGGCATTAGCTTTTCACTGGATGATTTTGGCACTGGCTATTCATCCCTCATGTATTTAAAACGCCTACCGATTGATCAACTCAAAATCGATAAGTCCTTCGTCAAGGACATGTTAACGAACCTACAAGACTCAGATATTGCCAGAACCGTGGTATCCTTAGCGAATAGCATGAGTCTATCGGTCATTGCTGAGGGGGTCGAAACCGACGATCAACGGTCACTGCTCGCCAGTTACGGTTGTCTAGCCTACCAAGGTTATTTATTTGGCAAACCTGTCAGCGCCGATCAATTAATCAAGAGCGCATAATGCATGATGAACATCGTTCTCTTTGAACCTGAAATTCCACCCAATACGGGTAATATTATTCGTTTGTGTGCCAACACTGGCTGCCAACTCCACTTAATTCAACCACTTGGCTTCTCGATGGACGAAAAATCCTTACGCCGAGCGGGTCTGGACTATCATGAATTTGCAAAGATACAACTGTGGGATAATTACGAGCATTTCATGAACGTTGCTCAGCCTAAACGCCTCTTTGCTTTATCCACAAAGGGCACACACAATTACACCGAGACACAATTTGAATCTGACGATTTTTTTATTTTCGGCCCAGAGACGCGAGGACTACCGGCGGAGATTTTAAATCAATTTACGCCCGAAAACCTTCTGCGTTTGCCAATGTTAGCGGGCAGCCGTAGTATGAATTTATCCAATTGCGTCGCGATTGTGGTATTCGAAGCTTGGAGACAACTTGGATTTGTTGGCGGAAGATAGGAAGATATTCGAAAAATAAGGAAAGGGTTATGTCTTCAAAATGGTGCAGATGGGGAGACTCGAACTCCCACGCCGGTGAAGGCACTAGCACCTGAAGCTAGCGTGTCTACCAATTCCACCACATCTGCAAGTATTTTGACTTTTGACCCGTGTTTGCACCCATTGTAGATGGTGCAGATGGGGAGACTCGAACTCCCACGCCGATGAAGGCACTAGCACCTGAAGCTAGCGTGTCTACCAATTCCACCACATCTGCGTCAAAAGTGGGGCGAATTATATCCGCCCGACCCCATCTTGGGAAGACCCGACTGGAGAATATTTATACACAGAGTCCGGCTATCCGCGTGCTAAACACTCATGAAACGCCCCAGCGAGGCCTCTTAAATACTCAACATACGCCGTTGCTGAGGGTGTGATGTCCCTTGCTAAAGGGTCCAGAACCGCATGACCCACATCAAGACCACGAGTGATTGAGGTTACCACTGCGCTGGTAAACTGAGGCTCACTAAACACACAAGCCACTTCTCCTTCCTGAAGTTGATTGCGAATGGCCGTTAAATGACGAGCTCCGGGCTGACGCGCTGGATCAACCGTGAAATAGCCCAATTGATTTAACTGATAGTGATGTACAAAATGCCCATAGGCATCATGAAAAACATAAAACCCTTTATCTTTAACAGGGGTTAGTGTCGCACTTAATTCGGCATCTAACTGGCGAACATCTGCAGAAAAGCGTTCTAGGTTCGCCTTTAAAGCCGCTTCGTGATCAGGCATGATCGGCACAAGAGCATTGACCATCGTTTGTGCTATTTTGATTGCGTTCACTGGATCTAACCAAATATGTGCATCGTGATCATGGTCATGATGTTCTTCATGCTTGGCATGATCATGGTCGTGGCCGTGATGC
>NZ_AONB01000027.1:0-49650 GCF_000585235.1 Nitrincola nitratireducens | reverse complement strand
CTCCCCCGGAAGGCTTGTCTCTCAAGCGAGGCGCGAATATTAAAGAGGTTTTTAGGAGAGGTCAACTACTTTTTAAAAAAAAGAGTAACTTCTTTAAATCAATAAGACTCTATCGGTAAAACAAGTGATGTTTCTTCTTACCCAACTTGACCAGATAGTAACGGCCAAAGCGGGCATTCGACTCTGAGAATACTTGGGATGCTTGCATGTTTTGCTCCACACCACATGCCAAATCATTCACCATCACCGAGTTACGCTGCAATGCATCTTTAACTTGCTTACCATTGGTTGCAACCTCCGCATCCACCAGCAAGCCTGTCAAAGACAACTCACTCAAGTTCGCAGGCAACGCTGAAGCAGGCAACCCGTCTTGCTTCAATTGCTCATAATCACTTTCGTTCAAGCTATCCATCTCGCCTGAAAATAAAGCCTGAGTAATGCGCTGAGCTGCCTGCAGAGCTGAATCACCGTGCACTAAGCGTGTAACTTCATTAGCGAGAACACCTTGCGCTTTAGGCTTACCCTCTGACGCCTTATCATCTGCCTCAAGAACTTCAATCTCTTCTACACTTAAGAAGGTAAAAAACTTCAGAAAGCGGTACACATCCGCATCAGGTGTTTGCAACCAGAATTGGTAGAACGCATAAGGAGAGGTTTTTTCCGGCGCCAACCATACAGCGCCACCCTCTGTTTTACCAAACTTGGTACCATCCGATTTTGTAATCAATGGCAACGTCAGACCATGAACTGACTTTCCATTCATGCGACGAACAAGATCAATGCCACCAGTAATATTACCCCATTGATCAGAACCGCCAATCTGCAGCGAGCAGCCATGCTGCTGATTCAATACTTGGTAATCGTACGACTGCAGAATCTGATAAGTAAACTCAGTAAAGGAAATACCGGAATCTTCACGCTCTATACGCTGCTTAACCGACTCCTTCGCGATCATTTTGTTAACCGTAAAGTGCTTGCCGATATCACGCAAGAAGGTCAGCACATCAACACTTGCCGTCCAATCATAATTATTCGCCATGATGGCACCGTCTTTATCATCAAAACGGATAAACTGACTGATTTGCTGCTTAAGACGATTACTCCAATTGGCCACCACGTCCGCAGAGTTCAATTGACGCTCTTGCGCCTTGAAGCTCGGGTCACCAATCAAGCCTGTAGCCCCGCCCACCAACGCAATAGGACGATGTCCATAATCCTGGAAGCGCTTCAACATCAGCAAAGGAACCAAATGACCTAAATGAAGACTATCTGCCGTCGGATCGAAGCCACAATACAAAGTTACCACATCCTTCTCAAGGTGCTCTTTCAATGCTTGCTCGTCGGTGGTCTGAGCGATTAGCCCACGCGATTTTAAATCTTCGATCAAAGTTGGTTTACTCATCTTCCTATCTATCCAATTGAGTTAAGGTTAACCCACGATTTTACAGGGTCGCGGACCCGATTGACAAACAACCTATCCCTTTGAGAGTATAAATTGTATTTTTTGATTATTTTTTAGCCACCAGCATCCTCTTTTAGCATTCGAGAATCACTTAAACCTCATGACATCTCAGCTACGCACCTATTTAGTTCCTTTCATTTTGTGTTTGCTAGCAGTGATCCTATTTTTTCAAAACATAAATTTTGAACCTACAGATAACTCAAGCTCAGTTGAAACCGAAATACTCATTGAAGAAAAACACGTCACCACTTTTTCAGTTTTACCTCTCTCACAAACATCCGCACATACTCATCCGAATTCCGCTTGGGTCAGCTACCCACTGGATGAGAACACTGATCTTCATGAAGCACTCAGTAAAGCAGGTATCAGCGCATCTGATATTGCGTCCTTACTTAAAGAACAAAGCTTCGAAGATATCAAACGCCAACATTCATTCATTGAGCGTATGTCGCTTGTTTTTGATGCCTCTACCCTTTTAACACTGAAGTTTTTCTCTAAGGATACTGAGTGGGAGTTTATTCGCACATCAGATGAGTGGCACGTTCAAGTGAATAACGCCCCGGCTTCTCCGCAACTTCGCCGCCTCAACCTTGAGATCAATGGACGTCTTTATCCTGCATTACGTAGCATGGGTCTAGATAGGAAAATTTACCGTCAATTGCTGGATGCCCTCGATAACTACATTGACCTTGATCTACTCAATCAGTCACCTTACGCTCTTAATTTACTGATATCAGAACAACCACGACACCTAGCGCCCACCGAACCCCTACAACTATTAGCTTTTGAGTTCAAATCAGAGACTGCATTTTTACAACTCTACCACCACACATCAAAGCACAGCGTAACTGGCTTTTTTAAAGCGGATGGCACAGGCTTAGCGCATACATTCTTATCGGCACCCTTAGAACATGCTCGAATTAGCTCACCTTTCCAACGCAACCGTCTACACCCCTTACTTGGTTACGCTCGCCCTCACCGAGGCGTTGATTACGCAGCACCTATGAACACCCCCATTTATGCAACTGGCCATGGAAAAATTACGTTTCGAGGGCCCGATGGTGGATTTGGCAATACCATCATCATTGAGCATCCCAAAGGAATTTCAACTTTATACGCTCACATGAATGGCTTCGCTAAAAACACACAAGTGGGCACCCCTGTTACAAAAGGCCAACTCATTGGCTATGTTGGCATGTCTGGCTTAGCCACAGGCCCCCACCTTCATTATGAGTTCCGAATCCATGGTGAACACCAAAACCCTTTAACCGCAAAAAGCAAAGATCTAGTCACGATCCCTCAAGCAGAGCGAGCGTTATTTGAACAAAATGTTGTGAAACTCACCCAGCTTCTAGAGCCATCTTCCGAACCTTTGCTTGCTTCCTATAAACCTTACAACGAGCCTCAATACCCATGAGTCATTACTTTATCGGAATCATGTCAGGCACCAGCCTAGACAGTATCGATAGTGTTTTAGTCAGTTTTGATACAACATTCAAACTGCATGGAACCTACCGTGAAGCCATCCCATCTGATTTAAAAGAGAAAATATTAAGGCTCACCCAACCAGGCCAATCCGAAATAGAAGCACTCGCTCATTTAGATCCATTATTAGGAGAGATATTTGCTAGTAATGCACGCGCCTTACTGGAGAAATATGCTGTAGCAGAGAAGGATATCATTGCCATTGGCTGCCATGGACAAACACTGCGCCACTATCCAGAGCAGGGCTTTAGCTTACAAGCGGGTGATCCGAACATTATATGTGAGCGAACAGGCATCTTAACCATTGCCGATTTTAGACGGCGAGACTTAGCATCAGGTGGGCAAGGCGCCCCCTTAGTACCTGCGTTTCATGATCACTTGTTTCGCTCAGATCAACAGAATCGGATTATTGTTAATATTGGAGGAATGGCCAACCTAACCTTTCTACCCGCCGATCCAAGTGCTCAAGTCTTAGGCTATGACTCAGGGCCCGGCAACGTGCTACTGGATGCGTGGATACATCAGCATAAGCAACGGCATTTTGATGAACATGGAGACTGGGCCAACTCTGGCCACATTCATACAGAGCTGTTACAAACTCTGCAAAGCCATGATTACTTCAAACTAACACCGCCTAAAAGCACAGGGCGAGAGGCTTTTCATCTTGACTGGCTAGAAAACGTCATCAGCACTATCGCAACACCTATCCTGCCCGAAGATGTACAAGCAACGCTCACTGAACTCACTGCTTCAAGTATTTGCGATGAAATAAAACGATTAGAAAAAGATGACAAGGCCGATATCTTTCTATGCGGCGGCGGGGCACACAACGCTTTCTTAAAATCACGCATAGAACAGCACTTAGGGAGACCAACCCTAAAAACCGACTCATTAGGCTTGGATGCAGACTGGGTCGAAGCCTGCGCGTTTGCTTGGCTCGCATGGCGTACACTGCACCACAAAACAGGCAACTTACCTGATGTAACGGGCGCAAAAGGGAAGCGCATACTCGGAGGGATCTACTATCCGTAGAGGACATTAAATAGGTAAAAAGAGTTAGAGCAAGAATACTAGCCCATCCTCCAACAAGGAAAATGGGCTATCAAAGACGATCAGATAGAAAATGAGGATCCACAGCCACAAGTCGTTGCCGCATTCGGGTTTTTGATCATAAACTGCGAACCGTGCAACCCTTCTTGGTAATCCACTTGAGCGCCAATCAAGTATTGAAAGCTCATAGGATCCACCAACAAAGTCACGCCATCGGTCGTGATTGCCGTATCATCCTCGGCAACCTCTTCGTCAAACGTAAAGCCATACGAAAACCCAGCACAACCGCCGCCCGTAATAAACACACGCAACTTTAGACTCTCATTTTCCTCTTCTTCAATCAATGCCCTGACTTTTGCAGCGGCTGATTGCGTAAAATAAAGAGTTGTTTCTTCAGTCGATTCTGTCATTGCTCGATAACCTCATTGCGGACAGAGCATTCTTACAAAACCAAGCAAAGCAGTCAAGTATTACCTAAGGCATCAATGCAACTTGGGTCAAGCCTTCATTTTCAGGTCGATCAAACATGATATTCATGATTTGAACCGCCTGACCCGATGCTCCTTTAACAAGATTATCAATCACAGACAACACCACAACTGTGTCATCATTTTGCGGCCGATGCACACTAATTCTACAGACATTCGACCCTTTTACGCTGCGAGTTTCTGGATGACTACCGGCTGGCATGACATCTACGAAGGGCTCATTAGCATAGCGCGCTTCAAACAACTCTTGCAGTCCTGAGTCAACAGGGTCTTTCAGTACCGAATAAAGCGTTGCATGAATACCACGTATCATTGGTGTTAAGTGAGGCACAAAGGTCAGCCCGACTGGCTTATTGGCCGCTCTCGCCAAGCCTTGACGAATTTCGGGTAAATGGCGATGTCCAGGTACGCCGTAGGCTTTCATGCTCTCGCTGGTCTCACACAATAATGCCCCAACACTTGCACCACGACCTGCTCCGCTCACGCCTGATTTACAATCAGCAATCAAACGTCTGTGATCAACCCAACCCTTCTCTAACAAGGGTAAATAACCGAGCTGAACAGCGGTAGGATAGCAACCAGCACAACCAATTAATTGAGCGGTGCGAATCGCTTCCCTGTTGACCTCTGGTAAACCATATACCGCCTTTTCAACCAATTCAGGGCAAGTGTGCGTGTGGTTATACCACTTTTCCCATAAAGGAATGTCTTTAATCCTGAAGTCTGCGCCCAGATCGATGACCCGCACACCTCTATCAATGAGCTCTGGCGCCATGCTCATGGCTACACCGTGAGGGGTAGCGAAAAAAACAACATCACAGGCCGCCAGCGTTTCAATATCCGGAACGGTAAATCCAATATCCAAATGACCTCGGAGGTTAGGATACATATCGGCCACTAAAACACCTTCTTCGGAGCGTGACGTAATCACTTCGACCTTTGCAAAAGGATGATTTGCCAGAACCCTGAGTAACTCAACCCCGGTATACCCCGTGCCACCTACTATACCTACTTTAATCACCCTAACCTCTCAATCTAATGTCAGTTGTGCAGCGTAATGCTCTTAACTCTGTATGATACACATAGGTTATGACAGCTTTTAAACCCATATCATACAAATCTGATTCAATAATCACTATTATAGACAGACTAATGGTGTTCAGAATACTTATTAAAGGATAGTTTATTCATGTCAAGATCCGATGATCTCTTTCAAGCCGCTCAAGTTCATATTCCAGGGGGCGTAAACTCCCCGGTACGCGCATTTAAGGGGGTTGGTGGCACACCGATCTTCTTCAAGCGTGGAAAAGGCGCCTATATCTATGACGAAGATGATCAGCGCTACATCGACTACATAGGCTCTTGGGGTCCCATGATTCTTGGTCATGCTTACCCTCCTGTGATCAATGCTGTTCGTGAAGCTCTAGACAATGGGCTTGGCTTTGGCGCACCCACCGCCATTGAAACCAGCATGGCCGACAAGGTATGTGAGCTGGTTCCTTCGATGGAAATGATACGGATGGTCAGCTCAGGAACCGAGGCAACCATGAGTGCTATTCGCTTGGCTCGTGGTTTTACTGGGCGTGACAAAATCGTTAAATTTGAGGGCTGTTACCATGGCCACTCTGACTCACTGCTGGTTAAAGCAGGCTCAGGAGCGCTCACTCTTGGAGAACCCAATTCGCCCGGCGTACCTGCAGCACTAGCTGAGCACACCATCACTCTGACATTTAATGATATTGACTCTGTTCGCCAAGCCTTTGCTGACGTGGGCGATCAAATTGCGTGCATCATTGTAGAACCTGTTGCTGGCAACATGAACTGCATTCCACCGGTTCCAGGCTTCCTTGAAGGACTCCGTGAAGTGTGCGATCAGTATCAAAGCCTCCTGATATTTGATGAAGTGATGACCGGATTCAGAGTGGCTTTGGGTGGCGCACAAGCCTTCTACGGTGTAAAGCCTGACTTAACAACGCTGGGCAAAGTCATTGGCGGAGGTTTACCTGTTGGTGCGTTCGGGGGTCGAAAAGAGGTCATGTCTCATATTGCACCGCTTGGACCTGTCTACCAAGCAGGAACCCTATCTGGCAACCCCCTAGCGATGGCCGCAGGTTTAGCCATGCTAAATGCACTCTGCGAAGAGGGTGTGCATGAGCAATTGGCCGCTAAAGCCGAGTACTTGACTGAAGGGCTAAAAGTTCTTGCGGCAAAGCACCACATCCCATTTACAACAACCTGTGTAGGCGGCATGTTTGGGCTTTTCTTCACTGAAGCAACGGAAATCAAAGGCTTTTCTGATGCCACGAGCTGCAACACCCAGCTTTTTTCGCGGTTTTTCCACGGCATGTTAAAGCAAGGTGTTTATCTCGCCCCTTCTGCATTTGAAGCTGGTTTTATCTCAAACGCGCATACTGAAGCCGATCTAGATGCCACCTTACAAGCCGCAGACCGCGTGTTTGCAGACTTAACGCGCAACGATGTTTAACTCATGAGGCCTCAATGATTGAATCTGTTTCCCATGTGATTCTATTGATGAGCAGCAGCTTAGCAGCCGTTTGGCTGCTCAAGCGGCTGAGGTCAGCAGAGCCTGAGACTCACTACAAAGTGAGGGTTTTTGCCCTCAGCTCACTGTTTGTGACAGCCTATGCACTCTCACATCTCGTACTCACACAAGGTCCGCAACAAATGACACTTCTACAAATGACCGAAAACCTGAGTATGTACGTCGCTCTGCCGTTTATAGCCACGGTCTTTCTCGCAACGGGACAGCAGTGGCATTGGTCGATGGCAGGATGGGGACGCTGGCTTTTAGGCCTCATTGCATTTTTTGAACTATCACGCGCGATGGGGTATGCCGTGCTGTACGCACATGCACTCTCAATTGCGATTCTGCTGGCTTTATTTGCAGGAAGTCTGTTGTTCAAAAAGGCAACGGCAAAGATTAAAGGCTTAAGCAGCGCGTTCGTTGCGAGTATAGGACTTGTGTTCTTTTCTTTCATTCCTTTGATAGGAACAGCAGGGAACCCAATTTTCTTTAACTTTGCACTAGCCGCCTTCATCCCTTTAGCCGCTAGCGCACTGCTAGATGAGTTTTCTAAAACTTAGAGGCACGCTCCCTTGCCTCTTCTGCACCCGCCAAATCACCGGCCTCCGTTCTGATTTGGCTAATCAAAATCCACAGTTTTCGAAGCTGAGCTGGCTGCCCTTCAGCAACCCCTACCCCCCGCAAGGCGACCTGTTCAGCATCCAAGAACTGCCCGAACTGACGCTTTACTTCGGCCAACTCGTAATACACATCAGGCTCTCTTGGAGAGATGCGAAGCGCACGCTCCAGACGCGACTGAGCACCTCTTAGGTCACCACTATTGGTGTCAGATCGAGCGGCTTCAAGCAAAGCAACTACGGCTGTATTTTCAGGCACCGACGGTGCGGAACTTGAAGGTACTGATGGCGCAGGTGCGCTCTGTTGCGGAGTTACGGGCTGCCAAACTTCATCGGCAGGCGGCAAATCTCTTTGCATTCTAACCACCGGAATTTCACCTGGAAGCGTAACACCCAAACCTGGGTCCACAGGCGTAACTATCACACCACTTGGCGGTGTCGCGACTGGCGCGGGGGGCGTTGATTGCACAGGACGCCCTGTCCTATCTTCAACCGGAATATTCGTGAACGGATTGGAGGTTGCACAACCTGCCAATAACAGGCTCCCAGAAATCAGAATCCATTTAGTGTGTTTCATTTATCTTTCCTCATCGCAACCAATTTCTCAACCATCCACTCGACGGCTCCACCGGCGTTGGTGTATTCACTGACGGATGCTGACCACAGTCTACACTAACCTGTGGTGCAGAACCCGTGATAAAGGGTAATTGTCTTGAGCCTTGACATAAAGGGTCCGACCTCAACCCCGTTTCTTCATCTATCCAAACATACTCTATACCAGACGGACGTGCAGCCACTAGAGGTTCAGGCTTGTCACGTGCCATAAACTCAATCCATACGGGCAAGGCACCACCTGTCGACGTAAACGGTAGCTGACTATTATCATCACGACCCACCCATACGACGGCTAGCCGATTACCCGTATAGCCTGCAAACCAGCTATCACGCTGATCGCTACTGGTTCCCGTTTTACCTGCGACATTTAAAGACGTCGGTAAACGTTGATAAATACTTCGAGCCGTTCCTTCACGAGCCACTTCCTGCATCGCATACTGAATCAGATGAACATATGCAGCATCCACTTGCTGACGTAGTTGGAAAGGGTATCTCGACAACTCTTCGCCATCAGCCGTTGTCACCATTCGAATGGATCGCAAAGGCATTCTAAAACCATTTGAAGCAAAGGTTTGATACATTTCAGCGACCTCAATTGGCGCCATCCCTTGTGCCCCAAGCAACATTGATGGAAACAACTGAATATCTCGCTCAACCCCTAATCGCTTTAGAACATCCACAACTTTTGGTAGACCAATCGCCATGCCTAAGTTAACGGTGGATAAGTTTAATGAACGCGCCAACGCTCTATGCATCAGTACATTGCCATAGGTTTGCCGATCAAAGTTTTGTGGTGACCACACATCCCCATTTGGCAAACGCATATTAATCGGTGTGTCTTGCAATACGCTAGCCAGAGTGTATCCCTGCTCTAATGCGGCAAGGAAAACAGCAGGCTTACCTAAGGATCCAATTGGACGAACGGCATCCAAGCCACGATTAAAGCCTTCATAACGCGTATCTTTACCTCCGACAACAGCAAGCACCTCTCCTGTTTGAGGGTCTGTGACAACCATTGCTCCTTGAAGGTCCTTCCCTCTTGCGCCATGCCGTTTTTCAAGATCATTCAGAACCGTCACCATCGACTGATCGGCTCGTGACTGAACCAACGGATCTAAGGCCGTGAAAATCAGCAATCCTTCTGAAGACAAGTCTTCATCACGATAATCTTTACGTAACTGCCTTCTGACTAAATCAAGGTACGCAGGATAGGCCCCTTTATGAAGACTACGCGCTTGCGCGATCCCCAAAGGCAGAGCCGCCACCTCTTGGAATTGGCTATCACTAATATAGCCGTGATCCCTAAGCATACTCAAAACCAGGTTTCGACGCTGCATGGCTCTTTCAGGATTGCGGCGCGGATCATAGAAAGACGGCCCTTTCACCATCGCAACCAACAGAGCAACCTGATGCAGCTCCAATTCAGTCACCGGGCGTGAAAAATAAAATTGAGATGCTAAACCAAAGCCATGTACCGCACGAGTCCCCGACTGGCCTAAATAGACTTCATTTAAATAGGCCTCTAGGATTTCGTCTTTTTCATAACGGAAATCCATGACCAATGCCATGGGCAACTCAAGCAGTTTACGCGAAAGGGTTCGTTCAGATGTTAAATAAAAATTTTTGATCAGCTGCTGCGTCAGTGTACTTCCACCCTGCACAAAGCGGCCCGCTTGAATATTCACCCACAGTGCACGACTGATGCCCTTGATAGAGACACCATGATGCGAGTAATAGTCTCGGTCTTCCACGACTAACAACGCTTCCTTTAGAAAAGGAGGCGCTTCTTCAATCCGAATTAAATCACGATCTTCATTACTATGCGGGTATATACCGCCAATTTGAATAGGCTCCATGCGCACCAAAGGCAGGTGTTCATTACGAGCTTCATCATGCACCCGCTGCAAACGCTCGCCCGAAAACTCAAGCATCAAACGACGCTGAGGCTCTGCACCATCCGGAAAATCGAATCCTCGTGTAAGAACACGTACTCGATTGTTCGCCACTTCAACATTACCCGGCCCTTGTGCCGCATTTACAAAGCGATAACCAAGCCCCGTCAACTCCTCGCGAAGGTCCTGAATGCTAATAGACTGCCCGGGATAGAGCTCTAAGGGACGAGCATACACCTTTGCAGGTAACGCCCATCGCTTTCCTTCAAATTTTTCGCGAACCTGACCATCGACATAGATCAAAACCACCGCAAAAAAAACAGCACCCAAGATGGATAATTTTAAAAATGCAGCAAACATCCATTTAAATATGGCTCTGCCCGTAGACTTCTTTTGATTCTGACCACGTCTACGTGTGGTTTTAACTCTCTTTTTTGACATTAGACTTGTATAATCTCTGATAACAAGAGGCAGCAGCAGAGCAAAATGTTAAAAACACTGATACATTCATTAATGAATCCAGATCGTTTCCCACATCCTTGTAGCCACATTGAGGTGATTGAAACTCATATCTCGTGGCTTCTGCTGACCGGCACGTTCGCCTATAAAATTAAAAAGCCGGTTAACTTTGGATTTCTGGATTTTACATCATTAGAACAGCGCCGTGTGTGTTGTGAAGAAGAATTGCGCTTAAATCAGCGATTAGCACCCGATATTTATCAAGACGTCATTGCGATTAGCGGTACTCATAGTGACCCTAAAATCGGTGACGCCTCAAATCCCATCGAATACGCTGTTAAAATGGCGCAATTTGATCCAGAACACCGCTTGGATCGCCAACTCGCTAAACAGCTCTTTGAAGCGCGCTGGATTGACACACTGGCATTGCAGATTGCCGATTTTCACCAGCGAATCCCCATTGTGGCACAAGACAGCCCTTGGGGTGAGCCCGAAACCCTTTGGCAACTGATTTCAGACAATTATGAACATTGTAATCAAAACCCTCAAGCGCTTGAGGACTCCGTTTTGCTCTTACGCCTTCATACCCAAACCGCACAAGACTTTAAAGAGCTCGCTCCTTTGCTGATTGAGCGGAAAAAGCAAGGACATGTTCGAGAGTGCCATGGCGACTTGCATCTAGCAAACATCACCTTATTTCATGATCAATTGCGACTTTTCGATTGCATCGAATTTAACCTACAGTTTCGTTGGATCGATACACTCTCTGATCTTGCGTTTCTATTGATGGATCTAGAGGCTAATCACCAGCCTCGCTGGGCAAATCGATGCCTAAATCTGTATTTAGAAAAAAATGGGGATTATGGCGGCATCAGATTACTGAATCTCTACAAAGCTTACCGCTCTATGGTCCGTGCTAAAGTTGCATTACTGGGCGAGCACCCCGATACCGCCAGCTTCCGACATTACCTGCACCTAACTGAACGCTACTGCACTCCGCCACCTCCAGCACTTTACTTGATGCATGGTGTTTCCGGCAGTGGTAAAAGTTACTTAAGCAAACAACTGGTTGAAGAGATTGGCGCCATCCGTATTCGATCTGATGTAGAACGCAAACGATTGCATCATCAATTAAGTTTGCAAGGTGAAGAAATCGAGCTTTATAGCGCCGACATGAACACACGCACCTTCCACCGCTTACGCGATCTAGCTGAACAGCTGTTACGTTCAGGGCAAACGGTTGTCGTCGATGCCACATTTATTCGACGCATTACCCGCAAAAGCTACATCGAACTTGCTCAACGACTGAAACTGCCAGTACGCATTATTAGCTGCACCTGCAAACCTCATTTGGTTGAAGCTCGACTTGTTCGTCGCAATGAGGAGGGTAAAGACCCGTCCGATGCTGACATTCACATCATGCATCAACAAGTTACTACTCAACAACCGCTAACAGAAGACGAAAAACGCATCACTCTCCCTGTGGACACTGAGGATGATGAGGCAATAGAACAGCTGCTATCACAGCTGCGCGCACAAAACTTGCTACTCCCTCAAGGAGGTCGATAAGCATGCTTAATATCGGCCAGCTAGAGGACTTTCCAGACAACCAAGCCGTGAACCTGGATTACGACGAACAAGCCTTCATTGTGATGCGACGCAAAGATGCGGTTTACGTATACGAAAACCGCTGTCCGCATAGAGGTATTCGGTTGGAATGGCAAACCAATCAACTGATGGACATTGAAAAGCAGTTCATCCAATGCGCCACTCACGGCGCATTATTCAAACCGGAAACCGGTGTCTGCATAGCAGGTCCGTGCCGCCACCAATCGCTACGCGCTTGCCAAACCTCTATCCAGGATCATCAAGTTTACATTCTCATATCATGATTTAGAGGACGCGCAGCGAACAGCCAATCTCTCCAAGGCAGCCTCAATACGTTCAAAGCTCGTTGTATACGAAAAGCGTATATAACGCTCTGCTTGATAGTGACCGAAATCAGCACCCGGTGTAACAGCAATAAAATCGTCTTCAAGCAACTGCCAACAAAAGTCAAAACTGTTTGAGGTGAGATGAGATGCATCGGCATACACATAAAATGCACCATCAGGTACGACAGGCACCCCAAACCCCAAACGCGTCAACCCCTCTACCAGCAGATTTCGACGACGGGCAAATGCCTGACGCCTCTGTTCAAATACGCTTATTGCCTCTTCACTAAAAGCTGCGAGAGCCGCATATTGAGACAAGGTCGGTGGCGAGATAAACAGATTTTGTGCCATTTTCTCCATCTCTTTAACCGCCTCTTCTGACGCAACAAGCCACCCGAGCCGCCACCCCGTCATTCCAAAATACTTTGAAAAACTGTTAATCACGATAGCACTCGGATCGACCGACAAAACCGTATCAGCATCTGTATCGTAGGTTAAACCATGATACAGCTCATCCACGATCAGTTGCCCGCCCAGTGCATGGACTTGATTTGCAATAGCATGCAAGGAAGCTTTATCAACCAGTGTTCCAGTTGGATTAGAGGGAGAAGCCAACAAAACCCCAGCCGTAGACGACTGCCAATGCTGGGCGATCAAATCCGGCGTCAACTGAAAACGCTGTTCAGGCCCAGTGGGCACCAATTGCCCCCGAGCGTCTAGCAGACGTAAAAACTGACGATTACATGGGTAGCTCGGATCACTCATCATGATCGTTTTCCCAACATCGGCAATCAAAGAGAACGCCAACAATAGGGCACCGGACGCACCTGGTGTCACCAACACTTGCTCAGGTGTGATGCATACCTTGTAGCGCTCTGCATAAAACTGCGCAATTTTTTCTCGTAACTCAGGAATACCTGCTGCAGGTGTGTATTGCGTTTTACCTGCATTTAACGCGGCAGCAGCGGCTTGGACAATAGGGCCCGCTGTCGGAAAATCGGGTTCGCCCACCTCAAGATGAATAACATCATGCCCCAAGGCTTCTAACTCTCGGGCCCGCTTTAATAAGTCCATCACTTTAAAGGACTCGATTTCTTTTGAGCGGAGGCTCCATTGATTTTGCATAACTCTACCTGCACATCTAAAAACGGGAATACTAACCTCAACGTACCGCACCAGCATAGTGCATATCAGAGAATATCAATTTTTCATTGCTCTAGGTCTGGTTAAATGATGTCGGTTCTGGTAATTTCACCGCCTTTTAGGGCTTAATGCTAAAATACAGATCTTAAGTAGATTAGTATTAAGCTAATAACGGAAAGGCCATTTCATCTTTGGTAATGCCTTTCATTATTGCAAGCGATGTGAGGCTGTACTATGCCAACCAACAACGACTCTCAAATACATCACCCTGCACCGTATCAGGCGCAAGAGGGTGAAGAATACATGAATGATGCGCAGAAACAGCATTTTCGCGAAATTCTGCAGGCCTGGAAACAAGAGTTGATGGAAGAAGTTGACAGCACCATCACTCATCTTAAAGAGGAAGCGACTAATTTCGCTGATCCAACTGACCGTGCAAGCCAAGAAGAAGAGTTCAGCCTTGAGCTACGAACACGGGATCGTGAGCGTAAATTAATTCGAAAAATCGATGAAGCGCTAGAGCGCCTCGAAGATGATGACTATGGCTACTGTGAAGCCTGTGGTGTTGATATCGGTATACGTCGTCTGGAGGCGCGTCCGACGGCAACACTTTGTATTGACTGTAAAACCTTAGCTGAGATTAAAGAAAAGCAGCTTGGAGGTTAAACCTAAGACGGGTCAGTGTTCGCATTTCTGACCCGTACTTGTATAGACAAAACAACGCATGATATATACGGGTCGTTTTGCGCCGTCTCCTACAGGGCCACTTCACTTTGGATCATTGTTAGCCGCGCTTGCCAGCTTCCTTGATGCGCGCCATCACGCAGGAAAATGGTTAATTCGTATTGAAGATGTAGACACACCCCGTGTTGTCAAAGACGCCAACGATTGGATTCTACAGACCTTAGATGCACACGGCTTAGAATGGGATGATGCGATTGTCTATCAAAGCCAACGCCTTGACCTCTACGAAGCCCACCTAAACCAACTCATAGACCAGCAAAAGGCCTATCCTTGCGGCTGCGCACGAAGCGAGTTGGACGCTCGAAATGCACGCCACCTTTACGATGGCAAATGCAGGGAAACACCCCCAAACGCTGACGCACGCGTTGCACTTCGACTGCGCTCAGACACGATCGGATCTGAATTCACAGATCGAATACAAGGCAAGCAGGTTTTGCTTCATCCAAGACCCGACGATTTTGTTTTAAAACGTCGAGATGGGTATTTCGCTTACCAACTGGCCGTCGTCATTGATGACCATGAGCAACAGATTACTCACATTGTTCGTGGTGCTGATTTGCTGCAGGAGACCTTTAGACAACGCGACTTACAATCGCACTTCAACTTCCAAAAACTAGAGTATGCTCACATTCCACTGGCCACCTATGCAAACGGTCAGAAACTCAGCAAGCAAAATCTAGCCCCAGCGATCTCAAATAACAAGGTGGTGGAAAACTTATGCTGTGCACTCAAATGCTTGGGCCAAAATCCACCAGAAAACATGCATCAAGCGAATCGACATGAGATCATCGACTGGGCAGTCAAAAACTGGCACATTGAACAGATTCCAGCCACCTGTGTTTTACCCAATCAGCAAGAGACGTGAATGTATCAACATCGCTTACTGTTTTTATTGACGCTCAGCGGCTTTTTTATTTTGCCATCTCTGATGGATATATGGCTATTTGGAGGGACTGGATGGCTATGGCCATTTTTTATTTGGCTGATCATTATTGTTATCTCAAGCTTTATTGCTTGGCTCAAACTGCGATGAAACCATGAGCATTTATCTACTTGCAACGCTGAGCATCACCTATCTACTTTTACTGTTCTTAGCCGCCTACGCCTCCGAGAGAGGCATTCTGCCTCAGCGTCTTGTTCAGAATCCTATCATTCACTCTCTTTCTCTGGGTGTTTACGCAAGCGCGTGGACATTTTACGGTGCATTTGGCATGGCGGCCGAGACAGGGTTTTCCTATCTAGTCTCTTATCTTGGTGCCACCGCAACCTTTATCCTTGCGCCGTTAATTCTAATTCCGTTGCTCAGGATCACGCGCAGCTACCAATTAAGCTCTGTTGCCGACTTGTTTGCATTTCGCTTTCGTAGCGCCTTTATTGGCAGCCTAATCACTCTGTTTATTCTAATCGCAAGCATGCCGTTACTGGCGATACAAATCCAAGCCTTCGTCGAATCGGTTCATGTGATTGACTCAAGCGTTCCCCGCCACAAAATAGCAGCCGCATTTTGTCTAATTATCGCGCTTTTCTCAATTTTATACGGTGCTCGACACGCCTCTTTAAGAAGCCGGCATGACGGACTTGTCGTCGCCATCGCCCTTGAGTCTATTGTTAAACTAACCGCCATTCTGACGCTGACTCTTTTTGCCTTCATTTGGATACACGGCGGGTTTTCAGGCTTATCTGAGTGGTTAAGCCAACACCCAGAAGCTCTACAAAATATGAAACAGCCACCTGAATCCGGTAGCTGGAGAACCCTATTCATCGTCTTTTTCGCAGCCGCCTTTATCACTCCACACATGTTTCATTTATTGTTTGGTGAAAATGCAACGGAAAAAAGCTTAACCCTATCCATGATCATCATGCCCGTGTTTTTATTGATTATGGCACTCTGTGTGCCAATTTTACTCTGGGCAAGTCAACGACTCGGCACGCTGGGTCATCCAGACTTTATTCTGCTTGGCATAGGTAATCAGCTCAACCAACAGTGGTTTGGTGCCATTACCTTTATTGGAGGACTCTCAGCTGCCAGCGGGATCACCATTGTTGCCACGGTTGCACTCGCCTCCATGATGCAAAACCACCTTTTACTGCCCATTATTCGATTACCCGACTCCATTCGTATGTATAAATGGCTTTTGTGGATTCGTCGCAGCCTGATTCTGTTTGTCATGCTCGGCAGCTACACCGCCTATGTTTACCTCGATCATCATTATGAACTTTCATACCTAGGCCTCATTACATTTATTGGCTTTGTCCAATTTTTACCCGGCGTGTTGGCCACGCTATATTGGCAAAGAGCAAGCCGCATAGGATTTCTATCAGGTCTTATCGCTGGCGCCGCCTTTTGGTTTTTCACAATTCTCTTACCTGTGCTACTCCCCGATGCATCACTGATTACCCGAGACTTGTTGGATAAATGGTATCTTTTTGCATTACTATCTTTACTGATCAATACCTTAACCATGATCTTAGTGTCTTTTGTTGTCCCCGCTGACGCCGAAGAGCAAGATACGGCGTTATCCTGTGTACTGAACGCTCTGCCTCGACCATCCAGTTTTAGCTCAGACCATGAAACCCTTGAAGACATCGCCCAGCGTCTAAGCTCACGACTTGGGAAAGCATCTGCAGAGGGAGATTGAAGCGGCCTTGGCTCTTTTAAAGCTTCCGATGAGCAACAAGCTGAAACCCTTAGATCTATTAAGACTGCGCAACATACTTGAAAACAATCTATCCGGTCTTCTCGGGCCAGCTGAAGCAACAGCAGTGCTACGACCCAACGAAATAAACTCCAAGGGTCGGTATAAAAGCCGTGAAATCCATTTGCTTGAAAATCAACTGGAAAACTACCATGAACGCCTCTCAGGACTTGCAGCCGAACTCGATAGAATGAGACGACACCATCGATTTACGCTACAAAGACTGCCAATTGGGGTTTGTACCTTAGATGAACATGCATACGTACTGTTTTGGAATGAAGCGCTTGAAAACTACACAGGCCTTTCAGCTGAAGCCACACTAGGTGTTAACATTGCCGCACTTCCGTATCCTTGGTCAGAGTTTTTAGGCCACTTCACTCGCACCAATGACACTTACCAACCCGCCACCACGATTGATATAGGCGGCATCACCCATTGGTTCAGCTTGCATAAAACGCATTTAGACGATCAACCTGAGAAAGGGTTGATTCTATTAGTGGAAGATGAGACTGAGCATAAAGCACTGGCCAACCGCTTGGCTCATACAGAACGTTTAGCCTCAGTGGGTCGCTTTGCCGCTGGAGTCGCCCACGAAATAGGCAACCCCGTCACGGGAATTGCCTGCTTAGCACAAAATCTAAAATTAGAGACAGAGGATCCCGAAGTCCTGCGCACAGGCAGTCAAATTTTACATCAAACATCACGCATCACTCGTATTGTTCAGTCATTGATACGCTTTGCACATACAGGGAGTAATGACGGACACTCAGAGTTTGCACCCGTCCATTTATGCCAATGCATTCAAGAAGCGATTGACCTTGTCCGTCTAGATGAGCGCGGTAAAGATATGCTAATTACAAACCAAGTAGACGAAAGGCTATATTGTGATGGTGATGAACAGCTATTACTGCAAGTCTTTGTTAACCTGATTAATAACGCGTGTGATGCCTCAACTGAACGCGCAAAGATTGTAATCGACGCCAGTATTCATCATGACCGCCTTAAGATCAGAGTCACAGATGAGGGGTCAGGTATCACCCAAGAACACTTCCCTCGCTTGTTCGAACCCTTCTTCACCACAAAAGATCCTGGCAAAGGGACTGGTTTAGGACTTTCGTTAGTCTACAATATTATTACTGAACATTATGGTACTATTGAAATAATTAGTCCTGCCAACAAAAAACAGAACAAAGGCACTCAGGTAATCATTCAGCTTCCCTTACGGCAAAGTGCTATTTGCTCTTCCGTAGGCTATTTGAATTAATAGGTCCCCGTAGTATGAGCCGAATTCTGATTGTTGAGGATGAGCAAGTGATACGAGAAGCGCTCAAACGCCTACTCGTTAAACATCAGTACAGCACCGATTGCGCGAGTAATGTCAATGATGCTGAAACCCTGATGCATGCTCACGCCTATGATCTTATTATTAGTGATTTACGCTTACCCGGTCGAGCAGGTACAGATCTGATTGGCAACTTTGCTAACATACCGGTGTTAATCATGACCAGTTATGCCAGTATGCGTTCCGCGATTGATGCAATGAAACTTGGTGCTGTTGATTATGTCGCCAAACCTTTCGATCATGACGAGATGTTAAATACGATCAGCAAACTGATCCGTACCGAGCCGGTACTAGACGATACGCTCGGTGTCGAATCTGACCTCATCACAGGCGAATGTGATGCCGTGGTTGAGTTACGAAAACGCATTAATAAAGTCGCACAGACAGATGCAACCGTCTTAATTCTGGGTGAATCAGGAACAGGAAAAGAACTGGCTGCACGGAGTATCCACCAAAAAAGTCAGCGATCGAGTGCTCCGATGATTAGCGTCAACTGTGCGGCAATACCCGACAGCTTAATTGAGTCTGAACTGTTTGGACATGAAAAGGGGGCCTTTACAGGTGCTGACACCTGCCGAAGCGGCTTAATTGAAGCGGCCGATAAAGGCACTCTCTTCCTTGATGAAATTGGTGAGCTTCCTCTAGAAGCTCAAGCACGACTCTTACGTTTCCTTCAAGAAGGCGAAATTCGACGTGTAGGCGCAGTCCATGCACGAAAAGTAAACGTCCGATTAATTGCCGCCACACATCGAGACCTCAAAGCCATGGCCAGCGAAGGTCGCTTTAGGGAGGATTTGTACTACAGACTCTACGTCATGGAGCTCAACATGCCAGCACTACGTGAGCGAGGCGATGATATCGTCGAGCTGGCACGAATCTTCTTAAGTGAACAAAATCGTAAGCACAATGCAAAACTAGAATTTAGCGCTGCAAGCTTGCAAGCGATTAAAGCGCACTTATGGCCAGGCAATGTTCGGGAGCTGCAAAATGCGATTGAACGCGCTGTTATTCTGGCGGAAGGCCCACTCATCACACCGGATATTTTAGGATTAAAAATCTCAGCGGCGCACACAACTCCACCCGCAGACCCCATCCAAACGCAAAAAAGCCTGCACGAACCAAAACCCGACCTATCCCTAGATGACTACTTTCAGCGCTACGTCTTAGAGAATCAAGACAGCATGAATGAAACGGACTTAGCTAAAAACTTAGGCATCAGCCGTAAATGCCTTTGGGAGCGTCGCCAAAAGTTAGGCATTCCTCGCAAACCGAAAAAAGAAAGCCTAAGTTAACAGAGCTGTAACGGAGGGGTTACAAATCGGTTACACTTCATGAAAAGTGTTACCATACTACACACAGGTAACACTTATCCTTGAAGAACACGTAACAAATGCTAGAAAAAAAACCAGCTTTTTTAACCAAAACAAAAATAACAAATATAAAACAATAACTTAAATAAGTTGGCACAATACCTGCTCTATATAGGGCAATAAGAATAAAAACAGACACATCAGCATCAATAAAAATAAAAACGCTGAAACACTTATGATGTAGCGCCTCAAATAAAAATAACAATGAGGCTTAGCTGAAGACAGAGTACCGACAAACACTTTTCACAGTGCTCGAAAAACAACAACATACTTTGTTGCCTAGTCTGTCTTCAGCTTCCACACCATGATCCCTCACACCCATCTGACCTTACCATGACTATCCCCATACGAAATTTTAACTGTTATTATGTGCAGATAGCGTAATCTTGACACTTCACTCCTCAATGGAACAAAAATAACAGATGCTTAATACGGGTTTAGACTTTTTTATTTTTTTAGCAATCGTTCTGTGTGTCCTTATCTCTGGCGTTTTGCTAGTGAAGCGCATGCCAAAACCGATTCCAAACAAAGTGATTCCAGAGCCTGAGCTGAAAGAACAGCTGATGCAAGACCTTCACTTAGGCGAAAAACGTGTCATCCCAGAGCACATTCATCAAATTCCACGACATCTTTTAGATGACAACGCCATGAAGGTTGTTTTCAGACTTCATGATGCAGGCCATGAAAGCTACTTAGTAGGCGGCTGTATTCGCGACCTACTCTTAGGAAAACGTCCAAAAGATTTTGATGTAGCCACGTCAGCTCACCCAGAAGAAGCCGTCGAACTATTTCATAGAGGACGACTGATCGGCCGCCGTTTCAAATTGCTTCATGTTCGTTTCGGTAGAGAAATCATTGAAGTTGCCACTTTTCGAGCAGCACATGATTCAGATGACAATGAAACGGGTGAACATGGTCGCCAATCAGACACGGGATTAATTCTGCGCGATAATGTCTATGGCAGTATTGAAGAAGACGCCCTTCGTCGTGACTTTACGATTAATGCCCTGTACTACTGTGTTCGCGACTACAGCATACACGACTTTGCAAATGGCTATCCTGATTTGCAAAACCGGATTATTCGCATGATTGGCGACCCTGAACAACGCTACCGCGAAGACCCCGTCCGCATGCTTCGAGCCGCAAGATTCGCAGCCAAACTCGGATTTGAAGTCGAAGACGCAACAGCCGAGCCAATTTATCGACTGAACAATTTACTTAGCCGAATTGCTCCAGCCCGTTTATTCGATGAAGCCCTCAAGCTTTTGCAAACAGGCCATGGCAGCGCCTCATATCGTCAATTACAGCGCTTTGGTTTATTCAGATACCTGTTTCCATCCACGCATGCAATTCTTGAAAATCCAGATTACCCAACTGCCGAGCTAATCTCACAGATTCTTCGCAATACCGATCGTCGTTTGGATCAAGGCAAAAGCGTAACACCGGCATTTATGTTTGCCGCGTTACTCTGGTACCCCTTACAGCAGCGTTATTTAGAGCTCTTAGATGAATTACCACCCTTGCCTGCACTGCACGAAGCGGCCAACCAGATATTAGCTATGCAGGTAAAATCAACCGCCATTCCCAGACGTTTTTCGACACCGATGCGCGAAATTTGGGAACTGCAACTAAGACTTCCACGCTATCATGGAAAAAAAGCTGAAACCTTAATCACGCATCCTCGATTTAGAGCCGCCTATGATTTAATCGTACTACGCGAAAGCGCAGGTGAAGACTTACAAGGTTTGGGCAAATGGTGGACAGATTATCAATCCGCAAACGCCGAACAGCGCCGTCTTATGAGCATTGCCAAGTCAACAGATGAACGCCCTAGAAAAAAACGTCGCCGCAAACCCATTACTCGGAAACCCAGTCTATGAGTTCCGCTACGATTCGCTGCTATATCGGCATTGGCAGCAACTTAGACGTCCCGCTTGAGCAGGTGAAACAAGCATTATTAGAATTGAGAGAACTGCCTGAATCGACACTGATTCAACATTCATCTCTGTATTTATCTGCACCAGTAGGCCCTCAAGACCAGCCCGACTTTGTCAATGCAGTGGCTGAAATAAACACCCACCTAGAAGCCCATGCGCTGCTAGATGAGCTGCAAGCCCTAGAACAGCGCCATCGGCGAGTCAGGGTTCAACATTGGGGGCCGCGTACACTGGATCTAGACCTGCTGATTTACGGTAACGAATCGATTCAAACAGAGCGCTTACAGGTCCCTCATCCCTTTATGACTGAACGCAATTTTGTGGTGTATCCGCTAGCAGAAATAGCTCCTGATTTTATTTTTCCGGATAAAACCCCGCTTTCAGACTATCTAGCGAATTGTCCAATGGGCAAACTCAAGCAAATACAGATATAATGTCGTTTTAATGCATTGCACAATTTCTTGTCTGGATGATTTATGAGTAACATCACACTGCATACACTGACGAGCCTCAAAGAAGCGGGCAAAAAATTTACAGTTCTGACTGCATATGATGCGACCTTTGCTCATTTAATGAGTACTGCTGGTATCGAAATGATTCTGGTCGGTGACTCGTTAGGGATGGTTCTACAAGGTAACAGCAGCACACTACCCGTCACGCTTGAAGAAATGGCCTACCATACTCGCTGCGTTGCCCAAGGGAATCAGGGCGCGATGATTATGGCGGATCTTCCTTTTATGACCTATGCCACGACTGAACAGTGCATGTCTAGCGCAGCTCAGCTCATGCAAGCAGGTGCTCATCTGGTCAAAATCGAAGGTGGGGCATGGCTCGCAGAGAGCATCGAAATGCTTGCTACTCGTGGAATCCCTGTCTGTGCTCACTTAGGCTTAACCCCTCAAGCGGTGAACAAACTAGGTGGCTACAAAGTTCAAGGGAAAGATAAATCCTCGGCACTTGAAATGATTGAGGATGCTCGACGCTTAGAGGAAGCTGGCGCTAGCTTCTATTGCTTGAGTGCGTTCCATCACTCTTGGCTGAAGAAATCACCCGCAATGCAAGCATCCCTGTTATCGGCATTGGTGCAGGCCCTGCGACTGACGCTCAAGTACTTGTTTTACATGACATGTTAGGCATCACACCTGGACGTAGACCTAAATTTACTAAAAACTTCATGGAAGGGTGCAGTAGCATTGAAGGCGCTATTTTGCGCTACATCGATGAGGTCAAGAATGGCACCTTTCCGAGCGAAGCACAGAGTTTCTAAGCCATGCAAACTATTATAACAATCGACGAGCTACGCTCTGTTTTAACGCCCTTACGTCGTCAAGGTCTGCGCATTGCACTGGTGCCCACGATGGGTAACCTTCATGCGGGTCATATACGTTTAGTTGAGGAAGCCGTCAAAAAAGCAGACATAGTTGTCGCCAGTATTTTTGTAAACCCTCTGCAATTTGGTGCAAATGAGGATTTAGATAAATACCCGCGTACACTCGATGCAGACAAACTCAAACTTGAGTCAGCAGGTTGTTCGTTTTTATTCACCCCTTCCGATCAGGAAATTTATCCCGAAGGCCGCAACACACAAACACTTGTCGAAGTCCCTGGACTCTCCGAACTCTATTGTGGACATAGCCGACCCGGGCATTTTGTCGGGGTTGCAACCGTTGTTTGTAAATTGTTTAACATTGTACAGCCAGACATAGCTTTTTTTGGCAAAAAAGACTTTCAGCAGTTACGTGTTATCCGAAAAATGGTTGCGGATTTATGCATCCCAATTGAAATCGTGGGCATTCCAATTGTCCGTGCAGACTCCGGTTTAGCATTAAGTTCTCGTAATGGATATCTATCTGCCGAAGAATTAACCGCCGCCAGTCAAATGCATCAAGTTTTATTGGCATGTTCTGATAAGATACATCAAGGAGAGCGCTCATATAGAGAGTTGGAAGACTCTGCCCTCACCCTTCTCGAAAAGGCAGGATTCAAGCGCGACTATCTTCGAATAGTCAGACAGGAAGATTTACTTGCTGCACAGGCCGATGATACTAAACTGGTTATTTTGGCTGCCGCGTACATGGGGCATACCCGCTTGATCGATAACGTCGAGATTGATCTTTAAAAAGCCCACTTAAAATATCTTTCGGATCTATTTCTAATCAGCATCCACCTTGACAGAACGGCTGTATTTCGCGCAGACTCAAAGGGTCTGCCGAGATACCCACATAGCGGTTAGACATCATAGTTTATCGCTGCGAAATGCTCGGCGTTTGATTTACTTTCTTAACATCATACGCGAGCATGAATCGGTGTAGGATATTTTTACCAATTCATGAGGAATACCCATGCGCGAAGTTGTAATTGTTGCTGCTGGCCGAACGGCTGTAGGCGCATTCAATGGTTCTCTTGCTTCCTTGCCTGCTGCCACACTCGGCGCCACGGTAATTAAAGGATTACTCGACAAGCATGCGATTAACCCTGCGGAAGTAGATGAAGTCATTTTTGGTCAGGTGTTAACCGCTGGCTGTGGGCAAAACCCAGCTCGTCAGGCACTTATTCATGCCGGCATTCCACAAGAAGTTCCTGCAATTACCATCAATAAAGTCTGCGGCTCTGGCCTAAAAGCCATTCAAATGGCGGTTCAAGCAATTCGTTGCGGCGATGCCGAAATGATCATCGCTGGCGGTCAAGAAAGCATGTCCCAATCTCCACATATACTGCCTAACTCTCGTAATGGTGCCCGCATGGGGGATTGGAAGATGGTCGACTCCATGATCCAAGACGGTTTATGGGACGCCTTTAACAACTATCACATGGGCATTACGACAGAAAACATCGTTGAGAAGTACGGGTTTACGCGTGAAGAACAAGATGCATTTGCACTCGCATCCCAAAATAAAGCAGAAGCGGCAGTAACGGCTGGACGTTTCAAAGACGAGATCATTCCAGTGCTGATTCCTCAACGCAAAGGTGATCCCGTTGTGTTTGACACAGATGAACAACCCCGCTTTGGTTGCACAATTGATATGCTGGAAAAGTTACGCCCTGCCTTTAAGAAAGATGGCACGGTCACCGCGGGTAACAGCTCCACAATCAATGATGGTGCAGCCGCTGTTATCGTGTGCTCGGCTGAAAAAGCACAAGCCTTAGGCCTGACGCCAATTGCACGCATTGCTGCATACGCTTCTTCCGGCGTTGACCCTGCAATCATGGGTACTGGCCCTATCTGTGCAACCCAAAAAGCACTTGAAAAAGCAGGCTGGACGGTCGATGACTTAGACCTAGTTGAAGCCAATGAAGCCTTTGCTGCGCAAGCCATGTCTGTAAACAAAGACTTAGGCTGGGATACAAGCAAAGTCAATGTCAACGGCGGCGCCATTGCTTTAGGGCATCCAATCGGTGCATCAGGATGCCGTATTTTCGTTTCATTACTGCACGAAATGGCACGTAGAGATGCGAAAAAAGGCCTTGCTACGCTTTGTATTGGTGGCGGCATGGGAACAGCGCTTGCAGTAGAGCGCGACTAACAGCCTCTCTGGTCAGCCATCGAAAACGTGATGGCTGACCGACACCAAGCATAAAACCTCTTTAGTCGATTACAACGATCGCGCCTTTTCCAACACCCTCAAATGCACGAACCTCCACCTCATACTCTGAATACTCATCCTTTATCTGTTCAGCCAGATGTAGCGCTATTTGCTCTACGGTTGTCTCAGTTGTCAAGTCATAGCAATAGCGAGCCGGTAACTCCAACTGAAAAGCCCCTTGAGGTGCTACATACTCATATCGATTGACGCCTTCAATGGACTCTACTCGGTGCGCCAACGTGCCAATATAAATATCCGCAAACTGCTGAGACCAATACAGCTCAATGTCTTGTCGACGCTTACCATCGAGCTTAACCTCCATACGAGAACGGTGACCATGCGCAATACGCTGACAATTTCCTTTATGCTGCTGCAGTCCATGGCTATAGTGATAAAAAGCCCCTTCTATTTTTTCTGCAACGAAGTGGATTTCAACACTTTCAACTTGTTCAGGAAACAAGGCCAACAACTGTTCTTGAGCCCAACCTGCCACCGTTTTTTGTGTAATGTCTGCAACAGGCAGCAGTGCAATCGCTTGATGCGGTGCCTTACAAAAGAAACGCTCCCCGTCTGGATACAACCATTCAACTTCTGTGTCCAGCTCATCTTGAGACACCTTCAGTGACGCCATATCACGTGCGACCACTAACATATGATCAATATGACTATCCAGCCAAGCCTTAATACGCTTTTTTACCGTACCAAAATCACATATCATGCCTTGATCATCGAGCTTACCTTTTAAGATGAGCTGTGCTTCCCAAGACTCTCCCACCAAACCACGCTGGGGGTGAAGGTATGAAAAGTCAACATGGGTTAGGTTATCAACAAAGAGTTTCACAGCCACCTCAATCTATCGGTTAAGAACTGCTATTTTAGCCTAAACGGTCATGACTTTCATGGGACAAACTTTAGGGATATTGGCTGTATTCTAAGATAAGGTATACTCTCTTTTTTCGAAAAATTAGCAGGCCTTATGCGTTTAGACAAATATTTAGCTCAAGCCACCGGACAATCTCGCAAAGATGTTAAACGACTGATTCATGCGTGGTTGGTATCTGTTAATGGTGAACCTGAGCGCGACTCGGGGCGGCATATTTTAGAGACCGATGAAGTCGAGGTGGAGGGTACATTACTCTCTCAGCCTCGCCCGCTCTATATCATGCTACATAAGCCTGCCGATTATGTCTGCGCGACGGACGATCCAACCCACCCAACTGTACTTACGCTTATTGACTCTCCAAGAGCAAATGCACTGCACATTGCTGGACGTTTAGACATAGATGCTACAGGTTTAGTGCTGCTCACCGACGACGGAAAATGGTCGCATCAGGTTACCTCTCCGAAACACAAAACAGATAAACTCTACCATGTCAGCCTTGCCGATCCGCTGGATGCAAAGGCTGAAGTGCATTTTGAAAAAGGCCTTCTCCTCAAGGGGGAAAAACAACGCACAAAGCCTGCTCACCTTGAACGCATTGATGCAACTCACTGCTGGGTGACACTCACAGAAGGGCGTTACCATCAAGTCAAGCGTATGTTTGCAGCGTTAGGAAACCGTGTGACGGCACTGCACCGCCAACGAATTGGCCGCATCGAGCTGGATGAAACCCTTTTGCCCGGTGAGTATCGAGAGCTTACACCAGAGGAAGTTCGTGACGTTAACCTAGAGAGAACTGAGACAGACAATGCAGCGCGTTGATTTTGCATTTCAACAGGTGATGCAATACCTGAACACTCAATCGCAGGGGCGCACACTATGGCTCGCCGACGAAAATACGCCTTCCAATGTGTCCCTTAGCCCCCCAAACGTCGACGTCGTCTGTAATCGATACGACCTATTTCTCAGTTTGCAACGCGCTGGCTGGTCTTGCACATTTGGTGACTTTACACTGTATACACATTCGGATGCTTCATTTGATCGCATCGTCTATCGTATTTCAAAAGAGAAGCCTCTAGTTCACCATCTCATCAATCAAGCCTTTCGCTTACTAAAGAAAAATGGGTGTTTGATTCTAATTGGTGACAAATCAGAAGGCATCAAAACATTCAGCCGTAAAACGGCCAGTCTTTTCCAAACGCCCTTAGTCGAACGTAAAGTGAATGGCAGTGTGTGGGTGTCTGAGCATATCAAAAGCCATCAGACATCAGATACCGACTGGCTTGACGATCAAAACTACGCAGAACTGCGCGCTCAATCCTTCGACAATGGTAAAACCTACTATACCAAGCCTGGAATCTTTGGCTGGCAAAAAATCGACAAAGGCAGCGCCTTCCTAATCGATCAATTGCCTGATATGGTAGGTGATACTTCATTAATACAGGGTTCCGTACTCGATTTGGGCTGTGGTTTTGGATATCTAAGCATTGAGCTGGCCCACTACCCAATTCAATTAACCAGTACAGATAATAATGCCGCCGCATTGCTGGCATGCAGTGAAAACCTGATCGCTCTGGGCAATAAAGGACAGGTTGTGCCTTCCGATGCCGGCGCTCAACTGCCAAGCAACGCTTTTGATCTTGTGGTCTGCAATCCGCCCTTCCATTCAGGCTTTTCAACATCATCTGAATTAACGCAACGTTTTTTAAACCAAACGGCGCGCTTGTTAAAACCCAACGGGATTGCATGTTTTGTTGTGAACCAACACATCGCTTTAGAAAAACTCGCCGTGTCGTATTTTAGAGATGTTAAACTCTTTGCTGACAACGGCCACTTTAAACTCTTAACTCTGCAAGCCCCAAAAAAACAGAAGGATTCCATATGACCCTTGAATACTTGCGTCAGGCATTATTCTTTTTCAAATCACATTTAGTGGCATTAGCTGCGATTCAACTACCGTTTCTACTTATTCTAGCGCTTCTAAAATTCAGTATGATGGGGCAAATCAGTGATGAAATGGAGGCACTCCCATCCAGCTTTGTCTTCATCGGTCTGTTAGAACTGGCGCTTTTACCTCTGTACTGGGGGGCAACCATTTTTTACATGAAATCGGTTCTTGATGGCAACCCTCTGCCCACCTTACAGGCCATTAGTCTTGGAATTAGTAGCTGGGGGCGCTTACTGATCACCTACCTTCTGAATGGGTTGGCGGTGATGGCGGGGTTGATCATGCTCATCATTCCCGGCGTATTTATCGGTGTGCGCCTTTCGTTTGCAGACTATATCTGCGTGCTAGAGGGCAAAGGGGCAAGTACATCCCTTAAGCAAAGCTGGGGGCAGTCTAAAGAGTTTTTCTGGACATTGCTGCAAGGCTATTTATTTATTTTTGTCTCCCTCTTTCTACTGCAAATGCTAATAGAAAAAGCCGTTGGCTCATCAGGCATTAGTATCCTGCTATCACTTGTGATTGATTTTTGTTCAATTCTTATCACTATTTTTGGCTTTAGACTCTACACACTCTCTCAAGACAATTCGTAAAACAGCGTTTTTTTCATAAAAAAACCTCACTCCAAGGAGTGAGGTTTTTTATTTAGACGCAAGAGGCTACTGAATTAACCAGCAACAGACTCATCTTCAAGCGTATCTTTCATAGAAAGCTTGATACGTCCACGAACATCAACATCCAACACTTTGACTTTAACAACATCACCCATGTTGATGTAATCCGTTACGGCCTTCACACGCTCGTTAGCGATCTGAGAGATATGAACTAAGCCATCTTTTCCAGGGAGAATGTTCACAAACGCACCGAACTCTTCAATACGAACAACGGTACCTTCATAGATTTTGCCAACTTCAGCTTCCGCCGTGATTGCCAATACACGCTCAAGAGCGGCTTTTGCAGCAGGACGGCTAGCCGCATAAATACGAACTGTACCATCGTCTTCAATATCAATCGCCGCACCGGTCTCTTCAGTTAAAGCACGGATAGTCGCACCGCCTTTACCGATCAAGTCACGGATTTTTTCTGGATTTACTTTAATCTGAGTCATGGCAGGCGCATTCTCTGGTAACTCAGGACGGCTATAACCAATGACCTTCGCCATCTCACGCAGAATATGCTTACGAGCGTCTAAAGCCTGCTCCAGCGCAATCTCCATAATTTGCTCAGTGATACCTGTGATTTTGATATCCATCTGCAGAGCCGTGATACCGTTATCAGTACCTGCAACTTTAAAGTCCATGTCACCTAAGTGATCTTCATCACCGAGGATATCGGTCAACACTGCAAAGCGCTCACCCTCTTTTACTAAGCCCATGGCAATACCCGCAACAGGCGCTTTCAACGGAACACCCGCATCCATCAATGCAAGTGATGCACCGCAAACAGATGCCATTGAGCTGGAACCATTGGATTCAGTGATTTCAGATACAACACGGATGGCATACGGGAAATCTTCATTCGACGGCAATACCGCTTGAATACCACGACGCGCCAAACGCCCATGTCCAATTTCACGACGACCAGGACCTGCCATACGGCCAGCCTCACCTACGGAGTAGGATGGGAAGTTATACTGCAGCATGAAACCGTCTTTACGCTCACCTTCGATAGCATCGATGATCTGCATGTCACGGTTTGTACCCAGGGTACAGGTCACGATTGCCTGAGTTTCACCACGTGTAAACAAAGATGAACCATGAACGCTTTTGAGCGTGTCAATTTCAACACTGATTGGACGAACCGTTTTGGTATCACGTCCATCAATACGAGGTTGACCTTCTAAGATACGATCACGTACGGTCTCTTTCTCAACAGAAGAGAAGACTTTCTTGACCGCATCAGCCGATGGCGCTGTTTCTGCATCCGTAGCCAAAGTCGCAACGACTTCATCACGCAAAGCACGTACTGTATCTTGGCGCAGCACTTTATCTGCTACTTGGTACGCATCATTCAAGCGCGCGCCCAAAAGATCTTTGACCTGCTGAGTCAAGCTCAAGTCTTTCTCAACGGGTGTCCAATCCCAAGTGGGTTTAGCCGCAATAGCTGCTAACTCATTGATCGCATTGATCACCACTTGGAACTCTTGGTGCGCAAACAATACGCCACCCAGCATTTCGTCTTCCGTTAATTCTTTTGCTTCTGATTCAACCATTAAGATTGCATCAGAGGTTCCCGCTACAACCATGTCAAGTTCAGAATCCGCTAACTCTGCATAGGTTGGATTTAAGATATAACCGCGCTCTTCTGTGAAACCAACGCGAGCGGCACCAATTGGACCTTCGAATGGAATACCAGAGATCGCTAGAGCAGCAGAGGTACCAATCATGGCCGCAATATCCGAGTCCGTACCAACATCAGCGGACATCACCTGGCAGACAACTTGAACTTCATTCATGAAGCCTTTAGGGAATAAAGGACGAATTGGACGGTCGATCAAACGTGAAGTGAGGGTTTCTTTTTCCGTAGGACGTGCTTCGCGCTTAAAGAAGCCACCTGGAATACGGCCGACGGCGTAGTAACGCTCTTGATAATGAACAGACAGCGGGAAAAAATCCTGTCCTAGCTTAGCCTCTTTTACACCGACAACGGTACAAAGAACCTGAATTTTTTCATCAATAGTGACCATCACAGCGCCAGTTGCTTGACGTGCAACCTTGCCTGTTTCTAACGTAACGCTTTGCTGACCAAACTGGAATGTTTTCGTAATCGCTTGCACGATAAATTCTCCTTAACAAAACTGAGATCAGTGCTGAGCGATTCAATCATACCCTTCTTTTGACCAGTACTCAGATAAAGACTGTCCAGTCATTATCTGAGTACAGGCCGGATGATTCATATACATTCAGGACTGACCATAAAAATAGGGCCATACACTGTATGGCCCCGAGGTAACACGGTATCTTAGCGACGCAGACCTAAACGGCCAATCAGCTTAAGGTAACGGTCAACATCTTTTCTCTTCAAATAGTCCAACAACTTACGACGTTGGTTTACCATACGAATCAAACCACGACGTGAGTGGTGGTCTTGCTTGTTGGTTTTGAAGTGACCTTGCAGACCTTCAATATTTGCAGTTAACAAAGCGACTTGTACTTCAGGAGAACCTGTATCACCTTCTGCACGCGCATAACTTGCAACGATTTCTGCTTTCTTTTCAACGCTTAACGCCATTTGAATCTCCTTAACAATATGCTCACAACCCAAGGGTTGCTGGTTAATAGACGCGCAGAACCAGGCATATTTCCAGAACTGCGTCAAAGCTGTGACGGCCGCGGCAATCACAGCATATTTTATAGGTCATCACTGCGGATGAGGCGTTTGCCTTTTAAAAGTCCCGTTTCGTCTGTTTCACCCAAGCCTAAAAAACGGCCTGTGGGCCTATCAAACAACCGAAACTCTGAAGACACGGCTACATCAAGACGAACTCGACGACCATACAGAATCTCTTCTGTTTGATCAGCACTTAGGGTGAGTTCAGGGATGTCAGCAATCGCACTCCAAGCCGGTAATAATAACGTATCCAAAGCATTTTGTATGTAACTTTGCTCTGGATTTTCGGACATTTGCTCATCAATATAAGCTTGCAATTCAGCTTGAGTACGCATCATATCAACGGTGAAATGCCCAGTCGATAAGCGATGCAAAGCTTTGACATGAGCTCCACAGCCTAACAACTGTCCTAAATCTTCAACAATACTGCGTATATAGGTTCCTTTAGAGCAACTTACTTCAAGATCAAGCTCATCCTCTCTCAGATCCAGCAAGCGTATGCTATGAATGGTCACCCTACGCGATTTAACTTCAACTTCAATGCCCTGACGAGCCAGTTTATATAGGGGCTGACCGTTCAATTTTAAAGCCGAATACATAGACGGGACTTGCTCTATCTCACCGGTAAAATGCTCAACAAGTAAGGCCTCAACAATGCCTGCTGTTAAGTTATCTGGCAC
Source organism: Nitrincola nitratireducens (assembly GCF_000585235.1). Lineage (NCBI taxonomy): Bacteria > Pseudomonadati > Pseudomonadota > Gammaproteobacteria > Oceanospirillales > Oceanospirillaceae > Nitrincola > Nitrincola nitratireducens. The sequence goes on along the minus strand of NZ_AONB01000027.1, from coordinate 17,452 downwards.
TGGACGAGTTTCAATCACCTCACCCTCGGCATCACTGGTCGTTGTTCGAGCACCTAATTTAGCGGTCGTAACATAGGATTTATCAGAGTCGAGCAGGTACTGAGAAAACTTAGTCGCTTCACCCAAGCAGATAGGCAACATACCTGTTGCTAAAGGATCAAGCGCACCGGTATGCCCCGCTTTTTCAGCCCCATAAAGATGCTTGATCTGCTGCAGCGCTTTATTAGAGCTCATGCCCGCCGACTTATTTAATAAAAAAATGCCGTCAATACGACGGCCTTTTGGTTTACGAGCCAAAGCTTACTCCTCGGGCTTGTCTGAATCCGTGTCAGGCACCACCCGTTTTTGCTCTTGCTGATAGGCTTGCTCTATCAAACTGTGCAAACGACGGCCTCGGTCAACACTGGCGTCAAAGTGAAACCGCAATTGCGGCATCACTCTTAGTTTAATGCCTTTCGATAATTCTTTGCGCAAAAACCAGCGGCATGATTTAGAACCGCAAGAGATTGCTCTAAAGCAAGCTCCTGCGTCTGATCACCTAACGGCATAACGGTTATATAAACATCAGAATAACCAAGGTCTTTACTGACTTTGACATAACTGATCGTCACCATGCCTAAGCGTGGGTCTTTAATTTCGCGCTGAATCAGCATCGCCAGATCCCGCTGGATCTGGTCGGACACTCGATCGGTACGTTTAAATTCGCGAGCCATAGTTCTCCGTTATAAAGTACGTTTCACTTCGATGGTATCAAAGACTTCGATCTGGTCACCCACACGAACATCATTGTAGTTCTTAACGCCGATACCACACTCCATGCCATTTCTGACTTCGGAAACAACATCTTTAAAGCGACGTAAAGACTCTAATTCACCTTCATAAATAACAATGTTGTCACGTAGAACCCGGATGCGCTTGTTACGGTACACCGTTCCTTCGATAACCATACAGCCAGCAATCTGACCCAGCTTCGGCGAACGGAATACATCACGCACTTCAGCAATACCTACGATATCTTCACGATATTCAGGTGAGAGCAGACCGGCCATTGCTTGTTTCACATCGTTAATGATGTCATAAATAACACTGTAATAACGAAGTTCAAGCTCTTCACGTTCAACAATCGCTTTGGCTTGGTTATCCGCACGGACGTTAAAACCAATTAAAATTGCTGATGAAGCTAACGCCAGGTTCGCATCGGTTTCACCAAAACCACCAATACCACTGGACACGATATTAACTTTCACTTCGTCTGTCGACAGATCTTCTAAAGACTGTGTTAAGGCCTCCAAAGAACCTCTAACATCGGCTTTAAGAACAATATTCAGTGACTTAACATCACCTGCTTGCATATTTGCAAACAAGTTCTCCAACTTCGCTTTTTGTTGACGAGCCAGTTTAACTTCACGGAATTTGCCCTGACGGAACAACGCCACTTCACGCGCCTTCTTCTCAGAAGACACAACGGCAAACTCATCACCAGCATCTGGCGTTCCATCCAAGCCGAGAATTTCGACGGGGATAGCAGGCCCTGCTGTGTCTACTGAGCGACCATTCTCATCCAACATGGCACGCACACGGCCGTAATAGAGGCCCGCCAAAACGATATCACCCTTGCGAAGGGTACCGTTTTGTACCAATAAGGTGGAAACAGATCCACGACCTTTATCTAAACGAGACTCAACGACAACCCCGGTAGCAGGAATGGTAGGTATGGCTTTTAGTTCCAATACTTCCGCCTGAAGAAGGACTGCATCTAACAGCGCATCAATACCTTCACCGGTTTTTGCCGAAACATGCACAAACTGCACATCACCGCCCCATTCTTCTGAAATAACATCACGCTGAGCCAATTCACTGCGCACGCGGTCTAAATCCGCATCTGGCTTATCAATCTTATTCACCGCAACAACAATCGGCACATTGCCCGCTTTCGCGTGCTGAATGGCCTCTTCTGTTTGTGGCATTACACCATCATCAGCCGCAACGACTAAGATTACGATGTCCGTAAGCTTGGCACCACGCGCACGCATCGCAGTAAACGCAGCATGTCCAGGTGTATCCAAGAAGGTCACCATGCCATTCTCAGTTTCAACATGGTACGCACCTATGTGCTGAGTAATCCCACCTGATTCACCTGCGGCGACTTTAGCTTTACGTATATAGTCAAGCAAAGAGGTCTTACCGTGGTCGACGTGACCCATCACTGTCACAACCGGTGCACGGTGCATTTCTTCGCCTTCGTGAGCCTGCATGCTTTCAAGCAACGCATCCTCAACTGCATTTTCTTGCATCGCCGTTGCTTTGTGACCCATTTCTTCAACAACTAAAATAGCTGTATCTTGGTCAAGAATTTGGTTAATGGTGGCCATAGCCCCCATTTTGAACATAACTTTGATAACTTCAGCCGCCTTAACAGACATTTTCTTTGCCAACTCGGCAACTGTAATGCTTTCTGGCAAGGTCACTTCATGTACGACAGGACCTGTCGGTTTCTCAAAGCCATGCTGGTTCTGAACTCGTCCACGTGCATTTGCACGTTTTGGACTTTTACCTGGACGACGAGTACCTCTAGGCATCTCCTCCTCGCCAACCGAAGGCGCTCTTGCCGCAATGGGCTTACCACGCCTAGGGATTTCATCCGCATCTTTATTGCGGCCTCGTTCCTTGTTACCACGCGCATCTTTCGTTTTAGAAGGTGCTTTTTTCTCTTTATCAGATGATGCATCATCAGCCGCACGCTGCTTTTTAACAGGAACTGCATCATCTGTATTAGAAGCCACTTCGTTGCGAGCTGATTCCACTCCTGCGGATTTTTCTTCGGACACGGGCTCAACTACGTCTGACATTACTGGCTCAACAGACTCAGTGATGGCAACTTGCTCTTCTATTACAGGGGCAACAGTATTGGAAACAGCAGCGTTAACGGCGATCTCTGTCACTGCAGCTTCAATGGGCAATTCGACTTCAGGAGCCGTTGGCTGGGCATCTTGAGCCGCTTGATTTTCAAGCTCATCGCGCTTCACATATGTGCGTTTTTTACGCACTTCGACATTGACCGTTTTACGCTTTCCTGACGCACCTGAAACTTTCAGCTGCGATGTTGTTTTACGCTTAAGTGTAATTTTGATCGGCTCATTTCCGGTTGATTGCTCACCATGAGACTTTTTCAAAAAGTTTAACAGTGACTGGCGCTCAGCATCAGTCACATTAGATGTTTCATTCTTACCTTTGATACCGGCATCTTGCATCTGCTTGAGCAATCGCTCAACGGATACACCAACCACATCGGCAAGTTGTTTAACGGTTACTTCTGCCATAAATGGGTTCCTCTTCTCCGTTGATATTTACTGACTTTCGGAAAACCAAGGCGCACGAGCAGTCATGATTAACTGTGCGGCCTGCTCTTCTGTGATGCCTTCGATCTCAAGTAGATCGTCAATTGATTGCTCTGCAAGATCTTCCATCGTGATGATTCCCACAGATGCCATTTGATAGGCAAGTGTGCGTTCCATCCCCTCCATATTAAGAAGATCTTCAGCAGGTTCTGCATCACCCAACTGCTCTTCAGAAGCAATAGCTAAATTAAGCAGCGCATCTTTAGCACGCGCTCTTAAGGTTTCAACTAAGTCTTCATCAAAGCCTACAATTTGTAGCATCTCGTCGACAGGCACATAAGCAACCTCTTCTAATGAGGTAAAGCCTTCATCGACCAGAATTTGCGCAAGCTCTTCATCGGCATCTAAGTGCTGAATAAAGGTCTGAATCACATTGCCAACTTCTGACTGATGCTTTGCTTGAGCTTCCGCTTCGCTCATGACATTAAGCTTCCATTTCGTCAGCTCACTTGCCAAACGAACGTTTTGACCACTTCGACCAATCGCCATCGCCAAGGCATCTTCTGCAACGGCTACGTCCATCGAATGACTGTCTTCATCAATGATGATCGATGCAACTTCAGCAGGTGCCATGGCGTTTATAACTAATTGAGCGGGATTATCATCCCAAAGCACGATATCGACACGCTCGCCACCCAATTCATTGGAAACGGCTTGAACACGTGCGCCTCTCATGCCGACACACGCACCAACAGGATCAATGCGCCCATCGTTTGTTTTAACAGCAATCTTGGCTCTAGAACCAGGATCTCTTGCGGCCGCACGAATTTCAATAACATCTTCGGCAACTTCTGGTACCTCAATGCTGAAAAGCTGAATCAGCATCTCTGGGCTCGTCCGGCTCAATATTAGCTGCGGTCCACGACCTTCAGCACGCACCTCAGCCAAAACAGCTCTAACCCGATCACCCATTCTAAAACTTTCTCTTGGCAAAAGATTTTCGCGCGGAAGCAAAGCTTCAGCGTTATTGCCTAGATCAATAATCACATTGTCACGGGTTACCTTTTTAACCGTGCCTGCAATTAATTCCCCTTGACGATCACGGTACTGATCTACAACTTTCGCTCTTTCCGCTTCACGCACTTTTTGAACAATTACCTGCTTAGCGGTTTGAGCGGCAATACGTCCAAAGGCAACCGAATCCACTTGCTCCTCATGAATATCACCTGGCTGAAGATTCGCATTGATTTCTTCCGCCTCTTGCAACGTAAGCTCCGTACCCAAGGCTGGTACAGCAGAGTTATCAACGACCAACCAACGACGAAATGTTTCATAGTCCCCAGTTTGGCGGTCAATGACGACTCGAATGTCAGCATCTTCGTCGTAACGTTTTTTGGTTGCTGTTGCTAGTGCGACTTCAATCGCTTCAAAAATAACACCTTTCGGCACATCTTTTTCATTCGATACCGCTTCTGCAACCAGCAAAATTTCTTTATTCATTATTGTGTCTCACTTGAATCTGCAAAATCATAAATACGTCAAAATTGTGGCACTACGTTTGCTTTATCAATGATATCTAAAGGAAGTATGTATTCCTCATCATCGACAACCAGCAACACGTCTTCACCCTCAGTACCATTTAGTATACCTTTGAACTTGCGTCGCCCTTCAAAAGGAACACGGAGTCGAATTTGAACAGTATGTCCAACATAAAGTTGATAGTGCTCTAATCTATAAAGAGGTCGATCCATACCAGGCGAGGATACTTCTAAGAGATACTGCTCTTTGATTGGATCTTCAACATCTAAGACGCCACTCACTTGATGACTCACTTTTGCACAATCATCAACAGATATCCCATCAGGACTGTCTATAAATATTCGCAAAGTGCTGTTTTTACCTGCGGATTGATACTCAATACCCCAAAGTTCGAAACCTAACGAACTTACGGCTGGACCAATTAGAGTTTCCAGTTGTTTCAGTTTTGCCGACACACACTACCTCATTATGACCTTTGCCCTGAAACAAAAAATGGGTCACGCGCGGACCCATTTCTGACAGGCATTTAGCCTAAATTTGCCTACTAAAAAGCCCCACGTTGGGGGCTTTTACGTTTCATACTGCCATAATACTTAAGGCAAAAAACACGCAAACTTAAAAAACAAGATGCAGCGTTTATAGTCTCTAAATATTATGAAATGGAAAGCAGCTAACACAGTGCAAATAGTATAGCAATTGCACACTAAGCGAGCAAGTATATAAAATTAAACACTGGTTTATACCAGTACAGTTAAATCTACTTTACTCATAAACGATTAGCTTTACGCTAAAATTGGTAGCGGGGACAGGATTTGAACCTATGACCTTCGGGTTATGAGCCCGACGAGCTACCAGACTGCTCCACCCCGCATCAAAACTTTAAAAATGGTGCCGACGGCCGGACTCGAACCGGCACGAGCTAGGCTCACCACCCCCTCAAGATGGCGTGTCTACCAATTTCACCACGTCGGCTAAAACGTTACTATCAATCTGCTTGCGGCATATCGCTTGAGGGCAAATCAGCAGACCTTGGTACCTCTAACACAGGCAACTGATTTCGTTCAGCAGCAGATTCAATCACGCTTGCTGAAGGAATACCCACCTCAGTCACGTTCGCAGCCCGCTCCTTTGCGAAATACGCTAACGCAAAGCTTGTGGAAAACAAGATTGCTGCCGCTAGTGCCGTAATTTTTACCATAAAACTACCGGAACCTGTGCTCCCAAACACAGTTTGAGATGCACCACCACCAAATGATGCACCTGCTTCAGCGCCTTTGCCCTGCTGAAGCAGAACTAAAGCGATAATCGCTGCAGCCAGCAGTACATGCACGATAAGAACCAGTGTTTCAATCATTTTAATCACTCACCACGAGATCTGCAGAAGATCTACATATCTCTAAGAATTCATCAGCTTTTAGAGATGCACCACCAACCAATCCACCATCTATATCTTTCATTTTAAAAAGATCTGATGCATTGGTAGCATTTACACTTCCACCGTAGAGTATACGGACTTTTTCAGCTATACCCTGACCATATTTAGAAGAAAACAGACTACGTATGTAGCTATGCACTTCTTGAGCTTGTTCAGGCGTCGCCGTTAACCCAGTTCCAATAGCCCAGACTGGCTCATACGCTACAACAAGTTTACTTGCGTCTTGCTCAGTCAGACCCTCAAGCACTGACAGCACTTGATCGGATATAACACATTCAACCTTACCACTTTCGCGCTGATCTAATGTCTCACCAACACAGAAAAGAGGAGTTACACCATAGTGAAGAGCATGCTTAATTTTATCAAGCACATTTGCATCAGTTTCATATTGATTTGCTCTACGTTCAGAGTGACCAACAATAACAAACTGCGCACCAAACTCTTTAACCATACGAGCATTAACTTCACCCGTATGAGCACCATCACCTTGATGCAACGATATATTTTGCGCACCAAACATAACAGAGCTATTCTTGAGCAACTCACCAACCTGACTCAGGTAAACATTGGGCGGGCATAATACAACATCAACGGAATCTGTCAATAGCTTATCAGCACCTTTCAGAATTGCGTTAATTAGCAATTCGTTTGACACCAAAGAACCATTCATTTTCCAGTTACCAGCCACTATTGCTTTACGCATGAGTTGCTCCCTTTTCAAATGAGGCGCAAATATTAACGGAGTTTCTGTTAGATTTCAAGCCTACGCGTATAAGTTTCAACACTTTCGGCCAACTCTGTCGCTATACGTGTCACCTGATCAAAATCAACACCCTCTACCATGACTCGAAGAAGCGGCTCAGTACCAGACGGTCTCAGTAAAACACGCCCAGCATTGTTAAGGATTTGTTCTGCTTTCTCCACCTCATGACGAATAGCTGGCATTTCTAGAGGATTAATACCTTTAGGCAGTGGAACATTTATCATCACTTGAGGAAGCTTAGTCATTTGAGACTTCAAGTCAGATAATGTTTTACCCATCTCATTCATGGCCTTTAAAACCTGGAGGGCTGCAACAATTCCATCTCCCGTTGTACTTAAATGACGGCATACTATATGACCCGAGCCCTCCCCCCCAAGAAGCCAACCTTTTTGTGACAACAGCTCCAGCACATACCGATCACCTACATTTGCACGTAAAAACGGAATGTCCAAGTCGGAAAATGCTTTTTGCAAACCAAAATTTGACATCAGCGTCCCGACAACTCCACCCGCCAGTTCACCATTCCGATGCATCATCATGGCAATGATAAACAGTATTTCATCACCATCAACTACAGCACCCGTGTGATCAACAAGAATCAGCCTATCGCCATCTCCATCCAGAGCAACACCAATATCGGCTGACTCACTCACAACCGCTTTACGCAGACGAGCCACATCTGTAGCACCGCACTCTTTATTGATGTTCAATCCATCCGGTGAAGATGCTATTTCAATCACCTGAGCACCCAGCTCACTAAAAACAGAGGGGGCGACATGGTAGGTTGCACCATTCGCACAATCTAAGACGATCTTCATCCCTTTTAAGCTCAGAGCACCATTAATCGTCCCTTTGCAATACTCTATATAACGACCTGCCGCATCATCTATACGCTTTGCTTTACCCAGCATATCTGAAGACACCGTCGTCATTGCTAAATCCATTTGCGCTTCAATTGCCAACTCTACTGAATCAGGAAGCTTAGTCCCCTTAGAGGAAAAAAACTTAATTCCATTATCTTGATAAGCATTGTGAGATGCACTAATGACAATTCCAGCATCCGCTCGGAATGTTTTAGCGAGATACGCAATAGCCGGAGTGGGCATAGGCCCTGTCAACAAAACATCGACACCTGCCGCTGATAAACCCGCCTCCAATGCAGACTCAAACATATAGCCCGATATTCGCGTATCCTTGCCGATAACAATTTTGCTACGACCTTCACGCGCAAACACACAACCTGCCGCCCAACCTAACTTCAAAACAAAATCGGGTGTAATAGGAAAGGTACCAACAGCCCCCCGGATTCCATCCGTTCCGAAATATTTACGTACCAAACTACACCTCCCAGGCTTCACGTCTAACCGCTTTCATTAACTTTAGAGCATCAACAGTTTCGGCCACATCATGAACACGCACAATACAAGCACCTTTTTGAACAGCAAGAATAGCGGAGCAAAGACTCCCCCCTAATCGCTGCTGAGGTTCTTTTCCGGTTATCGCACCCACCATTGATTTTCTTGAAGTACCACTCAACACAGGATAACCCAGCTCACAAATCTCATCTAAACGATTTAAGAGCTGTAAATTATGCGCCAAACTTTTCCCAAAACCAAAACCTGGATCGAGAATAATCTGATCTTTCGCCACCCCGGCCTCTTCACAACGGCGGGCATATTTAAGCAAAGAATGCGAAACATCATCCATAACATTCTGATACTCAGGTTTTTCTTGCATCGTAGCCGGCGCACCTTGCATATGCATCAGGCAAACAGGTAGCTTTGCTTTAACAACAGCCTCAAGCGCCCCCTCTACACGCAACGCTCTCACATCATTAATCAAACCTGCGCCAAGCGAAGCAGCGACCGACATCACCACTGGCTGACTGGTATCAACTGAAACGACCACATCAAACTCAGACACTAAACGCTCAACAACTGGAGCAATTCTATCCAACTCCTGCTGGACGCTCACCTCGGCAGCACCCGGTCGAGTCGACTCACCACCCACATCGAGTATCTGAGCACCATTCATCACCATTTCTCTGGCCTGCCTTAGCACTGCATCCAAAGAAAGACAGTCATCCCGATAGTAACGACCACCATCAGAGAAGGAGTCGGGAGTAACATTCAATATTCCCATCACCTTAGGCTCGTCTAGAGCAAGCCTCTTAGTTCCACATTGGATTGATTTCATCTTGATGCCTTAGCCACTCACTCACAACGTATTGGCAATACACAAAACTAATTTATAAATAAAAAGCTGGCCTAAGCCAGCTTTTTATTTGTTTAGAAGCCAATTTCTATTTTGAACCAGGCTTTCCTGTCCAAGGATCTACAGGCCCTGCTGACTCACCTGCCCCCTGAGACTCTTGATCTTCATTGGAATCAGAAGACTCAGTCAAGTCATGATCATCAGAATCAGACTCTTTTTCGTCTGCTTGTACAGAAGAATCAGGTTCAACTGCAGAAGGCTTAGATGGCTCTGAATTGGATCGCTCAGTTGCCTCATCCCAACCCTCTGGCGCGGTGACTGGCTCTCTTGCCATCAACTCATCTAACTGCTTCGAGCCTATCGTTTCATATTTGATGAGCGCTTGCGTCATCGTCTCAAGAATGTCACGGTTATCTGTGAGGATTTGATAGGCTTTTGCATAACAAGTGTCAATAATCTTTTTAACTTCGGCGTCAATTCTACGCTGAGTTTCTTCTGACTTAGCCTTGGCTCCACCACCCATGCCACGACCAAAAGGATCATCATCCTCTTCAGCATACAGCAAAGGACCGAGCTCCTCACTTAAGCCCCATTTCGTCACCATGTTACGAGCCAAGGTTGTTGCACGCTGAATGTCATTCGAAGCCCCCGTCGTAACACCTTCTTTTCCTAGAGTCATTTCCTCTGCTATACGGCCACCATAGAGTGAACATATTTGAGAAATAATGCCTTGTCTACTAAAGCTGTAACGGTCTTCTGCAGGAAGAAACATCGTGACACCCAATGCTCGACCACGCGGAATAATTGACACTTTATATACAGGATCATGTTCAGGCATCAAGCGGCCCACAATAGCATGACCTGATTCATGATAAGCCGTATTCAACCGTTCTTTGTATGACATCACCATGGATTTACGCTCAGCGCCCATCATGATTTTGTCTTTGGCTTTCTCAAACTGCTCCATTCCGACAATACGCTTGCCTTCTCTTGCAGCAAACAGTGCCGCTTCGTTAACAAGGTTAGCTAAGTCTGCACCCGAGAAGCCTGGTGTACCACGTGCAATCAAATCCGAGCGTACATCATCACCCAGAGGTACTTTGCGCATATGAACTTTGAGAATCTGATCACGACCACGAATATCAGGCAGGCCGACGTGCACTTGACGGTCAAAGCGACCTGGACGCAATAACGCTGGATCCAGTACATCAGGGCGGTTCGTTGCAGCAATAACAATTATTCCTTCTGTTCCTTCGAATCCATCCATTTCAACCAATAATTGGTTTAGCGTTTGTTCACGCTCATCGTTACCACCACCTAAACCTACGCCGCGACTACGACCAACGGCATCAATCTCATCGATAAAGATGATACAAGGTGCATGTTTCTTTGCTTGATCGAACATATCACGAACGCGAGATGCACCGACACCGACAAACATTTCAACAAAGTCAGAGCCTGAGATACTGAAGAAAGGAACCTTTGCTTCTCCAGCTATCGCTTTTGCCAACAAGGTTTTACCGGTACCAGGAGAACCGGACATCAAAACACCTCGTGGAATATGTCCACCTAAACGCTGGAACTTCCCAGGATCTCGAAGATAGTCAACAAGTTCAGCAACTTCTTCTTTTGCCTCTTCAACACCTGCGACATCATCAAAGGTTGTTTTAATTTGGTCTTCACTCATCATTCTAGCTTTGGATTTGCCGAACGACATTGGACCGCCTCGGCCACCGCCGCCGCCTTGCATTTGACGCATGAAGAACATAAAAATTGCAATAATAATCAGGATTGGGAAGGCCGCTACCAAGAGCTGAGACCAAATACTTTGACCCTCAGGCTGTTTACCTTCAATAGCAACATTATTGGCTAACAGGTCGTCAATTAGCTTTGGATCCTGCACGGCTGGTCTAATGGTGACAAAGCTTTCACCCGTTGGCCTTTGCCCAGTGATTGTAAAACCATCAATCACGACTTTAGAGACTCTTCCTGACTGAACCTCAGTTACAAACTCTGAGTAACTCAGCGTCCGGGCATCAGGCTCTGTACTGAAATTATTAAAGACGGTCAGAAGAACCGCTGCTATGACGAGCCACAGCACTAAGTTTTTTGCCATATCGTTCAAAGGTCCACCCTCAGTTTATCTTTTTAATGACCATAAAGTCATCATAACACAGGTCATTCGATCTACCTGATATTTTCCTATGACTAATTGATCAATCGAGTTGATAAATTAATCTAATTGAGCGCTGCGTCTGCCTTAACTCTCGTACATTATCGTTATTAACTGATTCCTTTACGAAGATAATACGGAGTAGGATCAGAAAAACAACACAAGCAAAGCACTCCTTACCTCACCCCACGCTGTAACGAACCCACTACCAACGCACACCTGCCAGCCTAACTATATGAGGGATTAATTTTAAATTACAACCCCCCTTATAAAAGGACCCAGCAAAGCCACCTATACCATGGATACGTTGATTGAATTCGTTTGCAATCAGTACTTAGATACTCATATTCCGTAAACGTTCCAGTCCTAGCAGGTCAAATACACAGAACCAATAACTCGGAAAGGGCTAACTTTAAAGCTTCACGACTACTCACTCATCAGTGAGTATTGTAGAATGCTACTCTGACAATTATTAGGCATAGAATGCCTCAACCCGAATTACGAGATAAACATTTTAGTATGAGCTTAACGCCTGAGCAAAAAAAACATTTTCGCACGATTGGACATCAACTTAATCCGATTGTCATGGTCGCGGGCAATGGCTTGTCCGAAAACATCCAATTAGAGGTTGACCGAGCGTTAGAGGATCACGAACTCATTAAAGTGCGCTTCTCAGTTGGAGATCGCCAACTTAAAAAGCAGCTTATTCAAGAGCTTTGCGAGATTGTCGAAGCGACATTAGTGCAAGAGATTGGCAACTTAGCCTTGTTGTACAGAAAATCAAGCGCACCTAACCCAAAACTGTCGAACTTAATACGTTCAGTATAAGCTCGCTGAATCACTTATAATTGCCACCCCAAATGAAAATGGGGTGGCTACAAACGTTTTAGACCGTGTGCGTCACACGTGTAATTTCATACTCTGTCATTCCCGCTGGGGTGTTGACAGCCGTCACATCGCCTTCCTCTTTCCCAATTAAGGCTCTTGCAATGGGTGAGTTCACGGATATTTTCTGTTTCTTAATATCCGCCTCATCATCTCCAACAATCTGATAAGACACTTCTTCATCAGTATCGAGGTTAACAAGGCTCACTGTTACACCAAAGATCACTTTTCCAGTGTGAGGTATTTTAGAAACATCAATAACCTGCGCCAAAGAGAGCTTATATTCTAACTCCCTTATACGCCCTTCGATGAAACCTTGCTGCTCACGAGCGGCATGATACTCAGCATTTTCCTTCAGGTCACCATGTGCACGCGCTTCAGCAATATCCGCAATTACTTTTGGACGATCTTTGGTTTTAAGCTGCTCAAGCTCTGCTCTCAAAGCAGCCTCTCCGGCCACCGTCATCGGAACACGACTCATGAAAACACTCCTGCATGCAAATCTTGTAAGCGACGAACAACCTTTTCCTCACCAAACTTCAAGCCTTCAGTTACAGCAGCCGCTCCCGCAAGAGTCGTTGTATAAGGCACTTTGTGCTGAATCGCTGCACGACGGATAGCCGCTGAATCCGCGATTGCCTTACGACCTTCTGTTGTATTAATGACATAGGCGATATCACCATTTTTCATTAAATCAACGATATTTGGACGACCTTCCATGACTTTGTTAACACGCTCAACCTGTAAACCTGCCTTTTCAAGCAAAGTGGCAGTCCCCGACGTCGCGATCAACTTGAAACCTAATCCAACAAGATCTTGCGCTACAGGAACAACAGCTTCTTTATCTACATCACGAACGGAGATAAAGGCTTTACCCTTAACAGGCATTTTCTCACCTGCACCTATTTGAGCCTTCATGAAAGCTTCACCGAAGCTAGCACCCACCCCCATGACTTCACCCGTGGATTTCATCTCTGGGCCTAAGATAGGGTCAACGCCTGGAAATTTATTGAACGGGAAAACAGCTTCTTTAACACTGAAGAATTTAGGAACAATTTCCTCAGTAAAACCAAGCTCAGGTAAGGTTTTACCCGTCATTACCAATGCCGCCACTTTCGCAAGCGAAACACCTATACACTTGGACACAAAAGGAACTGTTCTTGATGCACGTGGGTTCACTTCAATGACGTAAATTTCACCATTTTGATAAGCCAACTGCACGTTCATTAAGCCGATAACACCGAGTTCTAAGGCCATCTTACGGACCATATCTCTCATGGCATCCTGCACATCTGCCGCTAAGCTGTACGGCGGCAATGAGCAAGCAGAATCACCTGAGTGAACACCTGCTTGCTCGATATGCTGCATAATCGCACCAATAACGACGGTACTACCATCACAAACGGCATCTATGTCAACTTCAACCGCTGCATTTAAGAAGTGATCAAGCAGCACAGGCGCATCGTTTGAGACTTTAACTGCATTTTGCATATACTGGCGCAGCTCAGACTCTTTATAGACAATTTCCATTGCTCTACCACCTAGCACATACGATGGACGAACAACTAACGGATACCCTATTTTCTCAGCCTCGATCACGGCCTGTTCTAAACTGCGTACGGTCGCATTTTCAGGCTGTTTTAAGCCCAAACGCTTTAGCATTTGCTGGAACAGTTCACGATCTTCTGCGCGATCAATTGCCTCTGGCGGTGTTCCAATAATGGGCACTCCCGCCTGTTCGAGGGCAACCGCCAGCTTCAAAGGTGTTTGCCCACCGTACTGAACGATAACGCCTTTCGGTTTTTCAACTGCAACAATTTCAAGTACATCTTCTAATGTAATTGGCTCGAAGTACAAACGATCAGATGTATCGTAATCCGTTGAAACCGTCTCTGGATTACAGTTGACCATAATTGTTTCATAACCGTCTTCACGCGCAGCTAATGCAGCATGAACACAGCAATAATCAAACTCAATACCTTGACCTATACGGTTAGGACCACCACCAATGACCATGATTTTTTCACGATCAGAAGGAGCGGCTTCGCACTCTTCATCATAGGTTGAATACATGTAGGCCGTATCGGTTGCAAACTCAGCTGCACAGGTATCCACTCGCTTAAAGACTGGACGGATATTGAACGAATGACGCTGTTTTCTAAATTGCTTTTCAGTAACCCCTAAGAGTTTCGCTAAACGCGCATCTGAAAAACCTTTACGTTTAAGTCGATAAATATCATTTTTGCTTAGGTCTGTTAAGGTGCTTTGAGCGACCTTTGCTTCATCCTTAATGAGATCCTCAATTTGAACCAAGAACCAAGGATCCACACCTGAGAGCTTATAGATTTCATCAACACTCATGCCTAAACGGAACGCATCACCTATATACCAAATTCGCTCACTGCCGGGCTGCTGCAACTCTCTAACAAGATCGCTTTTAGCATCCTCTGCATTCAAATCAATAATAGGATCAAAACCTGTTGCGCCTACTTCCAACCCACGCAGCGCTTTTTGCAGAGACTCTTGCTGGTTTCGACCTATCGCCATTACTTCGCCAACAGATTTCATTTGCGTGGTTAAGCGGTCATTGGCTTGTGGGAACTTTTCAAACGTAAAACGCGGTATCTTAGTAACCACATAGTCAATTGAGGGCTCGAATGAAGCTGGGGTACGTCCACCCGTGATTTCATTTTGCAACTCATCCAGCGTATAGCCTACAGCTAGTTTTGCCGCAACCTTGGCAATCGGGAAGCCTGTTGCTTTTGAGGCCAGCGCTGAAGAACGAGAGACCCTAGGATTCATCTCGATGATCACCATCCGACCAGTGGTTGGACAAATACCAAACTGAACGTTAGAACCACCCGTTTCGACGCCAATTTCACGTAAAACGGCAACCGATGCATCACGCATCAATTGATACTCTTTGTCAGTCAATGTTTGAGCCGGTGCAACGGTGATACTATCACCTGTGTGAACACCCATAGCGTCAAAGTTTTCAATTGAACAGATAATAATACAGTTGTCATTCTTGTCACGAACAACTTCCATTTCATACTCTTTCCAACCAATCAATGACTCATCGATTAGCAACTCTGAGGTCGGCGACAAATCAAGGCCACGCTCACAGATTTCGATAAACTCTTCACGATTATAGGCGATACCACCACCTGATCCACCCATTGTGAATGAAGGACGAATAATGGCTGGAAAACCGATAGAATCAAGAACTTGCAGTGCTTCTTCCATACTATGTGCAATGGCCGAGCGAGGACATTCCAAGCCAATACTGCGCATGGCTTTATCAAAACGCTCCCGATCTTCGGCTTTATCTATAGCGTCCTGCGTAGCACCAATCATTTCGACGCCGTACTGAGCCAAAACCCCTTCACGATCTAAATCAAGCGCGCAGTTAAGGGCTGTTTGCCCGCCCATTGTCGGAAGCAAGGCATCAGGACGTTCTTTCTCTATGATCTTGGCAACTGTTTTCCAATTGATGGGCTCGATGTATGTCGCATCAGCCATTGCCGGATCAGTCATGATGGTTGCAGGGTTAGAGTTCACAAGAATAACGCGATAACCCTCTTCTCTCAGTGCTTTACAAGCCTGGGCACCGGAATAGTCAAACTCACATGCCTGACCTATAACAATAGGGCCTGCTCCAAGGATAAGAATACTCTGTATATCTGTACGTTTTGGCATCTGTAGTAACCAGTTGTCTTAGATTCTGTTTAGGCTTGTTTATGCGCACGCATAAGATCAATAAAATGATCAAATAAGGGTGCAACATCGCGTGGCCCTGGGCTCGCCTCTGGGTGCCCTTGAAAACTGAAAGCTGGACAGTCGGTACGGGCAATACCTTGCAATGAGCCATCGAAAAGCGACTTGTGTGTTGCTACAAGTGTGCTCGGCAGATCGCTTTCTGACACAGCAAAGCCATGGTTTTGACTGGTGATCATGACTTTGTTCGTCGACATATCTTGAACAGGATGATTTGCACCATGGTGGCCAAACTTCATTTTCTCTGTTTTTGCGCCTGACGCCAACGCTAAAAGCTGATGACCTAAGCATATGCCAAATACAGGGCGTTTTGTTTCAAGAATTTGAGCTATGGCTTCAATTGCATAGGTACAGGGTGCTGGATCACCAGGACCATTTGACAGAAATACACCGTCAGGATTAAGGGCCAAAACATCTTTTGCAGGCGTTTGGGCAGGAACAACCGTCAATTTACACCCGCGCTCGCCAACATTCTTAAAATATTATGCTTAACGCCGTAGTCGTAGGCAACAACATGAAACTCATGCTCTCGATCATCGTGCGATACATGACCAACACCAAGCTTCCACTCACCAGAGGTCCATTCATAGGAATGATCCACTGTCACTTCTTTTGCCAAGTCCATTCCCTTTAAACCCGGAAATGCCTTAGCTTTTTCGACAGCTATTGACTCGTCGACAATGTCACCAGCCATAATACAGCCATTTAATGAGCCTTTTTCACGTAGTAAGCGAGTCAAACGACGTGTATCGATATCGGCAATAGCGATAACACCTTTTTCAGAAAGGTACGTATCCAACGCCATTTCACTGCGAAAGTTACTTGCCATTAAAGGCAAGTCCCGGATGACAAGACCTGATACCCAAATATGATTGGACTCCTGATCTTCAGAGTTGATACCCGTATTACCAATATGAGGATAGGTGAGCGTCACAATTTGACGGCAATATGAAGGGTCAGTCAATATTTCTTGATAACCCGTCATCGAGGTATTAAACACAACCTCCCCGGTCGTCTCCCCGTTGGCGCCAATCGCGATCCCCCTGAAAATACTTCCGTCCTCAAGAGCAAGAATGGCTGGTCGCGTCAATGGAACCTCCCCGCATGTGCGCTGAAAAAATAATCAAAGTGTGAAGTATAGCTGTAAAAAAGCGAGACAAAACCAGAGGCCCGCCTCGCTATTTAGAATTTTGTATTTTGCCAAAACCTGTTGGCAAACCGGCTGTATTCTAGTCGAGATAGTGAAAATAGTCCAACGCTCTTTTAGCTATTGCTTTCAGCAGGTTGAAATCACCATTAAAATTCATTTATTTAAGTGTTTTAAAAAA